>DASYPX010000061.1:0-7609 GCA_036006125.1 Pyrinomonadaceae bacterium | reverse complement strand
TAGGTTCAAACCCTTCCTCTCCGCCCAGTCTGCTGCGTTCAGCCCGAGACTATCAGGCTGGTGAGGGTCCGCTCCCGCCTCGAGTAACAAAGTTATTATTTGAGTGCGCTCGAAGAGTATGGCCATGATAAGTGGAGTCCGACCCCCGCTCACAGTTTCATTGACATCCGAACCCGCAGCAAGCAATGCCCGGACGGTCTCCGTATCACCGTCAATCACAGCACCAATCAACGAAGGTTTGCGAGGATTCATTTCTCTGTCTCAGTGTCGGGGGGATCATTATTCTAGAAGGTATGGCGAAAAAGCGGAAAAGCAATCGACTAAGACCTCGGCTCAAACAGTGGGTCGGATTAAGAGTCGGGACGCATTTTCTGAAAGCAAAGGGCGGTACGATTGCCCCACGCAAGTAAGTCATCGTATCGCCCATTGGTCGCGGAAAGTCCCACCACTTCCCGCTTGCCGTGTTGTGAAGGGTTATATCACGCCATCTACTATCGAGCAACGTAGTTGGCTGTTAGCAGTCTGTCGGACCGGGATAGGAATTCTTTCCTTGAAGCAACTCCAGGAAAAAACACACGGCGCAATGCGATAGGGAATACCTATAACACTGCGCCGTTGTCTTCAACTGGATGTCTCACGTCGCTAGCAACGCGTAACAGTCAAGCTGATTATGGGCCAATGCTAGCTAGAGGAGAAATCCTTCGTCAACGAACCGATAAAAATAAAACACGCCAAGCGCGTTCAGGGCGCGTCGGACGTTCCTCTCACGTCACGGGTCACGGCTCTAACTCTTAGTTGTGTTTGGGATAGTTGGAGGCGGCGATCGGAATCGAACCGATGAATAAAGGTTTTGCAGACCTCTGCCTTACCACTTGGCTACGCCGCCCAAAAAGAAAAGGCAAAAGGTAAAAGAAAAAGGTAAAAACCGGAGGATAGTTTTTCCTTTTTACTTTCTCCTTTTGCCTTGAATTGGAGCGGGAGACGAGACTTGAACTCGCGACCCTCGCCTTGGCAAGGCGATGCTCTACCACTGAGCTACTCCCGCTCTATCAAAGAAATTCGATTCTAATGATGTAGCGCAAGTTGTCAACTTGCGCCACAACTACTGCGGCAACGGCGTCTTCAGCACGCCGGCGATGTACTCATTCAAGCCCGCGTCTGAATTCTCGTGGCGGAATTTCCAGAAATTGGTGAGCTGCGCCATCCATTGTGTCTTCGCCGTTTGATTTTGCGCGCTTGTTCCAGCCAACGCGACCGCGCGGGCGTATGCGTCGATCATCTTGTCGACGACTTTGTTGATGTTATCGAGCGCCCCTTTGCTTTCGGGTGATTCAGGTTGATTCGCAAATCGCTTGCTGTAGTCTTCCGACAACCGCTTGTAAGGTCCAGTCTGGTACGAAGCCGCCAGATAGTAGTACGTCGACGGCGCGTTGCGACGATCTGCATCCACCTGCGTCGCTTTGATGAAGTGGGTGATCGCCGTGTCTGGCGCCGCTTTTAGGTTGTAGAAGCCAAGCGCGTAGTGAAGGGAACCGAGTACGTCCTCTTTGCCCTTAAATGGTGCCCAGGTCTCCGGTGTTTTACCTGCCTCGATCAACTGAATCGCTCGCTCAGCATATTTCGCTGCGTCGGCATTGAACGCTTCGTTACGCGCCTCAGTGCTCGCGGCGACCGCTCCGTAGCCGAGCGCAATCAAGACACGCAAGTTATCGGGATTGTCAGTGAGGACTTGTTTCGCAAGGCCGTATGATTTCGCGTAATCCTTCGTGGTGAAACTGCCGAGCAGTTGCTGCTCACGATCCGCCTTTTCGGCGGCCAGGCGACGATTCCGTTCGTCTTCCTCATAGGCGGCAATCCACACCTTGAGATACTTGGTGTATTGGTCGTCTTCTTTGCCGTAGCGCTGCATGTAGTCGCGTGCGGCCTGGTAGGCAACCACCGGATTCGGCACGCGGTTATCGACGAACTTCTTGTACGTTTTGACCTTCACCTCGTCGTCGGTCACATAAGGTTGTTGCGCCCGACCGGTCTGAGGCTGCGTTAACAAAAGAGTCGCTGCGAATAAGCCTGCGAGAATTAGCTTGTGTTTCATGCGTTTAAAGAACCCTTCGAATCTTGAAGTCGGAGCTTTAGATGCCGGAAAACCACGGCGCGTTTGACGAAAAGTGATTTTAGCAGAGGTGAGAGCGAAACCGCTTGAGAACCGCGCGAATCCGCGTCTGAGTATCAGCCGCCGGCGACCGCTTGTGGCACTCCTACGGGTAAATCGACGATTTCCCACGCGTCCCGATTTCTGAGCAGCGAAGACATCAGGGCGGCATGCAGAAGGTGTCCGCTTCTTTCAGCCTGCACGCGACCGAGCAGAGTCATCCCGAGCAAGGCAAAGTCCCCAATGATGTCCAGAATTTTGTGACGGACAAATTCATCGGGGAACCGCAGACCGGTCTCATTGAGCATGCCGCTCCTGGTGAGCACGATCGCGTTGTCGAGCGAACCTCCGCGGATGAGGTTTGCTCGGCGCAAGGCTTCGACTTCTTCGATAAAGCCAAACGTGCGCGCCGAAGCAATGTCGCGGCCGAACGAGCCATTTTCCAGCACAACCCGCCGATGCTGCACTCCAATCATCGGATGCGCGAAATCAATGAGGCAATCAATTTCATAAGTCTCTGACGGTTCCAGACTGATGCGGCGATTGCCTGATTCAACGCTTACTCTCTGACGCACCATCAACGCACGGCGTGCGGTCGACTGTTCGATAATGCCGGCGTTCTCGATCATTTCCGCGAACGTCTCAGCCGAGCCATCCAGGATCGGAATTTCCAGATTGTCCACTTCGATGTACGCATTATCGACGTTGCATCCGCGTAGCGCGGAGAGAAGATGCTCGACCGTCGAAAGCATCACGCCTGTGCGCATCAGCGTCGTGGCGTAGCTGCAATGCGCAACCGATTCGACTGTCGCTGGAATCTCGAATCCGCCGAGGTCTGTGCGCCGGAAAACATAGCCGGTGTGCGGTGGCGCCGGCGACAGACTGAGCGTCACCGGAACCGCTGTGTGAAGTCCTATGCCTTTCGTGGAGACTGAGGAGGCGAGTGTTGTTTGCTTCATTCGCTGTGTGTCAGTTGATAGTAACTGATTTCGACAAGCATTTTTTCAGCAATGCATATGCCTGAATCGTGTCGCAGGAAAATGCCGATTTGGCGAACGGTGTGTGGCATCGAAACTACGCTTGGTTCAGAGAAATGATGACAAGACGCAACGAGCTGATCTGAAACGTCGCTTGCGTTAGCAAAAGCCGAACCTCTATGATCAAAACGAACCATGCCGAAGCCACAAGCCCCTGCCGCTGAGAAACCGGCGGAGCGAGTCTTTCTCATCGACTCGATGTCGCACATCTTTCGCGCGTTTTATGCGCCGCTGGCTAACCGGGCGGCGCCGCTGATGACCTCGAAAGGCCAGGTGACGCAGGCCGTGTTCATTTTCACGAACATGCTGCGCAAGCTGATTCAAGACGAAAAGCCAAAATACATCGCGGCGGTTTTCGAATCGAAAGAAAAGACTTTTCGGCATGAAGCATTCGCCGACTACAAAGCTACGCGCACGCAAATGCCGGACGAGCTTGCCTCGCAATTGCCTTACATTCGCCGGCTGTGCGAGGCGTACAACGTTCCGATGATTAGCCTGTCTGGTTACGAAGCCGACGATGTGATCGGTACCTTGGCGGTGAAAGCTGCGGACGCAGGCTTGCAAGCGGTGATCGTGTCGAATGACAAAGACATGTGCCAACTGGTGCGCGACCCCTGGATCGTTTCAATGCGTCAGAATTCGCAAGTGGTGAAGCGAAAAGAACCCGTGCCGCCCATTGAGTGGTGCGACGAGGCTTGGGTGCAGAAGAAGTTTGGTGTGCCCGCGGGGAAGCTGGTTGAGCTGCTCGGTTTGATGGGCGATTCGATCGACAACATTCCCGGCGCGCCTGGCGTCGGTCCGAAAGGCGCAGTCCAGATCATTCAACAGTTTGGCTCGATCGAAAACGCGCTGAACAACTGGGAAGAGATTAAGAACAAACGCTATCGCGAATCTCTCCGTGATAACGCAGAGCTGATTCGCAAATCGCGCGAGTTGGCACAAATCAAAACTGATCTCGAGGTTGATTTGGATCTGGAAGCGCTTGAGGCGAAACCGCCGGATCGAGGCGCAGCTTACCAGCTGTTTCGCGAACTTGAGTTCGCAAATCTAACGCAGCAATTCGCAGACGGCGCGGTTGCGAGCGCGCGGGTAACCGCGGCGCGTGTATACAAACAAATTCGCACACGCCGCGAATTGGATGACCTGATCAAACAACTGTGGGAAGCGGACACGATCGGGTTCGCAATTTCAAATTCCACGCCGGCTGGCGCCGGTCAGCAGCAGAGCACGCGTGATGATCACGCGGCACGCGGCATCGCCTTTTCTACGGCGGCAGGGAAGTCCGCTTTTGTCGATCTCGACAATTTTGGCGAAGGAAAAGACGCGGCCATTCCGCCGTTGCGCGAGCTCTTCGCGAATGGTTTGCTGGATAAGTCGATTCATGACTACAAGCGCGGCACTGCTTTGCTCGCGCCGCTTGGGGTCGAGCTCGCCGGAGTGGCGGACGACACCCTGCTAGCCGCGTACGTTCTTGATCCCACACGCAGTCGATATGAACTGGTCGATCTCGCGCGCGACGCAGTCGGTGTCGAAGGCGGCGGACCGCCGCACGACGGTTGGAACGAAACCGCATGGCAAGCTGTTGAGGTCGCCGATCTTACTGCTCAAGTCGCCGCGGTGATGCGGCAGCGCATCGACGAGAAGGACCTCGGCAGTATCTATCGTGACGTTGAGTTGCCGCTCGCGCCTCTTCTTTATCGAATGGAGCGTGCGGGTATGCGCGTTGATACCGAAGTACTGGCTGAACTTTCGCGGAACCTGGGCGAACAACTTGCGACGCTGACGGATCGCATCTGTCAGATGGCCGGACGCGAATTCAACATCAATTCCCCGAAACAAGTTGCCGAATGTTTTGAAGCGCTGAACATCGTGTCAGGCCGTAAGACTTCGACCGGTCGCGTCTCGACGAGCAAAGCTGTGCTCGAAGAACTCGCGCTGACTCATGACCTGCCACGTTTGATTATCGAGTATCGTGAGCTGGAAAAATTGAAGAGTGTTTACACCGACGCTTTGCCGCATCAAGTGGCGGCAGATGGACGTGTGCATGGGCAGCTCAATCAAACGGTGGCCGCGACTGGTCGTCTTTCATCGAGCGATCCGAACCTGCAAAATATTCCGATCCGAACTGAATTGGGGCGGCAAATTCGACGCGCGTTCGTCGCCGAAAAGGGCAACAAACTGATTTCGGCCGACTATTCGCAATTGGAGTTGCGTTTGCTCGCACACATTACGCACGACGAAGTCATGCTCGACGCTTTCCAGAAAGGCGAAGACATTCATAATCGCACGTCGCGGCTGGTCTTTGGCGCGCAGACGGAATCAGAACTGAAAGAGGCGCGTCGCTTTTCAAAGATTGTAAACTTCGCCATTGCCTACGCGATCGAGCCGTGGGGGTTGTCGCAACGCGTCGGCATTTCGCGTCAGGAAGCGCGCAAAGTGATCGACGATTATTACGACACATACAAAGGTGTACGGCGGTACATGGAAGAGATTCCGATTCTGGCACGTGAGCAAGGTTTTGTTCGCTCATTATACGGACGCATCCGGCCGTTGCCGGGCATCAATGATCGAAACGGCAACATTCGACGAGCGGCCGAGCGCGAGGCGATCAACATGCCGATTCAGGGCACGGCCAGCGATATCGTGAAGATGGCGATGCTGCGCGCCGACGAGGCGTTTCAGCGCGAGAACTTGCAGGCCCGGATGCTGATGCAGGTGCATGATGAACTTCTCGTCGAGTGCGCGGCTGGCGATGCTGAGCGAGTTGCAGCCACACTCAAGCGCGAAATGGAGAACGCCGTCGAGCTCGATGTGCCACTTATTGCCGAGACGGGAATCGGCGACGACTGGATGAGCGCAAAACATTAGAGGACAGTGCAAGTTGAAAATTGTAAATTGAAAAGTGCAAAGTGGAGTCTGAGCGTCTAAAAAAGGTCATTAGGAGAGGCCTTTGAACGTGCGTTGAAATTTGCAATTAGCATTTTTCAACTTTCAATTTTCAATGCGTTCTTCAGTCGAACAAGAACCTAAGACTTCGCCACAAGGCGAGGTTGTTTATCGCCGGTTTGCGCGTTCTGCGCCACAATCCAGGTCGCGCGGACCGAACGAACCACGATTTGATCCGACATTGATGCCGCTACTCATCGGTTGCGCGTTGCTCCTGCTGTTTGTGATTGTGCTCGGGAATCTAAGTGTGCGCCGCGTTGAAGATACGAGCCGTGAAGTCCTTATTCTGGAACAACAATTCACTGCTCGGGCGGCCCTTCTTTTGCAGTTGCGGATCTTGCTGACGCAACTCGATCATGAAGCACGCGACAAGATGGCGGCGCAGCTTCGACATGAATTGCGTCCGCCATTTGACATGCGGCTTGGGACCGCGCGTTCGGAGTTAGGGAAGCCTATCGAAAAGCTTGACCGTCCTCCGCTGGCTCAATTGCCGCAATGGCGAACTTTTCACGACGACCTGGTCACGTACGTTGAAACGACCAAAGATTCCGACGCTTACAGCCTTCACGGGTTTGAGCAGTTTCAACGCGCCGATCGCGAATTGAATGAATTGATTCAGCAGAACTGGGATGAGCAAAACGAAGTGACCCAGCGCAGCGAGCAATTGGCGAATTCCGCAGCCCGATCGATCAAAATCTGGTCGTTAATTGCGATGCTGGCGGGATTGTTTGTGACCGCCGCGACAGTGTGGGAAGCGCAGCGCCGTTACCGGCAAACTCGTGAGAGCGCCGAAGTTGCCCGCCGCGAGCGCGAGTTCAGCAATCAGATGCTCGAAGGGATGGTGAGCGCGATTGCGGCAATCGATCGGCACGATCGCATTCGCAGCGCGAATACCGCGTTCTTTGAAATCTTTCCGAACCTCGTCATCGGCACTTCGATTCACGACGGCGACGCATCCTCGGAAGGCATGAAGTTGCTGGAGGCGGCCACCGCTTCCCACGTAACGGCGGCAACCTATCGTGGGCGGCATCAATTGAGTGAAAACGGCGCCGCCCGTACGTTTGAGGTTTATTCTTCGCCATTGGAGATGGACAACGAACACGGGCAGATTCTGACACTCGTAGATGTCACCGAAGCCGCGAAATCTGAAGTCGCTTTGCGGCGCTCGGAAGCGCTTGCCGCGGTTGGTGAGGCAGCAGCGCAGCTGGCGCATGAGATCAAGAACCCACTGGGTAGCATTCGCCTTGGCGTGGAGATGCTTCGCGAGCACGCGACTGCGGAAGATGCGCAACGCACGATTACCCTGGTCGAACGCGGTATTCAGCACTTGAATAAGTTAGTGGTCGACGTCACACAGTTCTCGCGCCGACGGCAATTGGAGCGCGCCGAGGTTGAGTTGCATGAGTTAATCGATTCGAGCCTGGATTTGGTTGCCGATCGAATTCAAGAAAAGGAAACGCCGATTGAAAAGAACTAC
>DASYPX010000060.1:0-9233 GCA_036006125.1 Pyrinomonadaceae bacterium | reverse complement strand
CACACCAACGGTTTGCGGCGACAGGGCATGGAACGTCACGAAGCGATCATTCAGGCGAACCGCGATCGTCTGCGGCCCATCTTGATGACGACGATCGCGCTGGTCGCCGGCATGACGCCGCTGACGATTTCGAGCGGCCCCGGTTCGGGTACGAACCGTTCGATCGGCGTGCTGGTGGTGGGCGGCCAGTCACTTTGTCTGCTGCTCACGCTGTTGGCGGTGCCGGTGTTTTATTCACTGTTCGACGACCTCGCACGCAGCCGCGTCTGGGCGCGAATCGGTTCTTTCTTCGGTGGCGTATTTGGGCGCGTACGACGACGGGCGGCCACCGCGACCGCATCTTTATTAGGGAACATGTTCAAGACAACCATCATCGCATTCGTATTTGTTTTGTGGGCGGCACATGGAACGCTCGCGCAAGACCCGGTCGCGTCGCCCACTCCTTCACCGGTGATTTCGGCGCAGCAGAATTGGAAACTGCCGATCGTCGCAGTTGATTTTCGCGCTGACGCGAACAAGCCGCTGCCGCCTCTTACCCGTGTGGGCGTCGATGTCAACGATCAGCAACCGATCACGTTGCGTGATGCGATCGTGCTGGCTTTGCGAAACAACAAAGACATCGAGGTCTCGCGCGACAATGTGCGCATCGCTGAAGCCGACTTGCTGACTGCGCACGGCGCTTATGATCCGCGATGGACCACGCAGAGTTACTACGAGCGCATTCTTACTCCCGCAACGAGTGTCTTGAGTGGCGCCGCCAAATTGGAGACCAGTGATTTCACCGGCACGACACGGTTGGAAGGGTTGACACCAAAATACGGCGGCAACTATCGCCTCGACTTTAGCTCAGTGCGTCTGACCAGCAACAGTGCTTTCAACGTTCTCAACCCATCGTATCCGACGGCGCTCACTTTCACTTTTGCGCAACCGCTCCTGCGTGGGCGTGCGTTTGATCTGCCGCGACGTCAAATTGAAGTGGCGAAGAAGAATCTGTCGTTGACGGACGCGCAATTCCGGCAGCGGGCGATCGAAGTTATCGCGAACGTACAGCGTTCGTACTGGGACCTGGTGTTTACGTTGCGAAATCTGCAAATTCAGCGCGAGTCGCTGGCGGATGCGCGCTCGCAGCTCGAACACAACCGGCGCATGGTGACTGAGGGTACGCTCGCACCTATCGACATCGTGGCGGCGCAGACTCAAGTGGCGAACCTTGAACAAGCGGAGTTCGCCGCGCTCGATGACGTCAATCGCGCCGAGAACAATTTGAAGAATCTGATTGCCGAAGACCAGAAGGCGCCGATTTGGAATGCGTCAGTGATTCCGACGGACGACGTTGACCTGACAGTCCCGCCCGTGATTTTGCCTGATGCGATGAAAGCCGCGCTGGAAAATCGTCCCGAACTGCGCGAGTCAGATCTCGCGCGCGAGATCAATCAACTCGATCAGAAGCTGTATCGCGATCTAACCAAGCCGCAGATCGATCTGGTTGGCACTTATGGAGTGGTTGGGAATGCCGGCACGCGTGTGACGACGACGAATCCTCTCTCGGCGAGCAACGATCAGTTGCGCGCGCGGGTAAACCAGTTGTCGACACTAAATGGTTTGACGCCACTGCCTGATCCTCCGACGGCCACCGTTCCGCCAAACTTGATTGGCGGCTATCCGCAGTCGCTTCAGAATCTGGCATCAAACGACTTCAATAACTTCCGTGTGGGGGTCACGATTAGTCTGCCCTTGCGCAATAGAACTGCCGAAGGCCAACTCGCGCATTCAGAGATTGAAGGCGATCGCATCGCGACGCAGCGACAGCAACTCGAACAGTTGATTCAGGTCGAAGTGCGTAACGCTTTGCAAACAGTGACGACGTCGGAAGCGCGACTGCGCTCAGCTGCCGTGGCACGCGAAAATGCTGAACAGCAGTACGAGAGCGAGAAGCGTAAGCTCGATGTCGGTCAATCGACCGTCTTTCTCGTGCTTGAGCGACAGACCGCGCTGACCATTGCGCGCGGCAACGAACTGCGCGCGCAAACCGATCTCAACAAAGCCATCGCCGAATTCCAGCGCGCAACGGGGAATTCATTGACGGCGAATAACGTGAATCTGAAATAAAGTTTTTGAGTGCAAACGCATTACCAATTTGTTCTGCGTTCACGATCCGCAAAGTCGAAATCCGTTAGCCAGGACTCGGCGAAAAACGTGATTGTGACCTTGAATTAGACACATCCGAAAATGCCATTGAATAAGCGATCCCGAATCGTTGTTGCGCTGGCAATCGTCCTAATTTTGATTGGCGGCGGTTTTCTCGTTTGGTGGTTTTTGATTCGTCAGCCGCCCGTGCCGCCGAACATCATTGTGCTCAGCGGGAGGATTGAAGCTGACGATGCCACTGTGGCGACGAAAGTTTCCGGGCGCATCCGCGAGATTCGCGTGCGCGAAGGCGACACCGTCAAAGCGGGTGACGTAATCGCGTTGCTCGACGAGGAACAAGCGGCTGCCCGCGAAGAACAAGCTCAATCTGCTGCGCGGGAAGCTGACACGCGCGTGACGCGCTCGCAAGAACAGATTGGGGTGCTGCGCGAGCAACTCAAGCAGGCGGACATAACTGTCGAACAGGCACATCAAGATGCTGAAGGACGCGTGCGCCAGGCTGAAGCTCAGGTCGCGACCGCGGAAGCGAACCTGTCGCAGGCCCAGGCCGGCTACGAACAGGCACGATATGATCTTGAGAAGTTTACACGACTCGCGCGCACCGGCGACGTTTCCGATCGTCAGCGTGAACAGGCGAAGACGACTGCTGAGAGCCAGAGCGCCGTCGTTGAAGCCGCACGGAAGCAGGTAAATGCCGCCCGCGGAGCGCTGACTGCAGCGCGTGCCAATCTGAAGAACGCGCCAATCAGATCGTCTCAGGCCGCCGCGATTAAGAAACAAATCAATCAGGCGCAATCTGATGTCGCTGCCTCACAGGCAGACTCCGAACGTGCGCGCGCACAATTGAAAGAGACGCAAGCCAACCGCAGCGATCTGACAGTCGTGGCGCCATTCGACGGGGTCGTCGCGACACGTGTCGCTGAACCTGGCGAAGTCGTTTCGCCCGGGGCGGCAATCGTGACAATGTTCGACGTGGGCAAAATTTATCTCCGGGGCTTCGTTCCAGAAGGCGACATCGGGCGCGTGAAGCTCGATCAACCCGCGCGTGTCTATCTTGATTCAAATCCCAAGAGCGCGGTCGACGCGTACGTTTCGCGCATTGACCCTGAAGCGTCGTTCACTCCCGAGAATACTTACTTTCAAAATGAGCGCGTCAAGCAGGTCGTCGGTGTGAAGCTTATGATCAAGAATCCAAACGGCGCCGCCAAACCCGGGATGCCCGCCGACGGAGAAATTCTAGTCGAAGGCACAACCTGGCCGAGGGATACCGGCAGGCGATAATCGGTTTCCATTCGCGCAAAGGATTGTCACGTTAATGACATCGCTACAATCCGTCTTCAATTCCGCGTCGTCACCGCAGAGGCCCGCGTTCAATCACCCTCCTCAGGATCCTGATGATCCTAATGTGGCGATCAGCATTCGTCGTCTGCGCAAGGTCTACGGCGCTATCGAAGCCGTCCGCGGAATCGATTTCGATGTCCGACCCGGCGAAATATTCGGTTTGATTGGCCCCGACGGTGCCGGCAAAACTTCGGTCTTTCAAATTCTGGGTGGCGTGATGCCGGCAACGAGCGGAGAGGCGATCATGCTCGGCCGGCCGGCGCGCGACGCCCGTTCGTACGTCGGATATCTCACTCAAGTATTCAGCCTCTATCACGATCTGACGGTTTCAGAAAATCTCCGTTACATCGGCGAACTGAGAAGACTCTCTAATGCGCAAATCGCAGAGCGCAGCCTTCGCTATCTGCGGATGTTTGGAATGGATCAATTCACTGATCGCCTCGCGGGAAAACTGAGTGGCGGCATGAAGCAGAAGCTTTCGCTAGCGTGCGCGCTCATCATCGAACCCAAGATTCTGTTGCTTGACGAGCCGACGACGGGCGTCGATCCAGTGTCGCGGCGAGAGTTCTGGGACGCGTTGGCTGATCTGTCGAGTCAGGGAATCACGATTGTGATTGCAACGCCATACCTCGACGAAGCCGAACGTTGCACGCGTATTGGATTCATGCATGAAGGTTTGATTCATCAGACAGGAACCCCGCGCGAACTGCGCGACCACGTGGGGCTGCAGCGATTGATTGTGCGCGCGGCCGATCTTAGTCGCGCGGAAGACTTGTTAGACGAAACAAAGGGCGTCGATGATGCGCAGCGCTTTGGCGATCACCTTGACGTGATGGTTAAGAACACGAGTGCGGGAGAGAAGTTGACGCGCGAGACGTTGCGGTCGGCAGGAATTCGAATTGATGAAATCAAGGTAGCGTCTCCGACGCTTGAGAATTCGTTCGTTGCTATGTTGCGTCACGTGGAAGACGAAGTTCGCACGACCCCATTTCCAGTCAAGCGCAAATTCAAAGATCGGCCGACAAGCGTAGTTGCAATCGGCGCGCGCGATTTGAGCAAGACGTTCGGCGATTTCGAAGCCGTTAAGCGCATCAGCCTCGAGGTCAAATACGGGGAGATTTACGGTTTGTTGGGCGCGAACGGGGCCGGCAAAACGACCACCATTAAGATGTTGTGCGGCTTGCTGGAAGCAACTGAGGGTGAAGCGGAACTGGCAGGCGAAACTGGCTCGTTGCGATCGAGCGATGTGCGTCAACGTGTCGGCTACATGTCGCAGAAGTTTTCGCTCTATGACGATCTCACCATCGAAGAGAATCTGGACTTCTTTGCCGGCGTTTATCGTGTCCCTCTAGCTGAGCGCGCTGAGAAGAGACGTTGGGTGTTGTCATTCTCGGGTTTGCAAGGCCGCGAAAAGCAGATGACCGGAAGTTTGCCCGGTGGGTGGAAACAGCGCGTGGCATTCGGCGCCGCAGTCATGCATGAACCCAGCGTCTTGTTCCTGGACGAGCCGACCTCCGGGGTCGATCCGCTGGCGCGTCGCGCCTTTTGGAAGATGATCAATAGTTTCGCTGATCGCGGCATGGGCATTCTGGTGACGACGCACTATCTCGAAGAGGCGGAACAATGCAATCGCCTCGGGCTGATGGTTGCGGGAGAATTAGTAGCGCAGGGTTCCCCATCGGATTTGAAAGCCGATCAGAAAGCGCATGTGATCGAATTCGTCACCGACGCGGCCCAGCGGGCCAATAATCTGCTCAAGCAAGAGGTGGAAAGTTGGCGCGTGTCTCTGTTTGGGGAACGGCTGCATGTAGTTGTCGACGAAGATCCTGACTCGGCAATAAAGCAGATCACGGAAAAACTCGGTCGCGAACAGATCAACGTATCCTCGGCGGAAGTTGTGCCTTACTCGCTTGAAGATGTTTTCATCGGGCTGGTTGAGAAGATGAGACGACAAGGAAAGCAGGCGGAAGAATAATTTGGTTCTCTTTCACACTTCGCTTCAATGAGGTGACCGGAACACGCCGTCACCCAAAAACCGTTTCAACGGTTTCTGATTAAGCCGTTGAAACGGCTCCCTCTGATGAACGTCTCGGCAAACCGGTCGCTGAAGCGAGGTGTGAACGAGGATCGAAGTGAGCTGAGAATTCATGAAACGCATCATTGCTCAGGTCAAGAAGGAACTCACCCAGCTTTGGCGTGATCGGTTGACGCTGGCACTAGCGCTCGTGCTGCCGGTGCTTCTTCTTTTGTTGTTGAGCAAAGCGACATCGCTCTCTGTCAGAGACATTCCTGTCGCCGTTCAGGACCTCGACAAAACGGCGACGTCGCGAATGTATCTCGAATCAGTCGCCGCTTCGCTCTCGTTCAAGCTAATCGCGTTGCCGACTGACAGCGCACCTGAGCAACCACTGCTAAAGAACCAGGCGCGGGGGGCGCTCGTCATTCCGCCGAACTTCGAGCGTGATCTCCTTCGTGGCGAAAATGCAGAAGTTCAGTGGCTGATCGACGCGACCGATGCGAATACAGCAAACATCATGCGCGGGAAAGCCGTTGCTATCACCCAGGCATTCACCGCGCAGATTAAACCCGCACAGATTCAACCCGCGGTAAGACCGCAATTGCGCTACTGGTTCAATCCGGGTCGCGAGGATTTGAAGTACTTTGGGCCCGGAGTGCTGGCGTTTGGCTTGGCCTTGTTTCCGCCATTGCTGGCCGCGCTCGCGCTTTCGCGTGAAGGCGAACTTAAGACGATCATGCAAGTTTACGTATCCAGCATCACCGCATTCGAATACCTGCTCGGGAAAGTCATCGCCTACGCGATAGTGGCGTGGGCCGAATGGGTCGCTGGAATGCTCGTGCTTTTCTTTGTATTTGGATTGCGCCTCGTCGGCGATCCCACGCCTCTGCTGATCACGACATTTTTCTATTTGCTGTGCACGACGTGCTTCGGAACGATGCTCGGTGCGGCGATTCCGAATCAGGCGGCCGCGATTCAGGCAACGCAGCTCGGCGGATTTCTAACTTCATTTTTGTTGTCGGGCTACATCTTTCCGGTCACAAACATTCCGCAGCCGTTGCGATCACTCTCATATGTCGTTCCGATGCGGTATTACCTCGAAGTGATTCGCGACGCATTCCTGCGTGGTGGCGGTTGGGCTGGTTTGTGGCAGGCGCCGCTGGCGCTTGCGCTGCTCGGGGGGTTCTTCTTTTGGCGGGCGTGGAGTGTGATGCGGGAGATGCAAGTAAAGGCGTAGAGCTTTGAACTTTCTGCTCTGCACTTTGCAAAGGATAAACGGAGTACGAAAGCACAAAGCACAAAGTACAAAGTACAGAGTTCAAAGACTGAAAATGCCCAGGCCTCTGCATCGCCTCTTCGACTTGCGTCTCTGGTCGCTGTTCGTCAAAGAGTTCCACCAGATTCGGCGCAATCGTCGACTAGTTGTGTTGTTAATCATTCCACCCACGCTCAACATCATTCTGTTCGGCATCGCGTTGAATCCCACATTTGAAAATCTGCGGCTGGGTGTTGTCGATTACAGTCGCACCATGCAGAGTCGTGAATTGATTTCCGCGTTCAATGAAGGGCGTGTATTCAGGAGCGAAGGCTATTTCGCGTCAAGTGATGATCTTGGTGCTGCAATCAGTCGCGGTGATTTAGACGCAGGCCTGGTGTTGCCAAACGACTTTGCCGACAAGCGCGCACGGCACGAAACGGTTGACGTCCAGCTTTTGGTTGATGCCGTGAATGCGAATACCGCGACGATCGCAGGTGGTTACGCCGCGCGCATCATTGCCAGTTTCAACCAGAAGGTTGCGCGATTGCAGAGCGCTCCGCCGCCGGGCGCCGTCTCGACGGTGACGAATGCAGCGTCGCGAGCGAGTGTCACGCCACGGTTGACGCTGCTTTACAACCCGGGACTCAAGAGCGCCTGGTTCATCACGACGGGAATGATCGGCTTGTTGCTCGTTTTGCAGGGGTCGGTTGTGTCTTCGGCCGCGCTCGTGCGCGAGAAGGAAGTTGGGACTGTAGAACAACTGTTGATGACGCCGGCCGGCAATTCGGAAATCATCATTGCAAAGGTCGCACCCATTTTCTTGCTGCTTTCATTCGACATTGGACTTGCACTCTTTGTAGCGAAGCTCGCATTCGGCGTGCCGGTGCGCGGCAGCCTTCTGCTTTTCTTTCTCTCGGCGTGCCTCTGCGTTTTGGCCGGTATCGGACTCGGGATGATGATTGCGACTTTCACCCGCACGCAGCAACAGGCACAACTAATGAGTTTCTTTACCAACCCGCCGCTGGCCTTGCTCTCAGGAGCCACGACGCCGATTGAAGCTATGCCGGCTTGGCTGCAACCCATCACCTCGATCAATCCGGTCAAGCATTTCGCAATTATTTCGCGCAGCATTCTCCTGAAGGGAAGCGGGGTCGACGTGCTCTATCCCCAGTTGCTGGCACTTGCAGCAATCGCGTTCTTTATGGTTGCGATTAGCTCCTGGCAGTTTCGAAAGCAGCTCAAGTAGCGGCAAGTTGACGGCCTTTCTGCATCGCCGCTACTATCAGCGCGGCCGTAATATTTCGCGACGATTCAGCAGGTGTAGCGCGTCGCATCCTTGCCGATGAGTGTCAGATCTTCATCAGCGCCTGTCCGTCATTCCCCACTCCGCATAATCGCCGGTCTCCTCTTGCCGGTTGTAGTTGTCGCAGGCACTGCGCTGTCCGTCCGCTTGATAAACGGCAATCGCGCACTGGCTGCCAGCGACGTTCGAAACCAATCCACCACCCGCGACGTTAAAAGCCAATCCACGGCACGCGAGATTCAAAGTCAATCAGCCGACGGATTGTGGAGCTTCGTTGCCAAAACGGATTCTCAAGCCGCGGCGAAAATAGCTAGTGCGTATCGCTCTTATCGAAAGCTCAGACTGAACATCGACGCGTTTACCGTGACGTTGGCGAAAGCGCCACTTGAATCGGCGACGAAGTCAAAAGCCGCGCAACTAATCATTACTCTGCCGCAAGCTGACGGCACATTCATGCGTTTCGCGATCGTTGAATCGCCAATCATGGCGCCAGAGTTGGCGGCGCGCTATCCCGAAATCAAGACATACTCGGCCCAAGGCATTGATGATCCGGCCGCGACCGCGCGGTTCGACTGGACGCCCACGGGATTTCACGCAATCGTGCTCGCCACAGGCGGCACTTCTCTCATTGAGCCCGAGACTCAGGGCGATCGGGGGAATTATCTCGTGTATTCACCCGGTGACGTCGTTGTCGAATCGGGCGAATGCGACGTTTCGGCGGCAGATCAAGAAGCCGCGGTTAAACGTAACGCGCTGCTGAAAAAATCCGGGGTCACAGAGAACGTGTCCTCTGGTAGCACGCTGCGAACTTATCGTTTGGCGGCGGCGGCCACCGCCGAATATACACAGGCGTACGGCAGTGGGAGTGTGAGTGGTGGACTCGCCGCGATCACCACGACCATTAATCTCGTCGATGCCATCTACGAACGCGAAGTCGCCATTAGGTTTACGCTAGTCGCTAACAATGACGCGATCATTTTCACGAACGGGGCAACCGACGACTACACACACGAGAACACCAGTCTGTTAATCAATGAGAATCAAGCAAAGCTGGATGGAGTAATTGGCGCGGCGAACTATGATGTCGGCCACGTATTCGACGGGAGTATTCAGGGCAGTGGATTTTCATGGCAAGGGTTCGGCATCTTTGCGGTCGCATGCCTCAA
>DASYPX010000059.1:0-24416 GCA_036006125.1 Pyrinomonadaceae bacterium | reverse complement strand
ATGACGATATAGACCGGGACATCCGTCTGTCGCTTTGCTTCGAGCAAAAGCTTGATGAACGCGGCGGCCTCATCTTCCGGCCCTTCGCGCTTCGACATGCGGCGAAAGCGGAAGATTTCTTCAAATTGATCGACAACTACGAGGAGGTTTTCGTTGGCAGGCATGCGGGCCTGACGTGTAGTTTCTACTAAACCCAGAGCGCTGCGACGCAAAGTCGCTTCAATGATCGTTTTCTGCAAGGCGGCGTCATCGCCGTCACTTCCCAAAACTTGCGAGCTCGCCAAAGCCGATGCGAGATGGCCGATCGGATCGTGGCCCGGGCGGAACAGTGCCACGCGCCAATCGGAACCGGCCTGTGTCATTAAGCCGCCGAACAGCGACGGCAACATACCGGCGCGGACCAGCGACGATTTGCCGCTACCTGACGTGCCAAGCACAGCCAGGAATCGACTGCGCCTGAGGCGGCGAAGTAATTCATCGGATTGTCCGTCGCGTCCAAAAAAGAGATGGTCTTCGTTGGACTCAAACGGGCGCAATCCTGGGAAGGGATTAGTGAAACGCTCGTTCATCATTGCTTCTACCTTTTAGCCCTGTTGATTTCTTCGAGGAATGGTTGGATCGCCCCAGGCGTGAAGTCGCCAAAGTTTCTCAGCAGCAATGCTTCTCGCGTGCGGTAACGTTGCTTTGCGGGATTTTCCGGCGGCCCAGTGTAAATGGCCTGCGCCAACATTGGCTTTGTTCTTCCGTAACCAGGTATTTTTTGCAGATCGCGCAGCTTTGTGCGCAACCAGCCTTCGCTTGAGTTGCCATAGAAGATCACAACCGCATCGCAGATCAAGAGACTCTCTTTGTGATCTTCGCGGACTTCCGCTTCGTCGCCTTCGAAGAGTGGCAGTGTTACTTCAAATCCCTGATCGAACAGATGATCAGAAAGCGGTGCGATTGTGTCGTAATCCTGTTTGTCGCAAATCAAGTAAATGCGAAGTGGGCCTTCATCGTGTTTGCCGTGACCGTTGCCGTTTCCGTTGGCTGTGACTGCTTTCGGTTTCGGTCGCAACTTATCTTGAATGTAAGTTTTCAGTTCCTCGATCGAAGTTTGCAGCACGTCCGCACCCTGTTGCGCGGTCGTATCGAACTTCAAGTACTCGATAAATTGTCGTTGGCGCTCTTCGCGTGTTTCCAAGCCTTCGGGCAACCAAATGAGGCGCGCGAACCCGTTACCCTTGCTCCGCTCAGCGGCGAGATCGTTTTGCATGCAGACAACCGAGCGATCCGCTGCTTCAGGTATCACGCCGTAATTCGCGCCGATCAAGTGAACTGAAAGTTTCGAAGTGTCGAGATAGTGACGTACCGCATCTTCCAGCGCCGGCCCATTCAAAGGCAGGGGCTGATCGGGAATCACGACGTGACCGCGCTCTTGCAACTCGCGCTTGATGTTGTCGCGCTGCGGGGAAAGATCGAACGAAGTTTCGGCGAGGTAGATCGTCTCGCCCGGCGGGGCCGTCTGAAAGACCTGGACGTCTGCGGTATTAGCACCACGCGTCTTCATCTCCAGCATCAGCGTCGCAATGTCCTGCGCCACATCATCGATGCGTTGCCAATAGTCGATCGCATGCGCCCCGCTCTCAGCCGACAACTCACGCGCTCGATGATCGTCCATATAGTAAAACTGATAGCCGGTCATCCCCTGCAACTCGGCCGGGTGCTTGTCGAGCGGCACATTAATTTTTTCGACCTTGAAGATGCGCGCCTTGTTTCCGAGACGCATGCCGCCGGTGTCCGTGGCGATACGCGAGAACATCTGCATCTCACGCCGGCACCATTCCGAATTGATGTAACTGGGCGAAAGGACGGAAATCAGGATGGCGACTTTCGGAATTTGCTCGACCAGCGTGTCCGCGAAGTACTCATTGCCTTGCAAGCGCGGGTCGCGCCAAATCGAAGGTTTCGCGCCGAGATGCACTTGCAGGCGGCGTTCGAGCGCCTGGTGAAAGACATCGACCCAGCCGCGCTGACCTTCGATCAACGCCTGGTTATCGTTGTGCGCGTAGCTGATGAAGATGTCGTCTTCGTAATCAGGGAGATAACCCACAGCCAGCCTCCGAATACGGCAGACGCGAAGGGCGTTGCGATTTTGCGATTTTATATCACAAGTCGGCTCAGGTGTCTGCCTTGGGATTACCAGGAACGAATGCAAGAAGGCCGCCGATTCGTTGAAATCGACGGCCTTTATAGCTTGACGACAGATTTGGAGCGTAGTTCCTACTCGTCGGGTGTGTTCGACCGCCCACGATTCAGTGAACGTACGTCCGAATAGTCGCTGCTCGGCCTCAACGCCGGAGCGCTTTGAGTAACTTCCAAGCCGTGATTGTCCTCGCCACGGATCACTCCGGTCTCGTCAACAAAGAACGAGCGTTTGCCGGTAGACGGATAATCCGAAGGCACAGCCACCACCGCGAAAGCCGGACGGCCGTCGAAATCTTTCAAACTCGGATCAACCGCGAACTTGTAACCGCTGCGTGTACCGCTGGCCAATTGCGCACTAATCAAATTCTGTCCTTCAAGTTCGGCCAAGGTGCCAAAGTACCCGCGACCTGCCGTGGCTTGATAACTCATCTCAGCCGTATGAATGTTGCGCAGCGCGTTAATCGCGGACCCCTCGTTCGCAGCACGCCGGGCAGCGAGCAGATTCGGAATCGCAATCGCCGCAATTAACAGAATTGGGATCACGGCCACGGCCGAAACGATGTTTAGCACCAAACCGCCGACCGCCATTCCCTTGCCGCCATACTCATGCGGATGACGATTGATCTTCTTCAAGGCAACGGCTGAAATGACAATCCCGGCGATGGTTGGCAGCACCAGAATGCTGAGCAGAAGAAAATTCAGAATCCCGCTGACTAGTGAGCCGATCGCCCAACCATTTTTCAAATCTTCGGGAAACGGATTTACGTTTGGTGGATAGTAGTATGTCTGGTTCGCATCGTGATTTTCGACGGCGTGATCGTGGGCGGCCGCCGTAACGCCGTTGTCATTTGTCGATAAAACAACGGCCGCGCCGCACTTCTTGCAAAACTCCGCGTCGGCCCAACCGACAAAACCACACTCGGGACATTTCGCGCTTTTCATTTCCATTAACTCCTTGGGATTGAAGTCAGATTTGCTGCGCGTTGAGGTAAGGCAGGTCGATCTCAGTAGCCGGATCATCCCGATCCGGATTCGATGATAGGAGGCTGAGCGAGACAAGGTCAACAAAATTTTCTGCGCCTCAGTTATACTTGCCTCGCTACGTCTGTTTTCCTATGGGTAACGTCGCCGAAATTCCTCAAATCCTTCAAGAACTTACTGAAAAGCTCGCTCGGACTATCTATGAAGTACGCGCCCGGCAGCGCCAACCGAAAGCACGAGGAGACCGAGCCCAGCCGTTGGGACTGCCACCGTACGAAGAGTTGCCCGATGCGGAAAAGCAGGATTATCGAAACGCAGCTACCGAATCGTTTAGAGCTATTCTCGATGCCGGTTATCGACTTGAACCTGCGGTCGGAAAGAACCTGAGCGTTGCTGCGCCGGCCGCTCAGGCGGTCAGTCTCGAAGCGGTCGCGTCGCTCAATCTGCCCGCGGTCATCGCGCTCTGGCAGATACGCGTTCCGGAAGAATGGGCGAACACAAAGGGCATTTACCGTGGTGTTGCGCGCCGCGTTTTGAAGTTGGGCGAGCCTCTCCTCGCATATGACATCCTGACTGAAGGTTTGAGGAACAAGCCCACGGATGTGGAGTTGAGACAAATGCTGGCGCTGGCACTCGCGCGTAGCGGCGCAACACAACGAGCGAATTCAATCCTCACGCAACTTCGCGACGAAGGACATCACGACGAAGAAACGCTCGGCATCCTCGCGCGTACGCACAAAGATCTCTGGATGCACGCGCGGACGAAGACCGAAGGAAGCAGGCAACTCAAGCGCGCACACAAGTTCTACCTTGAAGCTTACAAACTCAATCACGGTTACTACTCGGGAATCAACGCGGCGACGCTCGCGCTGCTGATCGGAAAGGAAGACGAAGCAAACGCCCTCGCAAAACTGGTGCGCGACGCATGTCTCGCCGAGTTGAAGTCGCTGCCTAAAGATTCCGCTAATCGTTATTGGCCAATCGCGACGCTGGGTGAAGCGTCGTTGATCGCACGGCAGTGGAACCAGGCGGAAGACTGGTATGCGCAAGCAGCCGCAATCGCGACCGGACAATTTGCGGATCTAAGTTCGACGCGTCGCAACGCGCGGATCTTGTTGAAGCACTTTCGGCGTGACTCGACAGCCATCGAACGGGCGTTGAAGATTCCCGGCATCGTCGTCTTCGCCGGGCACTTGATCGATCGCACCGAGCGTTCGACTCCACGCTTCCCTGCCTCGCTGGAACCAGCGGTCAGTGAGGCCATCACCTCGCGTATCAAGAGAATTTCGCCCGGCTTTGGTTTCGCGTCCGCCGGCTGCGGCTCGGATATCCTGTTTTTCGAAGCGCTTTTGGAACGGGGTGCAGAAGCACACGTTGTGCTGCCTTACGACAAGCAAGAGTTCATCAAAGACAGCGTGGACTTCGCGAACTCTGACTGGGTGCACCGATTTGAGCGCGTGTTGGAACGGGCGACCACCGTGACCACGGCATCGAGTGAGCGTATCGAGGAAGGCAGTATGTCATTCGAGTATGCAAACCTTCTGCTTTTTGGCCTCGCGGACATTCGCTCGCGGCAACTTGAAACTGATTTGATACCGCTCGCAGTGTGGGACCAAAAACCGGGAGACGGTCCCGGTGGCACCGCGAGTGCGGTCGAGCACTGGAAGCACCTTGGGTTAGATGTTCAGATAATAGATCTCGCGAAAATTCTGAAACGCGAACAAGCCAGCAGGCCGGCCATGGTGCGGGGCAGTCGCCCGCCCGTTAAGGACGGCATGAAGTCGACTGGCAGACGTCTTTCGAAGAGTGCGACGCGCTCTACAAATGACACTCTCCCGACACGCATTATGGCGATGCTCTTTGCAGACGCCGTCAACTTCAGCAAGCTCACTGAGCAACAGATTCCGCTGTTTCTCAATTATTTTCTCGGCGCGATAGGCAGGCTAATTTCGACTTCTCCTCACGCTCCGTTAATCAAGAACACCTGGGGCGATGGTCTTTACTTTGTATTTGATGACGTGAAACACGCTGGTCTCTTCGCACTCGAACTGTGCGAGCTGATGGTCCAAACAAATTGGGGCAAGACGGGATTGCCGAAAGCAATTAACCTGCGCATCGCCCTTCATGCGGGGCCAGTTTACGCGTGCGTTGATCCGGTAACCGAACAGCCTAGTTACACGGGCACGCACGTGAGCCGGGCGGCGCGCATCGAACCAATCACGCCGCCTGGGCAAGTGTATGCGAGCCAGGCATTCGCCGCGCTTGCCGCGGCGCAAGGGGTTAAAGAATTCACGTGCGATTACGTCGGACAGACGCCCCTCGCAAAAGGTTACGGCACATTCGCGACGTATCATGTGCGCAGCGCGCGCTCCCACAAATAAGGAACGAATGACAAATCAGGACTTTAAGTACTGGGCCTTCATCAGCTACAGCCATGCCGACGAAGAGTGGGCGAAGTGGCTGCACAAATCAATTGAAACCTATCGTGTGCCACGCAAGCTCGTCGGCCGAGCAACTTCGAACGGAATGCTGCCCAGACGGATCTTCCCGGTCTTTCGGGATCGTGACGAGTTGCCGGGTGCGTCCGACCTCGGCGGCAAGATTCAGGAAGCACTAAAAACATCGCGATCTCTGATCGTTGTTTGCTCGCCAAAATCTGCGGTATCGAAATGGGTCAACGAAGAAGTTAAGGCCTACAAAGCACTGGGTCGCGCCGATCACGTTTTGTGTCTGATGATTGACGGCGAGCCCAATGCGGCCCCCGACAGCGGTTTGCTCGAATGTTTCCCGCGCGCGGTTCGTTTTGAAGTCGGTGATGACGGCGAACTCACTGAAATTCCTGCAGAACCAATCGCCGCCGACGCCCGCCCGGGAAAAGATGGAAAGACGAATGCCCTGTTCAAGTTGTTGTCGGGCATGATGGGCGTCGGTTATGACGAACTACGCCAACGTGAAAAGCAGAGACAACGTCAACGGCAGCTGCGGCGTTCGGCCTTGGTGGCGGCAGTCCTATTACTGAGCTCGACGACGTACATGGCCGTAGCTGATGCCGGTTTGAATGTTCCGGCGGGCCAAGCTATTCGCACCTTTCTCGATCGGCACGATAAGTCTTTGATGCGCCGTGCGCACAGCGATACCGAGATCCGCGCCGCGGCCGCATCTCACCGTCGCGAACTAACGACAGCACTGGAACATGGGCAAACAACAACCCTGAAACCTGGGCAAACTTCGCGCGGATGGATTGCGGCCACCCTGAAACCCGGTGCCGCTGATCCAAACATCGAATACTGGTCGAACGCTCAGGCACTCAGCGCTTTGTTTACGACGGTGGAATTATCTGACGACGAAGCGCGCCAACTGCTCGCCGGGCTCGACGTCGCATTCGAGCCCAATGCCACGGTGGAAGGTTCGGACGGCCGGAAGTACGGCTGGATCGCGCACCCCAAAGAGATGCGCACGCAAGCTGAACCGGCGCTCTGGACGGCCGTCGCGCTCGCAAACGCGCTCGGGCGGCCGGGGCTATTGACCGGCGAGGCACGCGAGCGAGCATTGAAGAACTTCGGATACACGCAGGAGATCCTGAAGACCTATCGGCCCGACAATCAGAACGGCTGGAATATGTTTCCCAATCAGGAAGATCCCCACCTTCATAACGTCTATACGACTGCGCTTGCATTGCTGGCATTACTTGAGACGCGCAAAGCCAATCTAGCATGGGACGGCAGTTTCGAAACTCGCGACCAGTTATTAATGAATGCGGCGCGTTGGCTCGCTGAACGGTACGATGCAGAATCGCCAGAGCCCGGTTGGCGGCACGCCGCGAGCGAAACGAGCGAGAACACGGTGGACGGATTAACGTTACAAATCTACGGCGAATTGTTACGTGCTGAAGCAGAAGCTGGTTTTGTGATTCCGCCAAAGATTCTTGAGCAAATGCCCGATTACTTAAGCAAGTGCGGCGAGCGAAATCTGAGTTTTCCCAACGACAGCGGCGAATTCGCCGCGCTCTTCACGGATCATCGCGGCCAGCACTACATGGCACGCGAAGCCTTGGGTTTCATGTGGTACCCGTGGGCAATCAATGCAGCACAGCTTTGGTTATTGCACGCAGCACGCGTCGGCGAACCCATGGACAAACAGGTCAGTGTGCGCCGTGCGCTGGGCCATCTGGTTGTGGATCACGGCGATGAAGCAATTCAGAAATTCAAATCAGAGTGGACATTCCAGGCGGCCGAGACGCTCTATGGATTAGCAGCAATCCCGCGCAATTGAACCCTCTTCTCGTTCTTTAACGGCAGGCGTTGCCTATTTGGTGACTTTTATTCGGTAGTCGCGGTGTCTTCGCCCTCGAGCGCGGCACGCATTGTGTGCCAGGAAAGCGTCGCGCATTTGACCCGGGCGGGATAGTCCCGGACACCGGCAAAGATCGTCAGCTTGCCGAGGTGATGCGGTTCGTTCTCTTCATCCAATTGACCCATCGCCATCCGATGAAACTCGTTGAAAAGAGTTTCCGCTTCGGCTTTCGTCTTTCCCTTCACCGCCTGCGTCATCATGCTCGCGGAGGCTTTCGAAATCGCGCAGCCTGAGCCTTCAAAGCTGACGTCTTTCACTTGATCGTCTTCCACGCGAAGGTAAATGTTAAGCTGATCTCCGCAAAGCGGATTGAACCCCTCAGCTCTTCGGTTCGCACTGTCGAGCTTATGAAAATTCCGCGGCTTCTTGTTGTGGTCCAGGATCACCTGTTGGTAAAGCTCGGAGAGTTCAGACATAAGAAGAAGTAAATCGTAAATGGTAAATCGTAAATAGATGAACCGCGCTTTTTCTATTTACCGATTTACGATTTACGAAAAAACCTCGATCACCTTTTCGACTGCTTCCGCCAATGCATCCGCTTCGGCTTTCGTATTGTAGAAGGCAAACGAGGCACGCGCCGTGGCCGGCACATTGAACCGCTTCATCACGGGTTGCGCGCAGTGATGGCCGGCGCGCACCGCAATTCCCTGCTGATCGAGAATTGTGCCGATGTCGTGCGGATGAACGCCTTCGATCGTGAACGAAAGCACGCTCAACTTTTCGCGTGCCGTGCCGATAATCCGTACACCTTCAATCGCGGAAAGCCGTTTTGTGGCATAGTCCAACAGATCGCGCTCGTACGCCGCCGCCTTCTCGTGATTGATGATCTTCAGATAATCGATGGCTGCGCCCAAACCGATCTGCGATGCAATCGCCGGCGTTCCCGCTTCGAACTTGTTCGGCAGATCGGCGAACGTAGTTTTCTCAAAGGTGACGCTCTTAATCATGTCGCCGCCGCCCTGAAACGGATTCATCCTCTCGAGCAGATGCTGCTTGCCGTAAACAACTCCGCTCCCGGTCGGCGCAAACATTTTGTGGCCTGAGAACGTGTAGAAATCACAATCGAGATCCTGAACATCCAGCGCGTGATGCGGCACCCACTGCGCCCCATCGATCAGCACCGGCACGCCGTACTTATGTGCAGTATCGATCATCTGCTTGATGGGATTGACCGTACCGAGCGCGTTTGAAACGTGCGCTACCGCGACCAGTTTCGTCTTCTTATTCAGCAGGGCTTCGTATTCATCAAGGAGCAGCTCGCCGGCATCACTCATCGGAATGACGCGCAGCTTCGCGCCTTTTTCTTCGCAGAGCATCTGCCAGGGAACAATGTTGGCATGATGCTCCATCGCTGAGATGACTATTTCGTCACCGGCGCCGATGAACTTCCGGCCGTAACCGTGCATAACCAGATTGATGCCTTCCGTGGTTCCACGCACGAAGATGCACTCTTTCACATCGCGCGCGTTGATGAACCGTTTCACTTTTTCGCGCGCCCCTTCGTACGCGGTCGTCGCCTTCATACTCAGGTAATGCACGCCGCGATGAATATTCGAGTGCTCGTATTTGAGGTATTGACTGCCGCGCTCAATCACCATCTGCGGCACTTGGGAAGATGCAGCGTTATCGAGATAGACGAGCGGCCTTCCGTTCACGCGCGTTTCCAGCACGGGAAAGTCTTTGCGAACACGCTCGACGTTCCAATGATCGTCGCGCGGCTTTGGTTTTATGGGAATTAGTTCTTCGAGGGCCGCCATCGCCTACTCAATTCCGAAACTAAGGCTGGTCATCACTGCCTTGTCGAGATCTCGCTTGATCGACGCAATCTTGATCTTCTCGATCACTTCTTCGGCAAATCCGTAAGTCAGCATGTTGCGCGCCAGCGCCGGATTGATGCCGCGACTTTCGAGGTAGAACAATTCATCTTCGCTCAACTGGCCAACAGCTGCGCCGTGCGTGCATTTCACATCGTCCGCGAAGATTTCGAGCTGCGGCTTCGTGTCAACGCGTGCCTCTTCGGACAGCAGCAGATTCTTATTGGTTTGCTGGGCGTCGGTTTGTTGCGCGCCGTGCCGGACAAAGACTTTGCCATTGAAGACAGCATGTGACTTTCCATCGAGCACGCCTTTATAGAGTTGCCGGCTCGTGCAATGCGCCTCGCGATGATCGATGACTGAATGCGTATCACTGTGCTGGTCGCCGCCGATCAAATAAAGGCCGTCCACCACGCATGACCCACCTTCACTTTGAAACGTAACCGCGATGTCATGTCGCGAGAGGAGTGCGCCCAGGTTGATGTTCGTCGCTTCGTAACTCGCATCGCGTCCAGTCGCTGCAAACGTGTTGGCGACATGAAAAGCGCCGTTGCTTTCGCTCTGCACCTTGTAGTGTTCGATGCGCGCACCATTACCCACCGAAACATTCACAACCGTGTCGGTTAAATAGACGCCGCGGCTACCGATAAAACTTTCAACCAGAGTTGCTGAACTGTTCTCTTCTGCGAAGACCATGACGCGGGGAAAAGCCGCGGGCGCCACACCGTTTCCTGCGGACGAGCTAAAAAGCAGATGAATCGGAGTCGCCACCTCAACACCGCGCGGAACCAAAACAAACGCACCACTGGAAAACAGCGCTGTATTCAGTGCCGTCAACCCGTTCGTTTGCGACGTCAAGCCCAGTTGTTCGCGGATTTGCGCTTCGTACTGCGGCTGCAGTAGCGCCTCTGCCAGGTCGGTCACGATAACCCCGTGGGGCAACTGCACCGAAGAAAGATTGCTCTGAAGTATCCCGTCGACGAACACCAGACGGCTGTTGTCAGTTTCGGGATACGGAGACTCGGGCACTCTGGTTTCGAAAGATGGCGTCGCGCCATTTCTGATCACTGGCGAGAAGTGTCCGCGCGTGATCGGCGCTACGTTTGTGTATTTCCAGTCTTCGTCGCGGACAGTTGGAAATCCAACACGCTCGAAGTGTCCAAAGGCTTCTTCTCGCGCGCTGCGCAACCAGGCCGGCTCGTCAGCGTGCTGACGGACTAACTCGCGAAAAGCCGCGGCGTATGAATTGTCTTCCTTAGTTAATTGCACTTTCGCAACCGGTCTTTCGCCCGCCAAAGTGGGCTCAGAAAAATAATAGATACTCTCAACCTACTCAGCGCTGAAGCGCTGGGCTACTATCAAACGTCCGCTACCCGAACGAAACTGCTTACTGCTGACTGCTTACTGCCAGCGGCTTGCCATTCGCGCTCTTCAACCAGTCGTAACCCTTCTCTTCCAATTCCAGCGCCAATTCCTTGCCGCCTTCTTTCACAATGCGACCACCCGACAGAACGTGCACAAAATCCGGGACGATGTAATTCAGCAGACGCTGATAGTGCGTCACGAGAATGACGGCCTTATCCGGTGAGTGAAGTTTGTTGACGCCTTCTGCGACGATGCGCAGCGCATCGATGTCGAGTCCCGAATCGGTTTCATCAAGCACCGCCAGATTCGGATCTAGCACAGCCATCTGCAGAATCTCATTGCGCTTTTTCTCGCCACCAGAGAAGCCCTCATTCACTGAACGTGACATGAAGCTCGCATCCATCTCCACAATCTTCGCTTTCTCTTTCAAAAGGTCCTTGAATTCCAACGGATCGAGTTCTTCTTCGCCGTGATGCTTCTGCCTTTCGTTGTAAGCGAGACGTAGGAACTGTGCATTGGAAACGCCCGGCACTTCGATCGGATACTGAAACGCCATAAAGACACCTTCGCGGGCGCGTTCGTCCGGCGACATCTCAAGCAAGTTTTTGCCGTCGTAAATCACTTCGCCGGCAGTCACCTCGTATTGCGGATGGCCAGCTAATACTTTCGCGAGCGTCGACTTTCCCGAACCATTCGGACCCATGATGGCGTGCACTTCGCCCTTGTTCACTTTCAGGTCGATGCCTTTGAGGATTTCATTACCATCAACCGAGGTGTGCAGATTTCTGATTTCTAACATTTACTCTCCAAAAAGAGGTGAATACTAAATCGTAAATCGTGAATAGAGCGTCACACGCTTTGACCAACTACTATTTACATTCACGATTTACTATTCACCAGTTCTTACCCAACTGCTCCTTCAAGCTTCAATCCCAACAACCGGGTAGCTTCAACCGCAAATTCCATCGGCAGTTGCAGAAAGACATCTTTGCAAAAACCGTTAATGATTAGGCTCACTGAGTCTTCCTGCGAGATTCCACGTTGCATCAGGTAGAACAGCTGCTCTTCACTGATCCGCGAAGTCGACGCTTCGTGCTCGACCTGCGATGAGTTGTTCATCACCTCGATGTACGGGAACGTATTCGCGCCCGCGTTTGACCCAATCAACATCGAATCGCATTGCGTATAGTTCCGTGCGTTCTCGGCCTTCGGCATGATCTTGACCAGCCCGCGATAACTGTTGTTTGCGTGTCCGGCCGAGATGCCTTTCGAAACGATCGTCGAACGAGTGTTCTTTCCCAGGTGGATCATCTTGGTGCCCGTGTCGGCCTGTTGTGCGTGGTTCGTTAACGCGACGGAATAGAATTCGCCAATTGAGTTGTCACCCTGCAAAATGCACGATGGATATTTCCACGTAATCGCCGAACCGGTTTCGACCTGGGTCCAGGAAATCTTTGAGTTGACACCGCGACATGCGCCGCGCTTTGTCACAAAGTTGTAGATGCCGCCCTTACCGCTTTCATCACCGGCGTACCAGTTCTGCACCGTCGAATACTTGATCTCAGCGTTGTCTAGCGCGACGAGTTCAACCACAGCCGCGTGCAGCTGGTTTTTGTCGAACTGTGGCGCGGTACAGCCTTCCAGATACGAAACGTAGGCCCCTTCTTCCGCGACGATCAGCGTGCGCTCGAACTGTCCTGACTCAGAATTGTTGATGCGAAAATAGGTTGAAAGCTCCATCGGACAGCGCACGCCCTTGGGGATGAAACAGAAACTACCGTCCGAAAAGACCGCGCTGTTCAATGCCGCATAGAAGTTGTCGTTGGTCGGCACGACGGAGCCGAGATACTTGCGCACCAACTCCGGATGTTCCTGCACCGCTTCGCTGAACGAGCAGAAAATTACGCCGACCTTTCTTAGCTTCTCTTTGTAAGTCGTCGCAACCGAAACCGAATCGAACACGGCATCGACGGCCACGCCGGCGAGCTGCTTCTGTTCGGACAGCGGAATGCCGAGCTTCTCAAACGTGCGCAGTAATTCAGGATCAACTTCGTCGAGGCTCGCTTTCTTCGCTTTCTGCTTCGGCGCGCTGTAATAAATCATGTCCTGGTAATCGACTTCCGGAAATGTAATGTTGGGCCAGCGTCGCGGCTCTTCCATCTTGAGCCAGTTGCGATACGCCTTCAGACGAAACTCGAGCATCCATTCCGGCTCGTTCTTCTTCGCCGAAATCAGGCGCACGGTGTCTTCGCTCAGGCCCCGCGGAATGGTTTCCGACTCGATGTCGGTGACCCAGCCGTATTTGTATTCGCGGTTTGCGAGTATTTCAGCAGTACTCATTTTTGTTTCTCAGTTCGTGCCGCGCATGGATCGTAAAGGAGTTTGCATTCTTTGGATCTGATGTACGCGCGCATCAACCTTTTCTTCAGATCCGATTAATTCAGCCAGCGTAATTTCCGATAGCGCGCTCTGGACAATTTCATGGAGTCCCACAATCACCGGTCGAATGCCGCAGTCGCTCGTGTGGACGCATGTATCAAGTACTCCCGTGTGCGTCTTACAAAACCTGTCCACAGTGTCCTCGTCGAGAATCCGGATGACTTCATTCAAGTGGATCTCGGAAGCGGGACGGGCCAGCGTGTAGCCTCCGTTTGCGCCCCGCTGCGATTGCACGAGCCCGGCTTTGACCAAAATCCACATAAGCTTGCCCGCATTCGCAACTGAAAGCCCTTCGCGGTCGGCGATCTGATTCAGCGTCAGAGACTCGCCAGCGGTCTCAGCCCTCGCCAATTGCACAAGACATCGCAGACCATATTCTTCGTGAGCTGAAATCTTCATTTTGTGCCGTTTTTTTTTCGAAAACCAAGGCTATTCTAGCATTCCTGACTTTTTCGTCAAGTTTCGAGAAGGGGGCTTCGCACGTCATTGATTTCTGTGATCTCGCTTCGAGAACTGATTTAGAATTGCAGTCGTTGAAAAATTGATGGCGCTTGCACATCACCCTTTGCCGGAGGCCGCAGTCTCATCCGAGACAACTTCATCGTCCGCAAATCCTGAGCTCGCGCGCCGGTATCAGAAAATTGCCGACAATTCCCGTTACGGTCACTTCACGAGGATTCCGGGGCGCATTGTCCGCTTCCTGGATAGCCTTCACATCGACTTCGATCGAGAAGCTGTACACGAGCGATTGCTGGCCCACTACCTGTTTATTGCCTTGGTCGATGACGCCATTGATTCAGGCGAGGCGGACTTGGCGCAAGCTGTTTTGGATCGCTTCAACCAGGTTGCGTGCAGTGTGAATAAAATCTCACCTGCATCGGATGTTGCGATCGTAATCGAAATGCTGAACTGTCACATCGAAGACGATAGTCGTACGCCGATCCTGCGAGCGCTACGGCGTGCACACCGCGAAGTAGTCCGCGAGCGTGCGGCGACGTCTGTCGGCACGTATATCAGTCATCGAAAGGCCCTTGGCCGCGCGACGGCGAGACAGTCTTATCTGTTGATTGAAACCGCTTTAAGTGAACCCAATCAGAATCTCTGCCGGCTGATGGAAGAGATTGGCGCGGTAGGCTGTCTGGTTGACAGTGTGATTGACATCGGTGAAGACCACCGATTAGGTTTGCTGAACTTTGATCTAACTGCGGTGGATTACGGGAAGTTATGCTTCAGTACTGGGATTGCCGGAGTGCGACTGTTGGTAAAGGCGCCATCGCTGGTTTTTCAGTTGGCCGAAGCAATTCTCGACAACGTCAGGGATCGCGGCCGCTCACGACCGTCCCTTATTCCTCAGGCAACGTCTTCACGCCAATCGACTGCACAATCTTTTCGCGATAACGTCGCGCATCCGCTTTGATGGTTTCTTCGTTGAGAGTCAGCAGGCGCCGATCGCGCATGACAATGCGGCCTTCAATGACAACCGTTCGCACGTCACCGGCCTTCGTCGCATAAACCAGGTCCGAGTAGATGTTGTAGAACGGCGTCTGGTTGAGCGCATCGAGATCGACAATCACGATGTCCGCGCGCTTTCCTGTTTCGATCGAACCGATTTCCTTATCGAGATGCATCGCGCGGGCGCCGCGGATCGTCGCCATCTCGAAAGCCTCTTCGGCCGAGACAACTTTGGGATCGTTGCTGATGAGTTTGTGCAGCTTGGCCGCCGTGTCCATCTCTTCCCACAAGTTTAAGTCGTTGTTTGAGGCGGCGCCGTCTGTGCCGAGCCCGACCGGCAGATTCTCTTTCAGCATTTCCGGAACCGGCGCAGTTCCCGACGCGAGCTTCATGTTCGATTGTGGATTATGAACAATGCCGACACCCAGCTTCTTCAGCACGCCCAACTCACCTTCGGTCGGCCACACCATGTGCGCCGCGATCACGCGGTCGTTCAGAAAACCAATGCGGTTGAGATAGACGACCGGCGAAGCGCCTTTCGTTTTGAGGCTATCATCGACTTCACGTTTTGTTTCCGAGATGTGAATGACTATCGGAGAGCGTAGCCGATCAGAAAGAGCACGCGCCGCCTTCAGATGTTCTTCGGAGACCGTGTATGGCGCATGCGGCGCGATCGCCGGAACAATCAAGGCGTTGCCTTTCCACTTCTGAATGAATTTTTCAGAGTAAGCGAGACCCGCTTCGTACGTCTTGTTGTCGGCGACTGGGAAATCAATGACGGTCTCGCCTAACACGCCGCGCATGCCGGCTTTAAATGTTTCGTCAGCAATTGCGTCTTCGAAGTAATACATGTCGCAGTAGGTCGTCGTGCCGCTGCGAATCATCTCGGCCAATCCAAGGCGCGTGCCGACGCGTACGAAATCTTCGGTGACATTCTTGGCTTCGGCTGGAAAGATGTACTTGGTGAGCCAGTCTTGCAGATCGAGGTCGTCAGCAATGCCGCGAAACAGCGTCATCGGCACGTGCGTGTGACCGTTGATGAGGCCAGGAATGACAACCTTGCCGGTCGCGTTAATGACTTCGCGCGCAGCGTATTTGCGATCGATGTCGGCGGTATCATCGACTGCGACGATGCGCCCGCCTTTGATGGCGACGCCGCTGTTTTCGATCACGCGACGCGAGCCGTCCATCGTCACGACTGTGCCGCCTCTAATAATCAGATCCACGTTGGTCTTCCTGCGCTGCGCCATCGCCATCGATTGCGCAAACGAAATCAACAAAACGAGGCCGATAATCTTCGTTCGCATGGCTAACGGAATTGGTCCTTTACGACTTCGGCGTCGCGTCTTTCAAAAACCTGGCATCGAATGCCCTTGGCAGTAAATCGCCAATGTTCACTTCCTGACGCTGACCGCGGAGATTCGCCAGCGTGATTTTTGCCTGCTTGCAATACTCCCAAATGATCTGCCGGCAAGTCCCACACGGCGGCGTTAACTGTTCCGTGTCCACCACGATCACGAGGTCGGTGAACTCACGTTCACACTCGGAAAGGGCCTTCCAAATCGCTACGCGTTCAGCGCAAACGGTCAAGCCATAGCTTGCGCTCTCAATATTGCAGCCGGTGTAGATTTTTCCGGCTTCGGTGCGCAGCGCGGCGCCCACCAAAAAATTCGAAAACAGCGCGAGTGAACACGAGCGCGCCCTGGTGGCAATTTCAACCAAATTCTCAGTGTCGCTCAAATCTGACCTCCAACTTGAATGTCTCGGGCCAGCCTCTCGCGAATTTTTCCGCTGATCAAATCAATGCTCACAAGATTATGACCACCCTCGGGGATAATTACGTCGGCAAAACGCTTCGACGGTTCGACGAACTGAATGTGCATTGGCCGGACGGTTGCCATGTATTGATCGATGACCGAATCAAGCGTGCGTCCGCGATCGGCGATGTCACGCCGGAGGCGGCGAATGAAACGCAGATCATCAGGCGTATCGACAAAGATCTTGATGTCCATCTGCTCGAGCAGACGCGGCTCAGCGAAGATCAAAATGCCTTCGACGATGACGATCGGTTTCGGTTCGACTCGCGTGGTCGCGGGCAGACGCGTGTGCGTTCTGAAATCGTAAATCGGCAACTCGACCGGCTCGCCCGCGTTCAGTTTCTTCAAGTGGTTGACAAGCAGGTCGTTGTCTACCGCGTCCGGGTGATCGAAGTTTGCCGCGTTACGATAATCGAGCGGCATGTCTTTCAAATCGCGGTAGTAAAGATCCTGCTGAATGAAGACAACTTCATCCGCGCTGACCGATTCGAGGATCCGGTTCGCAACCGTCGTTTTGCCAGAACCAGTACCGCCGCAAATCCCGATGATCATAGATAGTCAGTGGTCAGTGGTCAGTGGTCAGTGGTCAGTGGTCAGTCGCACCACTGCAACCGACTACTGACAACTGGCCGTTTTACGAGACCCGCGGAATCACTCGTCTCAGCAATTCGGTAAACTGCTCGCGCACGCGTTCGCCCGTGGCAATGACCTGATCATGATCGACCGGCCGGTCAGAAACACCGGCTGCCAGATTCGTAATGCACGAAATACCCACGACCTGCATTTCCATATGCCGCGCGACGATTGCTTCCGGCACCGTGCTCATGCCAACTGCGTCGGCACCCAGCGAACGGACCATATGAATTTCAGCCGGCGTTTCGTAACTTGGTCCAGTCAGCGAAGCGTAAACACCCCGGAACATTTGCATGCCCATGGCGCGCGCTTCCTGCAACACGACGTCCTGCAACTCCGGCGCGTAGCTGTTAGTCAAATCAGGAAAGCGTGGCCCAAAACGCTCGTCGTTCGGGCCAATCAGCGGATTCATACCCATTAGATTTATGTGATCGGTAATCACCATTAACGATCCCGGTGTGAACTCAACATTCAGCGCGCCTGAGGCGTTAGTCAAAATCAAGGTGCGGACGCCCAGCAGTTTCAGGACACGTATCGGGAACGTGACTTCTTCCAACGAATAGCCTTCGTAAAAATGAAAACGCCCCTGCATCGCAGCAACGGCTGACTCACCAATCTGGCCAATGACCAGCCGTCCGGCATGACCTTCAACTGTGGCATGCGCAAACCCGGGAATTTCGTCATAACCGATCGGCGTCGCACTCGTTAATTCGTCCGCGAACCCGCCGAGTCCACTGCCAAGCACTACCGCCACCGAGGCTTCGGTCTCAGTGCGCGAGCGAATCAAGCGGGCCGCTTTCTCTGCGCGATCGTAAAGAGATGTGGTTGGGTCTAGTCGGGCTGCCATATTTGTTCGAATGAAGACATTACAACATTTAGCTCGGGACGCGCTATCCCGAACTGGGTTGGTGTTTACCTTTCCTTCTCGTAGGGAATTCCGATCGCTTTCGGCGCGCGCGACTGGCCAATGAAGCCGGCCAGCACGATGATCGTAACCACGTAGGGAATCATCTGAATGAACTGCACGGGAATGTCTTCGCCGGAAGGAAGTTTCGCGACGCCCTGCATTTGAATTGTTAGCGCATCAGCAAGTCCAAAAAGCAGACAGGCGAGCATCGTCTGCACCGGACGCCATTTGCCGAAAATCAAAGCCGCCAGGGCGATGAATCCGCGACCCGCCGCCATGTTCCGCGTAAACAGCGATGACTGGCCTATCGACAAATACGCGCCGCCAATTCCGGCGAGCGCTCCGGAAAGAATTACCCCGAGGTAGCGAATGCGGGTGACTTTCACTCCTGCTGCGTCGGCTGCTTCAGGGTTCTCTCCCACGGCGCGCAATCGCAACCCAAACGGTGTTCGATAGAGGATATATCGCGTCAGCAGCACCGCAATTAAAGCGAGCACTGAGATGATCGATACGTCAGTCAGGATTCGCCACGAAGGCAAAAACGGAAGGAGTCGAGACAAATCCGGGAGGAGATTCTCTTTCGGAATCTGGGGCGTCGAACCTGAAGAGAGAAACAACGCACCGCTCAAAACGGCTGGTAATCCAATGAAGAGAATGTTCATGCCCGTGCCAGTCACGACCTGATCGGCTTTGAAACGAATGCAAGCGACTGCGATGATCGCGGCGACCGCTGCGCCTGCTACTATCGCCGACCCCAAGCCAACCCACGGGTTGTGCGCGTAATAGGTTACGGAAGCTGCAGTGAAAGCTCCAGCCAAAAGTAATCCTTCCAGCGCGATGTTGATGACGCCAGAGCGCTCTGAATAAAGGCCTCCGATGGCCGCCAACACCAACGGCGTAGAGAGCCGAATCGTAGAAAACAATAATGAGAAGGTGAGAATCTGACGCACTAGACTTTTGCTTTTTTTAGAAGTCCAAATTGCTTGAGCGGTCCCCGGAACATGGCTTCCGCGGCCACAAAGACGATCACAATTCCCTGTAGCATGTCGACGATGTCTTTAGAAACGTGCATCGTGAACGCATCGACAAAAATGCCTCCGCGCAAAAGGATCGCAAACAAAATCGCCGCTAAGAAAACTCCGACCGGATGATTACGACCAAGCAGTGCGACTGCGATTCCGACAAATCCATAATTCGCTGAGAACCCATCGTAATAGCGGTGACGATAGCCGAGCACTTCATTTATGCCGACCATCCCGGCCAGCCCACCTGAAATCGCCATCGCTAAAATGATTTGTTTGCGAATTGAGACTCCACCGTATTCCGCCGCTGATGGATTTGCACCCGTCGCGCGCATCTCGTAACCCCACTTCGTCTTCCAGAGGAAGACGTAAACCAAAACACACGCGAGAATCGCGAGCAGAAACGCGAAATTCAAAGGGATGCGTTCAGGCAAACCGGGAATAAACCTGCCAAGGTGAATCAAGTTCGCGCTCGGGCTGGTCGGCGCAGTCTGCATGATCGGATCGCCGGGAATTTTGTAGCGATACTGGGTGAAGTAACTGAGTAATGCGACGGCGATGAAGTTCAACATGATCGTGTTGATTACTTCATGCGATCCAAATCTTGCTTTGAGTACGCCGGGAATACCACCCCAGATGGCCCCGGCGGCGACCGCGGCGATACAACACATCGGCAGCAGAACGATTGCTGGTAGATGCGCCCATTGCCCGACAAATGTGTTGCCCGGATCCGGCGCACCAAACTTCATCCCCACCCATGCGGCAGCAAAGGCCGCTACATAGAGCTGACCTTCGGCGCCGATGTTTAGAAGGCCGCAGCGAAAGGCCACCGCCACAGCTAATCCGGTGAAAATAAGCGGCGTCGCGTTGAATAACGTATAGCCAATTCCGTCGGGCCAGGAAAACGCGCTACCGATGAGCAGCTTGTAAGTTTGAATCGGGCTGTCGCCGATAATCCATACGACAATGCCGCCCACGATAAACGCCGCGATGACGGCGATGAGTGGAAACAAGATTTCGCGAAGAAGCTTCATCCGATTTTTGATCTGCGATTTTTGATTTGCGATTTCAGCGCCCAATTGGCAATCGCAATTCCAAAATTAAAAATGCTATTTATGACCTCCTGTCATCATCAAACCGATCTCTTCGTTCGTAGTGGCTTTCGGATCCACTTCGCCAACGATCTGGCCGTTATGAATCACGAGCAGACGGTCCGACAATGCCGTGACTTCTTCAAGTTCAGCAGAGACGAGCAGCACCGCGCATCCAGCATCACGCAGCGCGACAATCTTGCGATGAATGAATTCGATTGCTCCGATATCGACGCCGCGCGTGGGTTGCGATACGAGCAGAAGCTTCGGTGGTAATTCAAATTCGCGACCGATGATTAGTTTTTGTTGATTGCCACCAGACAGGGCTCGTGCCGGTAGCATGGGATTGGGCGGACGCACATCGAAGTCGCGAATCACCTGTTCGGTGCGACGCTGAATGCCCTTTTGGTCGAGCAGAATCCCGTCGCGGGAGACAGCGGGCTTTCGATAATGCACGCCGAGGATCGTGTTTTCCGCAAGACTGAAATCCAACAACAGTCCGCGTCGATGTCGATCCTCAGGCACATGCGCGATGCCGAGCTCTTTGCGTCTGCGCGCATCGGTCTGAGTGATGTCGCGGCCTTCGAAGCTGATTGCACCGGAAACGTGCGACCCGGGAATTAGTCCAGCGAGCGCTTCAATCAATTCAGTCTGGCCGTTTCCTTCGACGCCCGCAATGCCCACGATCTCGCTCGTGCTGATTTCAAAGGTCACCCCATCAACGCGTTTCGAGCCGTCGCGCCCAACGATCGATAAGTCTTTCACTTTCAGCACTGCGGCGCCTGGGTTGGCATCAGGCTTTTCAACGCGCAACAAAACTTCCCGACCAACCATCAGGCGCGCCAATTCTGCTGCGTTCGTTTCGCTGGTCTTCACCTCGCCCACCACTTTGCCGTCGCGCATCACTGTCACATCATCAGATATCGCGAGCACCTCTGATAGTTTGTGCGTGATGATGACGATAGTCTTTCCCTGCTCGCGCATGCGACGAAGGATGGCGAAAAACTCTTCAACTTCCTGCGGCGTTAGCACCGCGGTTGGCTCATCCAGAATTAAAAGCTGGGCGTGCCGATAGAGAGCTTTGAGTAATTCAACTCGCTGTTGCTGCCCCACCGACAGAGTCTCAATCGTCGCATTTGGATCAACTGCCAGCTTGAATTCATCCGAGACCTTGCGGATTTCTTCCGCGGCCTTTTTCAAATCGAGCGAAACCGCCGTCCCGGGTTCCGCTCCGAGGACAATGTTCTCAGCCACGGTCATTGGCTCAACCAGCATAAAGTGTTGATGCACCATGCCGATACCGAGCGCGATTGCATCGTGTGGCGTGCGGATCTCGCGCACTTCGCCATTGATCAGAATTTCGCCGCTATCGGCGGTGTAAAAGCCGTAGGCGATGCGCATGGCGGTGGACTTGCCGGCGCCGTTCTCGCCGACGATGGCATGAATCGTTCCGGGTGTCACTTTGATCGACACGCGATCGTTGGCAAGCACCGCGCCGAATCTTTTCGTAATATTGCGGAGTTCGATCATTGGGTCATTCGGTCGACAACCTTGATCTCGCCGGCCACAATCTTCTTCTTTGCGTCTTCCGCAGCTTGAATCGTTTGCGGCGTAACCAGACTTTGATTGTAGTTATCGACCACATAGCCAACGCCTTCCGTGTCTAAGCCAAAGACGTGAAAGCCACCTTTGAAATTGTGGTTGACGACGTCCTTCACGATGTCATAGACAGCGTTGTCCACGCGCTTGACCATGCTGGTCAGCACGAATCCGGGTTTCACCATGTTTTGATTTGAATCGACTCCGATCACGAAATGGGTCGCGCGTCCGCTCGAGTCCTTGCCTGCTTGCTCAACTGCGTCGAATGCGCCCAGGCCGGAATTTCCCGCGGCGGTGAATATCACATCCGCGCCCTTACTGATTTGGGCAAGCGCAATCTCCTTTCCCTTTCCGGGATTGTTCCACGCCGCATCGGTTACACCGACATAGTTTTGGATCACCCGAATATTTGGGTTGATCGATTTCGCGCCCTGCTCATATCCGCCCTCAAAGCGATGAATCAACCCGATATCCATGCCGCCGAGGAAACCGATCGTATTGGTCTTCGTGGTCATGCCCGCAATCAGCCCCACGAGATATGAGCCTTCATGCTCTTTGAATACCAACGACGCGACGTTTGCCTTTGGCGTCTTGCCATCGTCTTCGAAGATCACGCCATCGATGATCGCAAAATGGATGTTCGGATAGTCTTTCGCGACGGCTTGCATGATCGGGCCCTGCGCAAAGCCGACGCCAATGACGAGATCATAACCACGTTCCGCAAAGGCGCGCATTGCCGGCTCGATAGAGACTGGGTTGCCGGGTTCCACATCGCGAACAATCACATCCAGTGCAGGCTTGCCACAGCTCGTTTTGCCGTCGGGCAGCGTGCCGCTCTCAGCGCACTTCACGCCGTTCCACGCCGCCGCATTGAAAGAACGGTCGTCCTTGCCGCCGATGTCAAAGACAATGCCGACACGAATCTTGTGCGGATCGTCGGCGCTGTAACTGACGCGGTGACAAGCAACACCACCGATGAATAGGAGTGTGACAACCAATAATGCGATGGCTACTTTGACTTTCATTTTTCGATAACTTCCTTGATCAACTCAGGGCGTTGCATCCTTTCGTCGCCAATCTGATACGACGCCTGAATTCGCGTCACTGCTGCCTGCCCGCGGGCGGCGTCGTCACAGAATACGAGACCGAGCGTGTCGCCGGCACGTACTTCGTCTCCAATTTTGACTTCGCTGATGAACCCGACTCGTGGATCAATTTTGTCTTCGATTCTGACACGGCCGCCGCCGGCTTCGGCGATTGCATGGCCAATCTCAGCCGCATCAACCTGAGTCACAACTCCAGAGCGCGGCGATTCTACCGGAAACGCTTTATCTGTCAACGGCAGAATGCTTTGCGGGTCATCGCAGACACTCGGATCGCCTGACTGCGCCCCCACATTGCGGCGAAATGTTTCGAGAGCGGTGCCGGATTCGTGAACACTCTTGACGCGCGCGCGCGCCGCATCAATGGTGTCTTCGAGGTTTGCCAACCGCACCATCCGCGCCGCCAGTTCGATCGAGAGATCGAGAACGGGTCGCGCACCTTCTTCGATTTCACCACGCAGCAACTTGATGCACTCCAGGACTTCAAGCGAGTGACCAACCGCGCGGCCGAGTGGTTGACTCATGTCTGTGATTAAGGCCTGTGACCGAATGCCAAGGTCGTTGCCAGTCTTCACCAGCGCGCGCGCTAACTGTTTTGCTTTCTCCGCCTCGCGCATGAACGCCCCCGAACCGGTTTTGACATCCATGACCATGGAACCCAAACCGGCGGCGCCTTTTTTTGAAATGATTGATGCGACAATCAAGGGAATCGCTTCAACCGTCGCGGTGGCATCTCTCATCGCATAAAGCTTCTTGTCAGCCGGCGCGATCTCTGCAGTCTGTCCGTTCATCGCAAATCCGACTTTTTCAAGCACCGCGCGAAACTCCTTGAGCGACAAATTCACAGAATAGCCGGGAATTGACTCCAGCTTATCGAGGGTGCCACCGGTATGGCCCAAGCCGCGTCCGGAAATCATTGGAACGCATACTCCCGCCGCCGCGGCCATCGGTGCGATCAGCAGTGAAGTTTTGTCGCCCACGCCGCCAGTTGAATGCTTGTCCGCCTTTGGTTTTGCAATGTCAGAGAAGTCGAGAATCTCGCCTGAGTGAAGCATCGCTTCGGTGAGCAACGACTGCTCGGCGTCAGTCATCCCGTTCAGGAAGACCGCCATCAACCAGGCAGAAACCTGATATTCGGCTACCTCGCCATTCGTCACACCTTTGATGAAGAACGCGATTTCGTCGCGCGACAATTCGCCGCCGTCACGTTTCTTGCGAATGATGTCCTGAGGTCTCAAAAGCTTAATCCGAGAGCAATACGATCGCCTGGGCGCTCACAGCTTCGCCGCGGCCGACTGCATCAAGACCTTCGCCGGTCTTTGCTTTGACACTGACTGAGGTCACCTCAAGTCGCAACGTTTCCGCGAGATTCTTGCGCATTTGATCGATGTGTTCTCGCAACTTCGGCCGCTCAAGCATGACGGTCGTATCGGCATTGACGGCATGGAACCCCCGCTTCTGCGCGAGCCGCATGACATGCGCGAGCATCTTGAAGCTGTTGGCGTCCTTCCATTGCGCTTCGCTGTCGGGGAAATGGACCCCAATGTCACCTTCGGCCAACGCACCGAGCACGGCGTCGATGACTGCATGCGCCAAGGCGTCAGAATCCGAATGTCCTTCCGCGCCGAATTCGTAAGGCACGTTTACGCCACC
>DASYPX010000058.1:0-13780 GCA_036006125.1 Pyrinomonadaceae bacterium | reverse complement strand
CTCATTGTGGTCGATAGTAATTTTCGAATCAGCCATAGTTTCTCCTTTCGTTTGCGACCCGCATCACCGCGAGCCAACACTCGATAGGCTAAGAGCAACGGATGTGCCCGCCTCACTCCGCGATTCGCTGCGGTGTTTCGGCTCTAAACCGCTAACTCACAAAGACTCATGGTGTACGTGTCCGGTACATCGCGACTGCGATTCTGTTTAGTTTCGAAACCGAAGCATGTCAAAGTTTTGTACGGTGATGCACAAAGAAACTTTAGAGCTTGAAGGCGAGAGACTGAAGGCTAGAGACTGGAGACTAGAGGCTGGACACAACCGACGCGAATTGTTTTTCACTGTTCACGGGAGGCACACGAGCCGTTGAGCCGAAGCCTCTAACTCTAACCTCCAGTATCCTGGTCTCTAAGGCGTTCAGGTTCGCTGGTTGCATAGAACTCTAGCAAAAGAGGAGGTTTACTGATGTCGAGCGGGACGTGAAGCCTGTACCTGTTCCACTTCTCGTATTGACTACTCACTCGTTAATCATCATGACATCACGCAAATCATCAACTAAGAAATCCACATCACGCGCACGTCGCACCACCTCTCGCTCGCGCGGAAATGTAGAAGTCAATCAACGGCCGGAACCAAAATCGCCGATGCCTAAGCAGCATCAGAAGAAGCCGGGCATCGAGTCGAAAGTCAAACCACGTCCGCATTACGAAGCGCCTAACTACAAGGGGGCCGGAAAACTCGCGGGCAAAACTGCACTCATCACCGGCGGCGATTCAGGTATCGGTCGCGCCGTCGCTGTGCTGTTTGCGCGCGAAGGCGCTGACGTAGCGTTCACCTATTTGAAAGAAGAACTGAGTGATGCCTACGAAACGAAGGAAGCGATTGAGGGCGAAGGTGGTCGCGCGTTGATGATGGCCGTCGACGTACGCGAATCCAGGTCCTGCAAGAAAGCTGTCGACACGACGCTCGACAATTTCGGCCGCCTCGACATTCTCGTGAACAACGCGGCTTATCAAGACAGCAAAGAATCGATTGACGAAATCACTGAAGAAGACTGGGACCGGACATTTCGCACGAATATCTACGGGTACTTTCACATGGTCAAAGCGGCACTCCCGCACATGAGGAAACACGGCGTGATCATTAACACCGGTTCAATCACGGGCCTCGAAGGCAGCAAGCATCTTCTGGATTATTCCGCGACCAAGGGCGCGATTCATGCGTTCACTAAATCGCTGGCCCAGAACCTTGTGGAGAAAGGCATTCGCGTCAACTGCGTTGCGCCTGGTCCGGTCTGGACGCCGCTGAATCCTTCCGACAAACCGGCAAAGGACGTAGCCGAGTTCGGCGCCGACACGCCGATGAAACGCCCCGCGCAACCGGAAGAGATTGCACCCGCCTATGTCTACTTCGCGTCTGATGTTGATTCTAGTTACGTCACCGGCGAAGTGTTGACTCTATTAGGTGGAGAGACAACGGCCGGCTAATCCTAAATCAATGTAACCTGCGCCGATTACTGATCGTCAATCTGTATGAGCGCACAATTGGCGAGCCCCAGAGTGCAGGCACTCTGCTAATTGTTTGACTCGTTCGAAAGTTAGTCTTCCGCTGTTCCCTCGCACCTCCACTTTCATAAAACGTCCTAACCTTATCGAAGGAGTACTCATACATGACCAGGAAACTGTTTCTAGGAGTAGTTCTAATGGCGACCGCCTGTTTCGCGAGTTTGATTCTGCCGGGGACATCTTTAGTCCCCACCAGCAGCGCTATGACCGTCGGCCAAAATGACAATCGGGACATGGATCGCCACATGAACCGTCGCCGCCATCGTCGCCATCGTCGCTGGCATCGTCGTCATCGCAACATGAACGCGAATCGGCCATAGACAAACGGTCGGCCGATTCTAAAGAGCAAAGGCTCTCGAGACTTGACGTGCGAGAGCCTTTTCATTTCGAGCGACTTCTGCTCTGCTTTGGATTCAAGAGTTAGACTTCGGCTTCGCCCACAGGACAACAGCGATGCTGTTGGTCCGTGTCCATCAATTCGATCTCGCGCTTCAGCTTCTCGTTCAAAAGCCGCTTGTGCTCGAGGTCGAGTTCGATCTCTTTCTTGCGCGCGTCTTCGCAGATGTCGCATTCGTCCAGACAGCCGCGCACCAGAACGCCTGCGGTCGGCAAGTGAAAAGTCCTCTCAAAGGAAATTTCAGTGACCTTGTCTTTGCTGACATTGCCTCCGACCTTATCGATCAAGCCGACCTTCACCAGATCCTGATCGACCGCTTTCAGCGCCTCAGCGCGAATATCGGCGGCAATCGGTTTCACGTCGGTAGCCGTGAACACCGCCGGATCGAACGTGGCAACATTGGCGCCCGCCACGCGACGCAGAACTTGCTGCTCCAGATTGCCTGCTGTGCGCGCAACCGCTTCCACTTCCGATCGTTTCGCATCGGTAGCCAATACGCCATTCGGAATGATGGAAACATCGCCGCGAGAGAGAGGCGGATTGTTGGTTACTTTGGTGTTCGCCGCCGGGTCGACCACCCGACGGGTAATGGCCTCCAGAGTGAACTTGATCACCTGGGTTTTGTTGATGCGATAGAAGAAAAACGTGATCGCATGGCACTTGTTCGGATTCGAAAATTCTCGTGAACTTGATTCGAAGTGGTCTTGCGATTCGCCTTCGGTATGAGCGCGCGTTTGCACCTCGCCAATCGATACCGTGCTGGCGCCGCGACTCCCCATTTCCGCCCGATGATCAGAAGCCTGCGCGTGCGTGTGTAACTCGTGCAGAAAGTCGTTGGTGGATGTGGAGTTGTAATTGCCGCTAACATCGACGGAGGGGCTACCAAAGATCGACCCCAGCAAGCTGCTGGTCTCGCCATGACCGTCGACGTGGGTCTTGTTGGTATTGGTAGAACGGCCACTGTCGCGGACCGTTAGGTCGGACATCGAGTCGCTCCAGCTGGACATGTAAAAGTGCTCCTCCTGCGTCTGCTCGTTGCGATAACTGACGCTGGTAGCGCTGTCAAATGTGAACCGGGTACGGCGATCCGAAGTAAACAGGTGGACCTTCTCTCCCGGAAATAACGTGGTGCTGTATACCAGATCACCCAATGTCAGCGGACCAGAGCAACGGGTCAGCCGAACATGAATTGTGACTTCCACGGTCAGCGGCCGATCCCGCACAGTAACCGGATAAAGCTGGCGGTAGTGATAGTCGAGGACATCGCAGTTGTCGCTTCGCTTGAGGTCAGGACAACACGGCGGAAACACTTTATGATCTCCGTTAGACATCGTTCTTTCCTTTCTTTGGTTGAAATTGAGAGTTCTTTTTGATCCCGAACTAATGGGACGCGCAAGCAGTTCGCGCGAAGGCTTTAAAGCTGCGGGCGAGGCGGGGGCGGTTCAAAAGTCTGCAGGCGTTAAAGTGCGGGCACGATATGCTGATACTCACCACAAGTCAATGTTTGTGTGGAGTTTGTGGCGACTTGCTGTTTACTTGCGCGATGTTAACCGCGCGAGGTTGAGCCTGGTGGCGGGAAGGATGTCGGCCTCAAGCACGCGTTTCATGTAATTCAGAGCCTTTCGATTCTCTGAGGCGTCTTGCGACACAACACAGTCGCGGGGAATTATCAGGCGATAATCCCGGATGAATGCGTCGTTCGCTGTGAAGAGGATGCAGATGTCTCCAGTGAAGCCAGTGATAATGAGTGTCTTGGCGCCCAGGTATTGCAAGAGCAAATCGAGCGTGGTCGAATAGAAGCCGGAATGCTTTGGCTTCAGCACAAAATAGTCTTCGCGCTGCGGCTTAAGCAGTTCAACGACCTCTTCGCCGCGTGTCTTGTCCTTCAGGCAATGTGAGACGAGCTTCTTAAAGTCCGACCGCCACTTGCCAAAGTTATCATTGACGTAGATCGAGGGAATCCTTGCTTCACGGCAACGGTGCTTCAACGCGGCAATTCGTCTTGCGGCCGGTAACGCGTGCCGTAACAACTGCGCGCCACCTGCGAATTCAAAGTCATTAATGACATCAATCAGCAACAGGGCGACACGAGAATTATCGGGCGCATTGCCGTGAAGATCTGAATCTTTGTCTTTCATCGTTCAGAGGGTTATGCGCTCGCCGGCCTTGCCGTACAAAAAATGGGCGGGCAGTAGCCCGCCTTAAACACCATTTTGAGTATGAACGGCCGGCACGCAGCCCCTCACTTTGTGATAACGCGATGCCCGCGAACCGCAGGCAAGATGCCTGCGCACGCCATTAGTAATTCGGCTTGCTCTTTCCTGATTGTTTCGGCGTCGCCTTTGCTGCCGGCGCCACCTTCAACTGATTGACGACCTTCGTTACCCCGTCCGTATCTTTGGCGGTTTTTTCGGCCGCAGCCTTTTCTTCTGCCGTATCAACGGTACCGCGCAACGTGACGACATTCTTGACCACGTCGACATTGATCTTCCGCTCCGGCGTTGTCGAATTTGCGATGAGTTTCGCGACGATTTTTGTATGGATCCACGCGTCGTCAAGGGTGTCGCCGATCGTCTCTTTGCTTGCCTTTGCCTTCTCGCGTTCTTGCTGGGCTTCCCGTTCCGAATAACTCGCGCGATCGTTTGCCGGCGTAGCAGTCGGAGTGGCCGCAGGAGTGGCCATGTTGGCATTCATGTTTGCGTTCGCATTAGCGTTTGAATTGCTGTTCGTGTTCTCACAGGCGCCGAAAACGAGCGCCATGAACAGCGCCGTGCAAATCGCCAGACCTTTAACCTTCATCTCTTACCCCTTTCATCAATGCAGAAGAATTAATCCGAAAAAGAAAAACCGCCAGCGGCGTTAACCGCTGGCGATTTTGTCGCCCAGGTCTTCGACGGTTTCTCCGACGACCCGGCGAGCGTGACTTACACGCTCTTGTACTTTCCCTTCGACGCGTTCGCGCTCTCCCTCATCGTGCATTGCGCGATCGCCGGTGGCCTTACCAAGACCCTCTTTAACTGTGCCTTTGACTTGCTTTGCTTTGCCCTTCAGTTCGCCTTTATAACGCATTAACTCAACCCCTCAAGAGTTGATGACGCGCTCCGTAACGTCAGCGTCAGACGACAGCCCGTCTTCCGGTAATCAACTGAAGAACCAAAACCACCAAAGCAACGAGCAAAAGCAGGTGAATCAAGTTACCGCCTACGCCGCCAATGAAACCGAGCAGCCATAGGACCAACAGAACCAATAGAATCGTCCAAAGCATAAGTTTTAAACCTTCCTTTCCTTGAACGCTGATATTCCGTCCTCAGGGGCGAATGGCAAAGGCCATGCCATCGGTAGTAGATAATGTTTGGAGTGATAAAGGGTAAGTCTTTGAACCAAAAGAGAACGATTCGATGCATGAATCCAAAGCAGCGCGGAGAGGCTAGAGATTAGAGGCTGGAGGCTAGAACCGAATACTCGTTTTCGTTCAGAGCCATTCGTGACGACTGATGAGTTATGAGCTGAAACTCGGGCTGGAGACTTAAGATTTTTGTCTTTGGAGTTTGGACTTGAGACTTAGGAGTCAGTTCTAGCCTCCAGTCTCTAGCCTCCAGTCTCTAGTCTCTAACCTCCGCCTTACTTCACCATCGTTCCCGTCCGGCGCCAACGGGTATTAGTGAAGAAATCGAGAGGACTTGCGAAGGGCTGGGTCTCGTCGTAGGACCAGTAAACGAACATCGCACGGCCGATGATCAGATCGCGCGGCACAAATCCCCACGCGCGACTGTCGAGGCTATTATCGCGATCGTCTCCCATCACGAAGTACGAATTATCGGGAACCTTTGCGGGCTTACCGTTGACCGCAAAATGAAAATCGGGGCTCACGCCGGTACGCCCCCCATTGCGCGCGGCGTCAACAGTATCTTCGAAGTAATAAACGTCGTATTTTTCGTTCCCTGTGCGCGGCGTCTCTTCGATGATTTCGAGCGGCGCTTTCTCGTTCACATTCCGCGCAACGATGACACGTTCGGGCAGGGGCTGGCCGTTGACAAGAACCTGGAGGCCTTTGATCTCCACGGTATCGCCCGGAAGACCGATGACACGCTTAACGTAATTGACCTTGAACGGGATGTTATCTTCTTGCTGGTCACGCTCGCGATTGAATGGATTACCCGGATATTTGAAAACGATGATATCGCCGCGTCGAATATCGCGCTGCGGCAAGAGCGGAAAACGCGGCCCAGGTGCGAACACGAATTTGTTCACGAGCAAGTGATCGCCAACCGTGATGGTGTTTTGCATGGAACCGGTGGGCACCTTAACGGCCTGAACGATAAAGGTCATGCCGAAGAGCGCCATGATCACCGTCACCACCGCTGACTCAAAGTACTCCCGAATAATGGTTTTGCGCGGTCCGACCTGCCCGGTCTCTTTTTCTTTCCCCGTCAGCCGTTCGCGCCCATTCGAACTGGTCTCGCGCGCGGAGAACGCCCCTCCCTTCTCGCTCGTTTTCTTTTCGGTAGTTACAGCACTCATCGAAATTATCGTAGAGGTTGCCGAGATGTTGCGCAAGCTTCGAACTGGAAAGCTTACTGAACCTGTTTCACGAAACGACCTCACTTTGATTCATTTGTTGTAGCGCCAGTTGAGCGGCCGCCGCTTCCGCGGCTTTGATAGTACGACCCTCGCCACGCGCGGAACCACCGTTCCACTTCAGCTCGACATGAAAAGTACGGTGGTGCGGCGGCCCCAGAGTCTCGATTACCGTGTACTGCGGCGCCGGTTCGTGGTTGGCCTGAAGGCGTTCCTGCAACATTGTCTTTGGATCGGCCGCCGCAGCCGCAACGGGATCAGCGTGACGCAGTTCTTCGCCGAGCGTGCGGTCGACGAAGCTACTGGCAGCCGTCAATCCGCCATCGACAAAGATCGCGCCAATGACCGCTTCAAACACGTCGGCGAGCAAAGCAGCCTTACGACGACCGCCGCTTTTCTCTTCGCCACGCCCGAACCGGACGAAATCGCCGAGCCCCAGCGCGGTGGATGCCTTCGCCAAAGTTGGGGCGCTCACCAGACGGTGCTTCATGCGCGACAACTCGCCCTCGCTGGCGCGCGGATACGCGCGAAACAAATAATCAGCCACCAACAAACCGAGGACCGAATCACCGAGAAACTCAAGCGCTTCGTTGTGCAATCGCCGGGCCTGAGCTCCGGACCGTGGTGAGACCTGTTCGTGCGCCCATGAACGATGCGTCATCGCTTGCGTAAGCAATTCGCGATTACCAAATTGATAACCGATTATGTCTTCGAGGTGATCGAGATTTTTCAAGCTAGTGATTTCAGCAAAACGCCGAACGCAGCGTCGGAACTGACGAAGCGTTCGGCGTGGATCAAAACGGAGTTTTCAATCTAGATCATTAGCCCCGATGATTCGCGCGCTGTCGCGGCTTGGGCGTCGCGGTCGGTTTGGCTGGCGTCGTGGTGCCAGTAGCGGCCGGTTTGTTCGAGCCGGGCGCGGTCGTTCCGGTTGCCGCAGGTTTTGGCGAAGAAGTAGAACCGCCACCCGTGCTGCTGGTCGGCGCAGAACCACTCGATCCATTAGTCGGTGTCGCGCTCGTGCCGGCCGGAGAACTGGCCGGCAACTCGGTGATGGTCTTGGGAGCGTCAGGAACCGGCTTTGAAAGCGCACTGGCAATCAGTGTGTTTAGTTGCTCTGGAGTGGCGTCGGTCTTGTTGCGATCTTTGTAAACCGCAGCGAGCACATCCATGATCGCCTTCTTGTCCGCTGCGACTGTAGTGACCGCGGCGGCTCGCGCGAAAGCATCAATTTGGCCATCAAACGCTTGATTTAAATTCGCAACAACCAACTTGATCTCTGGGCTGTCAACCGATTTTCCAGCGTCGGCCAAAGCCTTGTAGTCCTTGGCGAACTTATCAACTGGACCTTCGCCATAAGCGGTCGCGAGTTCGTTATAAACTACCGGACTCTTCTTCAGATCACTTTCGTATCTTAATGCTTTAACGAAGTACGGGATTGCGTCGGTCGGACTCTTCATTAGCGATTTGGCGATCACATAGTTCATCGCCGCCAATGCCTGATCCTTTGTCTGATAGGCGGGAGTGAACGGTTTGCCGCCTTCAATCAACTCGATCGCTTTTTTCGCCGCTTGCGATGACTCAGCCAACTGGTTGGCATCGCCGAGCCCCGCGCTTGCCATGATGATGTAAATCACGGCGTTGTCAGCGTTGCCTGGCATTGCGACAAGCTGTTTGCCGAGGCGAATCTGGTCAGCGTAATTCTTGCCCGTAACGGCAGCCTGAAAATCGTCGGCAAGTTTGCCTGACACCTGTGCCTTTTCGTAAACCTGGACGTAAGACTTGAGCGCCTTCGCGTACGGACTATCCGGAAACTGACTCGGACATTTGTTCACGTATTCCTTGGCGATCTGGTAAGCCGCGTCTTTCTGTTTCGGGTCAGTGTCCCGATGACTATACGGCTCGTACCACTTGGTGTAAGTTTCGTTCAAATAATCTTCGGTGCACTGGTCCTGCGCCCACGCGGCAATCGCCGAAACAGTCAGCACCGCGGCCACTGCAATTGCTCGATTGATCCATCTCATTGTTCTAAACTAAAGCCTCCGATCGATCCCTTAAAAATCTGTCTAACTTTTCAAAAACTTGCCGAGCAAGCGTCGGCTCTAAGATGCAACTTCCGACCTGCTCGTTGTAACTGATGAGCAACTGCGGTGCCACGCAACTGCGAAGAATCAGGGAAGAAAGCCGGTAAAGCGAGCGGCAATAATCCTGCAATACGCAAGCGGCTGTCAAGCTAGAAATCGCAGCATTCGACCGCTAACGAATATTGCATAAAAATGCCGAACTCTCGCAAGAACCCACGGGAGTTCGGCACCGATTTCCGAACCTTGATTCCGGCCTACGGTTTTGGTTGCGGCTGAGGCTGAGTCCGGCGAGCACGACCGTCGTTTACTTCTTTCGTATTCGTCGTGGCCGGCGCACCCGCTTTGGGTTTGTTTTCCACCGGCATCGTCGTCGCCTTCACCTTCAGATCAACAGTCGGACCGGGCGTCGCGTTGGTCTTTGTCTTGGCGTCTCCGTTGGCATCCGTAGTGGCGTTTGCCGCATCGGCATCGCCATTCTCTTCGGCTTCCGTCGCCGCCTTGGTCTCAGCAGCTTCTTCGTCAAGTGCCGCGGCTTTCTTGCCCGGAGCATTCGGTGCGTCGTCAGGACCTTCGGCTACCTGAAAATCGATCTGCGTTCCGAAACGTGGGCTCAAGGCGCGATAGATGTTGCCGGCGATCGCCGCAGGCACGTGATTGTGTGCGTCCGTTCCCCGAGTGATCACGACAACTGCCAGACGCGGATTAACCACAGGCGCATATGAAGTGAAAAGCCCAACCCAAGCATGTGACGAGTCCTGCCCAATGCAAGTGCCCGTTTTTCCAGCCACAGTCTGTTCCGGCCGATAAGCCTTGCGGCCAGAACCATAGTTCACCGCGCCAATCATTCCCGGCAGCATGCGCTTCCAGGTGTCGTTTTCGACGTTCACCCTGCGACGAACTTCAGTCTTAAATGTGGTGTTCTCTTGAACGGTTTGCGGTAGGTGCGGAGTCAGAAGCTTCCCGCCGTTCGACATCGCCGAAACGAGGGTGGCTAACTGGATAGCAGTCACTTCGAAATCGTCGCCGTGCGAGCCCATGCGATTAAGCGCAAAACCTGACTTGAACAACGGCAGATGACCGGAATATTCATTCACATAATTAATGCCGGTCTTTTCGCCAAGGCCCATCTCTTTCGCATAAGTGATCATTTTGTCGAAACCGACTTCGCCAGCCACGTGTTGAAAATACGTGTTGTTCGAATACGCCAGCGCATCTGTCAGGTCGATTCTGTACCGACCGCCATCGCTAACCGTTTCAATCGGCGCAATGACTTTCTCGCTGATACCCGCAACCCCAGTCACAAGCTTAATGGTTGAGCACGGCTTGAATCCCCGGCGCAGCGCCCAATCCTGATTGACGACCGTGTAAACGCGGCCGGTTTTCGGGTCCATCACTACGACAGTGCCGGCGTGATGGCCGAGCGAGTCAATCGCGGCACGACGCACTTCAGGATCTTCACCGACGCTGTTGTCCTTCGCGATGTTCGCCTGAACTTCGTTGCGCATGCCTTCATCGATCGCCCGCTGGCGGGCGATGGCGGCCTGGCGAGCAGCCTCCGCGCGACGGCGCGCTTCTTCCAAAGCGCGACGACTGCTGCCGCGATAGCGGCGCATCTCTGCGGCGATTTGCCGCTTGCTCAAACCGCGTCGGCGCAATTTAGCGACATATGCAGCTTCATCGCGTGCCTGACGACGACGCTCGGCGCGCAATTCCTGTTTGGAAGGATGCCGGCCTCGGCCGCGGCGATCCGCGCGCGCCAACTGCTTGCGCTCACGTTTCGACAAACGGCGATTGCTCGCCGAGCGCGAGCCGCGCCCATCCCGGCTACGACTGTTCCGCGCAGATCGCGAACTGGCCTTACTGGCCTTGCCTTTCGCGCGTTTACCTTTGGCTAATGTTTCGTTGGAAAACGAATTAATGAGAGCGAAAAAGACGAAGAAAATGAACGCTACCCGAACGGCGCGGGGGATACCCATGTGATTCATCAGCAACTCCTCGTGAAAACTGCAAATTCCAGTACGCCGAGGCGAACCAGGTAAAACTTGTTGCTTGATTGCGCGTCGAGGGGCGACGCGCGTTATCCGTGTGAACTCGAACTGTTAGGGCCCTAAAGCTCCTGTCCCAAAAATCAATTGTTAGGCAAAACGACCTCGGTGGTCTTCGACGTCGTTTTGCGACCTCTGGACGGGGAGGTTTGCCTTGAGGTCGGCTGAACTATAACATTCGGACTAAACGGACGGCAACCAAAAAAGGACCAGATCTGTTTGCAATTTGTGACTCTGCTGGCGCGCATGTTGCCTGAGAGTGATGGCCCTGTCCAGATTACTAAATAGTTTTCGCGTTCGGCTGCTTTTGCTGCTTGCTTTGGTGTTGATTGTAACGGTAAGCGTGCAGTACTACGTCAATTTGCGCGCAGTTCGTAGCAACACTCAGTATATTGTCGAGCAGCAGCAAGCGATTATGGCCGGCGTCGCGCTCGGCGTGAACAGTCTCTCGAATAGTCTTTCCGGCAATGAATATCTCGATCAACGGCGTGAGGAAGGTAAAATTCCCATGCTCGACAACCCTTCGAATCGAGTGCAGAACGTTTTGATCGTCGACGAATCGGGCAATATCAAAGACAGCCTGGATAAAAATCAGACGCCCCGCGAAAACCCTGACAAATCGATTCGGTACGTCAAACTGAAAGATATTTCGCTGCCACCCTTAAAGAGCGCCGTGGAATTGCCAGAGATGAATGCGTCTCTGCCTGAGGGAATGAACGTGACGAACGACGGCACGCACATGGAGCGCGCCGCATTCTATTTTCCAGTCGACACAGACAAAGGTCGGCGTTACATCATTGTGGTGCTTGGCTCGCCGAACAATCTGGCTACGACTCTAAAACAACAATCGCGCCGATCTCTTCTGTGGACACTCGCGGTGCTGTTGGCAACAACTTGTTTGACAGCAATTGTCGTTTGGCGCTTTACGCGACCCATCAAGTTTCTTTCAACTGGCGCACGTCGAATCGCCGGCGGCGATCTCTCTTACCGCGTACCAACCAGCGGCCGCAGCGACGAGATGGGCGAGCTTACTGAATTGTTCAATGACATGACAACGAAGCTGGCGCGCACCCGCGAGCTGGAGGCGCAACTCTACAACGCTGAAAAAGCGATCGTCGTTAGTCGTCTGGCATCGGCAATCGCGCATGAAATTCGAAATCCACTGAACTACATCAATCTAACGTTGGATCACTTACGCGCCGGATTCTCGCCCGCCGATCCGCGCAAGCAGGAAAAATTCGAGAGTTTGACGAGTCAGTTGAAAACCGAGGTCGCGCGCATCAATCAGCGCATCACTGAGTTTCTGAATTATTCGCGGCCGCCGAAGCTCGAACCGCGGTTGTTGAATGTTAGTGACGTCGCGCGTGATGCTTTGCGCACCGTTCAGGTCCAGGCTTCCGAGAACAATATCGAAACAACCGTCGAGGAAGTCGGAGGCGCGCATTCGATCACCGCCGACGCTGAATCGATAAGATCGGCGCTGACGAATCTGGTCATCAACAGTTTGCAGGCCATGGACGGTGAAGGCGGAAAAATTGCGATCGTTGTTTCGGGAGAAGAGGAAGACAAACGCGTGCGCATCGATGTCAGCGACACCGGTCGCGGCATCAAGGCCGACGACATCTCGAAGATTTTCGAACCGTATTATTCAACAAAGGACACCGGCACCGGCCTCGGTCTCGCCATTGTGCGAAAGGCCATTGACGACCATCACGGTACGATCTCGGTGAAATCAAAAGAAGGCGAGGGCACAACGTTTACGATTACGTTGCCCGTCAACTCAGGTGATGTTTAGAGGTGGGCAACTACCTGCCAACGATAAATCATGGCTCGCAAATCAATTCTCGTCGTTGACGACGACAAACCACAACGCGACATCCTGCAGGAGATTCTGACTGATGCCGGCTACGACGTAACGTCGGCTGCATCAGGCGAAGCGGCGCTGAAGTTTGCTAAGGAACGCAATTTCGATCTCGCGCTGACTGACTTGAAGATGACGGGGATGGACGGCATCGAATTGCTGCAACATCTGCTCACAATGGACAAGTCCATCGTCGTCATTCTTCTCACTGCGCACGGCACAATCGACTCGGCGAAGGAAGCATTGCGTCGCGGCGCGTTCGATTATCTGCAAAAGCCTTTCGACCGCGACGTTCTGCTCGGCACGATCAAACGGGCGCTGGGAACGCTGGACAAAATCGATGTCGAGATTCTTTCCGCTTCGCCAAAGATGGAAGCGGTCAAGAAGATGATTCTAAAAGTCGCTCGATCCAGTTCGACTGTGTTGATTCGCGGCGAGTCCGGCACCGGCAAAGAGTTGATCGCGCGCGCGATCCACAATCAGTCGCCGCGGGCCTCAGAGATGTTCCAGGCGGTCAATTGCGCGGCAATTAACGAAAATCTGCTTGAATCCGAGTTATTCGGCCACGAGAAGGGTTCTTTCACCGGCGCGCACGCAGACAAAAAGGGCCTGTTCGAAGTCGCGGATCGCGGCACGCTGTTTCTCGATGAGATTGCCGAGCTCGACATCAGTATGCAGGCGAAGCTGCTGCGCGCCTTGCAGGAGCGTCGCGTTCGCCGCGTCGGCGCGACGTACGAGATTCCCATCGACGTGCGCGTTGTCGCCGCGACAAATCGCGACCTGCGCGCAATGGTTGGCGACGGACGATTCCGCGACGACCTTTATTACCGCATCAATGTTTTGGCGATCGATGTGCCGCCGCTACGCGAGCGCCGCGAGGATATCCCGGTGCTGATCGACTTCTTCCTGAAAAAGCACACGAAGAACACATCGCGTCTCGTGCGCGGGCTAACGACAGAAGCTAAGAAAATGCTTCAGGATTATGGTTGGCCAGGCAATGTCCGCCAACTCGAGTCGGCAATCGAGCGGGCGATTCTTCTCTGCGAAGGCGACATGATTACTCCCGAAGATTTGCCGACCGAGCTGCGTCAGGAAACTGAGACGGCGTCGGCCGGCGGTTTCAAACTGCCGCCCGAGGGTATCAATTTTGAAGATGTCGAAAAGAATCTGATTCTTCAGGCGATGGACCAGACCGATTACAACATTACGAAAGCCGCAAAACTCCTCGGCCTCACGTTCCGTACTTTGCA
>DASYPX010000057.1:0-14198 GCA_036006125.1 Pyrinomonadaceae bacterium | reverse complement strand
AGATCGCCTTTTCTTCTTGCGCGTTCCGGATGACCGGAAGCGGTCTAGTGGCTGTGCTTGAAAGCAAGCCGGGGAGACCGTTACGCCTTTGTGACTTTTTCAGCCTGTGGTCCTTTGGGGCCTTGCGTCACTTCGAACTCAACTTCCTGACCCTCTTCGAGGGTCTTGAAGCCGTCGCCCTGAATGGCGCTGTAGTGCACAAAGATGTCCGAAGAGCCTGGCTGTTCAATGAAGCCGTAGCCCTTCGAGTTGTTAAACCACTTGACCTTACCGGTTATTCTAGACATACAAACGAATCCTCCTAACGATTCGGCAAAATTGGCGCGGCTGCGGAGACTGAAGGTTGCGCCGCCGTCCAACAGGTTAATGCTGTGAGCCGGACGCGCTTAGATTTGGGGCGCTACACGGAAACACACGAGCGACAAAGCGCCCGCGGGATCGCGCAGCATGGCGCGATCGACGGGCGCAACTTCCAAAAAACAAACTCATTTGAGCTTTAGCGCTTGCAAATCGAAATGCGGTAGGCAGGTGTAAATCCCGGGGCCCGCATTGATTGAAACGTCGGCGCATCCTAACGGATGGCGTTTTCGGCTGTCAAGGATAAATTTTCCGCTTTCCTGCTGAAAAGGTTGAATTTATGCCGCTTTTCTTAGGGCAGCGGGCGGATTCTTAATGTCCAACTCCTTCAAAATATAGCCCGCGCCGCCGAACTTATCCGTGACGAAAAGCACGTAGCGAATGTCCACCGAAATCGTCCGGCCCTTCGGATCGTTGTAGAAGAAGTCGTTGCCAAGCCCCTCGTAATTTCCGTCGAACACAATCCCGACTTGTTCGCCGCGGCCGTTCAGAATCGGCGACCCGGAATTGCCACCGATGATGTCGGTGGTCGAAAGGAAATCGACGGGCACGTCCTGGCCGTCGGAATACGAGCCGAAATCTTTCGCGCGGAACAGGTCTTTCAATTTCGACGGTACATCGAATGGTTCACGCCCCGTATCTTTCTCAATCACACCTGCGAGATGCGTGAAAGATTGATAAACGGCCGCGTCATGCGGGATATAGCCTTTGACTTCACCATACGTGAAACGCAGCGTTGTGTTTGCGTCGGGATATGGCTTGCTGCCGTGCATTTCGCTCATCCCTTGCACAAGCAGTGGCCGCCACTTCGCGACAATCGCATTGAAAGCGCGCGTGCGCGGGGCGATGTCGCTGTTCACAGCGGCGATCTCAGACGCGAAGTCGATCAAAGGCTCATTCATCTCACGCAATTGTGCCGGCGTCTTTTCGAACAGAGCCGAGAAGGCTTCTGCCGTTGAAAGGTTCTTACTATCAACGACGGCACGCGCGAAATCTTCTTCGGCGCGAATGCGAGCTTCGTCCTTCAGATTTCCGAAACGCTTTTCGATGGCGTCAATCTTCTGGTTGGCGGGAAGCTCGGCAGCTTTGCGGAGGAAGAAAGCGAGCATCTCACGCTCGAGCGTCAGGTTCCGCTGTTCAAAAATCTCCGGTAGAGCCGCGCGCGCCCGCAGTACCACCGCCGCGAGATTCGGATTCCGCTCTGCTTCCGGTTTTTCTTTGCTCGCAGCGAAACTGCTGACGAGACCGGCAATTTCGAACACGTCGCTCAACGTCGCAATTTCCTGGATGATGCGATCGCGCGGCTGCGTCTTCGCCAGTTCCTCGTAGGCCTTGGCGAGCGAAGGGAGCACGTCGCCGTATTTCTTTTGCCGGTCAGGATTCTGACCGACCCATTTGGTGAACTCCGCTTCCTGCGCGCGCTTATCGTCAACGATGTTCGCACGTCGCATTGCCAGCACTGATCCCTCGTTGTTCTTCAACTCGTTCGAGATGCCGAAAATCACCGACTGAAGTTTCACACGCAGTCCTGGATTCAGGCGGCCCATGTTGGTCAGCACTTCGATCTGCTTCTGTTGCATCTCGACTGAGAAGGGAAGGAATATGTCCTGGTTGTAAGCGACTGAATAACTCTCGCGATAACGACGCGTCGAACCTGGATAACCCATGACCATCACGAACTCGTTGTCTTTGACGCCACCCATCGATAGCGACAGAAACTTCTTCGGCTTGTAAGGCACGTTGTTGTTCGAGTAGTCCGCGGGCTTTCCGTCAGGCCTAGCGTATGCGCGCAAGAAGGTGAAGTCGCCGTCGTGACGAGGCCATTCAAAGTTGTCGGGATCCCCGCCAAAGAACCCAATATTCTTTGGCGGCGCATAAACGACGCGTACGTCTTGCAGCACGAAATAGGTGAACAAGTAGTACGTCAAGCCTTCATTCATCGGCATGACTCGCGCCGTGATTCCTTCTGCCGGTTTTGTGTTCGCCGTTTCAATCGCGCTCGATTTAGATTGAATTGATGCCGCACGTTGGGCGGGAGGCGTGTCGTCGCTGACGCCCGCCAGCACGTCCGCGCTGACGTCTTTCAAGTCCTGGGTGATGGTGATCGTGTAACCGCTCAGGGGTAACTCTTCACCGCGAGACTTCGCGGTGTAGCCCATCGTGCCGTAGTCCTTGGTTGCATCGGAGGCGCCGACCAATCCGTCGAATGCAACGTGGTGGTTCGTCAGCACCAACCCTTCTGGCGAAACAAACTCTCCGGTGCCGTAGCCGGATCCGAAGCCGACGCGAACGACGGCGTCTTTAATACTTGGCCCAGTTGGGTTGTAAATGTCGGTGATCGGAATTTTCAAACCGCGCTGTTTGAGTTTCGCCAGCGGAAGCTGATTCAAAGTGTCGGGAAGAAACATGCCTTCGTCACCAAGCACTGAAACTGGAATCACGCTCACGAACAGCAACGTCGAAAGCACAAGCGCAATTGCGCGCGGGTATTTGGAGATCATCGACAGTTTTTCCTTTGATTTAGTTAACGTCTGGAGGGAAAGGATGTTAGCAGAAGCTTTGCGCGATTCGAAGCTGAAATCCCGCAAAGCCCCTGTAAAGAATTGTTAATTTGCGGCCCCGGGAAGGTAGCGCTTAGGATCGACCGGCTGATTGTTAAGGCGAACTTCGTAGTGTAGGTGCGGACCTGTCGAACGGCCCGTCGAGCCAACTAGACCAATGGTCTGTCCGCGCGTCACGGTCTGGCCTATAGTGACGTTGATTTGCGACAAGTGACCATAGCGCGTGCTCAGGCCGGCGCCGTGATCGATGTAGACGACGTTCCCGTAACCGTGCTGTCGGCCGGCGATGATGACGCGACCGCTAGCCGCAGCCTCCACGGGTGTCCCGTAAGCAGCGTCAATGTCCTGGCCTTCGTGATATTCCCAGCCACGACCGGTGAATGGATTGTGCCGTCCGCCCATGCCGCCTTCGAGCGCTCCCATGACCGGCCAAAGCGACGGAATCGCGCCGTGACCGCGGACCATGTCCTGATAAATCCACATCTGACGTTCGAGTTTGGCAGTCTTTGATTCGAGTACTGCCAAAGCGGCCGCGCTATCGACTGGGTGCGCAGGCCCACCCTGACCACGCGGTGCGGGTTGGTCGGGCTGCGCCGAAATACCAGCCTCCTCAGCCAATTTGCGCGAGGTGTCCTCTACCGCATTCACTCGATTGTTCAGATTTTGTAGTTCCTGTTGCTGCTTCGCGTTCTGCTCTCGCAGTCGCGCATTCTCGCGCTCAATGCGCAGATGCGCTGCCTGTTGAGTGAGCCCATAGAATCCATACAGCAATACGACAGCCATCACCACCAAGGCGACTGCTGAGGCGCGCAGCCAGCGTTTGTGAACGCAAATCCGCCGAATATGTGCTCTGGAACGGGAGGTACGTGCAACGATAAAAGCGTAGAAACGGTCGTCTCTAGTCATTCATTCTGCTCCTGTCGAGCGCCAAGCTTTTGCAAATCGGGGCCGCTTGGCGACCGCTGAAGTAACAGACGCCGACGAGGGCGACTGAAAAACCTAAATTTTGCGAGGCCTTAAAATTAAGAACCCTGCCGAAGAATCGAACCCTGCTTGAGACTGGCAGCCGATGTGCGCTTGCTGAATCGCCGGGTAAACGTGGCGTTTAGACTCAGTTCGCGGATCCTGGATGCTGCCAGAGCGCGAAACCCTATCATACGAGGGAGTGGAAGGCAAACCGAGAGCGATTCGGGAAAGCCTGTCACGCTGAGTGTGTGCGAATTAGCCGAATGTTGAATGCTGACAAAAAGAGCAGCCAAGATGGTCTGGCTGCTCGTTTCGACTCTTAAGCGTTAACGGTGTTACCGGGGTGACGGAGTGGGCGTGGGCTCCATCGGTGTGGGAGATGGAGTTGTACTCGGTGTTGCTTCGGGCGTCGGGGCGGGTGAAGGAGTGACTGTCGGCGAGGGTCGCGGACGACGGGGCGATGGTGTTGGGGAAGCAGTTACGGTCGGGGTCGGAGATGGACTCTCAGATGGGGTGGCTTCAGGTGACGGAGTTCCTGTCGGTTCAGCTGGCGAGGGTGGAGCAGGGCTCGGTGATGGATGTGGTTTCACGTCTTTGCATGCGGCTTTGCACGCGGCAAACGCGGTGCTACACCCCGCTTGGTTTGCATTTAGCGGCTTCTTACAAGCCTGGTATTGCACTTCGCAGTCTTTCTGACATTTAGCGCGGTCACTTTCCTGACCGGCCCACCCGGTGGTGCCGAGCAGAATCGCACCGAGAATTAGAGAAAGTCCGAGGGCAAGAGACAATTTGGATTGTTTTTCCACTACGTTACCTCCATGAAATGTAGAACAGGCTGCCAGCCTGTTCGCGCCTCGAGGAGCCTGGAACAGGCTGCGCGATTGATTTACGCGGGGGCTCGCGTCAGGGGTGGCGACTCATGAGTTGCCTCGATTTTACACAAGAATGCGCAGCCCTCTGAGCTGAAGTGCGCAAAGACAACGTATTGGATTGGAATTGTGAGATGCCCGTTAAACTTCGGCTTTGTGTTTCTTGTGGTCGCGATAGATTGCGCAAGCGATCATGATTAAGACTGCGACAAAGACAACGATGATAGCGAGCTTGATAATCGCGACGAGGAGTCCGACTGCGACGATCAGCTGCTCGAGAAGCGCTACGATCAAAAGGATCAGGCCGACGATTGCGCCACCGCGAGATATTGCTGAAATGAAGCCGAGCATAAGTTAGTGAGCAGTGAGCAGTCAGCTGAGAATGCTCGTTGCCGAAACCTTAATCTATTTCAATCTTGCTGAACCAATCTGCCGCTGCTGCAGACGCGTCGGAAAGTCACCGCCATCATAAGCCGAACGTGCGAACTGACTCGTAACGACGACCGACGGCGGTGGATTGTTCACATCAAACAAACGCAGTTCCTCGCGACGACGATGCCGCTTCAAATAGTCGTACAAAATGTAAGCGCCGAGAACAACCAGCGCCACGGGCAAAGCGCGTTTCACCGGAAACTGAAATCCCAGGACTGTGTGGGCCAGAAAAATCCCACCTAGCGCAAACAACGTAATTCCCCAGGCCAAAGGATTGCCATACAACTGGCGCGTGATCGCGTCCTCTTCCGCATCCGGCGCCAGTCCCGCGCGCGTTAACTGCGCTGTTCGGCACGCATCAACCGCAGCAAACAGCCACGTGCCGCCTACGCCTAACACAAAGAAGGCAACGCCATCCGTAACCACGGCCATTTGGAAAAAGCTGGCGAAGATTGCGAAGTGAACGATCGCTTTCGAAGTTTGACCGTTGTAAGCTGCGCCCAGCCCCGGAACAAAGAGCGAAAGAAATGTGGCAATGAAAGGCGAGGTCTTCCGACGAATGACTTGCTGCCCAGTCGGTTGCGCTTGCCGGAAGCGTAAAGCATCGACGCCGGCGACAATGCAGTCCTGACAGAACGCAAACCCGCGAATGCGATGATCGCAGGCGGGACACAAAGGCCGCGCGCAATTGCTGCATTGCGTCATCGCAGGATTCTTCGGGTGGTAATTACAAGTCATCGGTTCCTTATGTCGTCGTCGCGTTTGTCGTACGTCGAAAAGCGGTCGAACGTTCAGCGCTTTTTCGAATCGCCTTTACTTTGCGAGTCGCTGCCTTGCGAGCGCGGCGTCGCGCTGTTTTGATTTGAGCTATTCTGGTTTTGGTTCGCATTGTTGTTCTGGCTGTCTTCGCCGCCGACCAGTTTGTTCACGCTGCCGGCAAATTGCTTGACACCCTTCTCTGATCCTTTCGTTGCACTGTCAGCGGTACGCTCGGCCAGTTGGAAACCGGCGCGATAGATTCCGCTCACCGAACCATCGGTTGAAACCGTGTTCGTCAGTACAAAGACGGAAACCAGCAACATTGTTGCGACTGATGCGAGTTGCGGGGATACGATTGGATCGAGTGCGCCTCGGAGCCATTCGACAATTCGTGATGACCAAGGCGCACGGACTTGCTGCGGCAGCACATTTCCGATCGTCCCCTGCAGAATTCGCGCTTCGAGACCAGCCGGAACGGGAAGTTCATCCTGGGCATACGTGTAGACCGCGCCGATGCTGCGCACGACCTGACCAGGAAGGTCGCTGCATGCAGCGCACAATGCCGCGTGCCGCTCCCAACGGTGATACAACGGTGCCAACAAAACGCCGTCGAGATAATCCGTCAGATACTCTTCGAATTGTTCACACGTGATCGCGGTCTCGGGCATCGTCTTCATCAGAATTCGCGCCTCGAGGCCAGTGCCCGCTGGCGGAGCTTCAGAAGACGAACAAGCGACGATTGCGTTCTTCACGTCGTCCAGCAGATCGTGGCAGACGGGACAGCGCAAGGCGTGTTCGGAAAAGGCGCGGTGTTCCTCGACTGGCAAAGCCGCATCGAGATAATCAGTTAGTTTTCCTTCAAATTCGTGACAAAGCATCACTTCGCTTCCGTTCTGAACCCATTGCGCCCTCCCTCGCGGTCGGGCTATTGTCCATCATTCCACCCAGTTTCGTTCCGTCGTCTGACTTCTGGCTCTACGCCTCCACTACTCGCATACGACGAAGAATCTTCGCGAGTTCGATTCGACCCCGGTTAATACGCGATTTGACAGTTCCTTCGGGAATTTTCAACAAATCCACAATCTCCTGGTAGCTCAACTCCTCGATATCGCGGAGGATCACGCAGGTTCGCAGGTCAGCCGAAAGTTTGTCTATTCCCGACTGGACTTGAGCACCCAGTTCGCGGCGTTCCATCTCGCGCTGGACTGAGTTTTCGGCCGAGCGCAGGTGGTATTTGTGATCATCGAGGTCGTCCGCGATGTCATCCTGCGGAGCGCGTTGGCGCTTGCGGTAGTCGTCGATAATCAGGTTGCGCGCGAGGCGCATCAGCCAGTTTTGCAAGTCCCCTTGCTTTGGATTGTATTGGTCCAATGAGCGATAGACGCGGACAAAAACGTCCTGCGTAAGGTCTTCGGCGCTGTCTGCACGCGAGGTAAAGCGATAGGCAAGGTTGTAAACGCGTCGGGAATAGGTCTGAACAATCTCTTCCCATGCCGCGCCATCGCCCGCGCGACACCGCCTGACTAGTTCAGCGCCTTCGTTAGTGGCCAAGCTTCTGACGGCTCCCACGCGCTATGATCTCCCGAATTCAGAGTCAAACCAAGGATGAAATCGCACGCTCCGTGCGGACATCAGCGTCTTACGTTCGCATTTGATGCAAAGTTCCGTCGGCGCTCAAAGCATTCTTGCGCGCAACATTAAACTGTAATAGGCTGACTCGACCAACCCAATATGTTGTGGTTGGCGTCAGCCGGAATGTAGGTTCGCTGCCCCGCTCGCTCCGACGCAAGTCCGCGTAGCTAATGTCGAAATACCGAAAATACTTCGAGTTTCTCGCTATGTTGCTCCTGGCCGCGGCGATCATCTGGTGGTTTGGCAGGCGGCTCGATTGGCATCAAGTGAAAGTCGCCGTCGCCCGTTCTGATTGGCGGCTTATCGCGTTGGCCTGTGTCGTCATCTTGTTGGGTTATCTGTGGCGAGCAATTCGATGGCAAGCGCTGTTGTCGCCACTGACAAAGACAAGTCTGCGCGAGGTATGGATTGCGACGTGTGTCGGCTTTGCCGCCGTGCTGACTATAGGTCGTGCGGGCGAAATTGTTCGGCCGGTCGTACTGCCGATGCGTGACCCGCGTGTTAAGCCGGCGGCATCGATCGTGACGATAATGATTGAGCGCCTTTATGACACGATGACTGTCGTAATCTTATTCGGAGTCAACCTCTTCTGGCTCAAACCTGCGAGTGGCGCCAATTTTGGCGCAGCACGCTTCGTCGGTCTTACCCTCGTTCTGTTTGGCGCGGTTGCAATCGTCCTGCTCATCGCTTTCAAAGTTCGCTCTGCACAAGTCATCGCGTGGATCGATCGAGCGGTAAAGGAAGGCGCCGGCTTACGGCAGCGAATAAAGCGGGCCTTATTGAGTACGCTTGAGCAATTAGCAACGGCCCTCAGCGTCTTGTCAGACATAAAGCTCCTGGCGACAACGATCGGTTGGTCGCTGGCGCTCTGGTTTTCAGTCGCGATGGGAAACCTGCTGATTTGTTGGGCTTTTGGGTTGCAATTCGGCTTTTCGCAAATACTCTTCGTTCTCGGTTGGTCGATGATCGGTTCGGCGATTCCGACACCCGGAGGCGCGGCGGGTGCATTTCACGCCGCCACCGCTGGCGCGTTGATTTTGTTGGGAGTTGCTCGCGATCAGGCCGCAGCTATCTCGATCGTTCTGCATCTGGTTGATTTCGCACCCGCAGCGCTGTTCGGTCTTTTTTACTTTCTGCGTGGTGACGTCAAGTTCTCGCGGCTGCGCAAGAAGGTGTCCGCTGAGGCCGTTGAACATGCAGTCGAAGATGAACAAATCGCTCTGGCACGCAGCACCTAGTTCGGAGGAATTTTCATGAAATGTCCCTTCTGTGGATTTATTGAAGACAAGGTCGTCGACTCGCGCGAGTCGCGTGAAGGTGATTCGATTCGCCGGCGTCGGGAATGTCTAAAATGTGAACGTCGGTTTACGTCGTACGAGCGCATCGACGAAATTCCGTACATGGTTATCAAGAAGGACGGCCGGCGCGAAACGTTTGATCGAAACAAAGTCATGGCTGGCGTATTGCGCGCGTGCGAAAAACGACCGATTCCCCCGTCAAAGCTGGATGCAATTGTGAACGCCGTAGAAAAATATGTGCAGGAATCGCCCGAACGCGAACGACCAACCAGCAAGATCGGCGAGCAAATCATGCGTCGGCTGAAGGAACTCGATAAAGTGGCGTACGTTCGGTTTGCTTCCGTGTATCTTGAATTTGAAGACGTGTCGGAATTCATGAACGAATTGAAGAATTTGGTCCGGGCGCGGGCAAACGCACCGCAGAAACGTGTGTAATGGCCGTTAAGCGAGTAATGGTCAAGAGCGTCGGTCCCGCGGGACTTGAACGCATCGAGTTGCAGCGGCTGACGGAGCGGATTGGCTGGTTGTTTTCTTTGCTGCAGGAAGCGGCCGCCGTGCAAAGTCCGTCGCTCGCCGGCGCGTGGTCGCCGCCGGTTGATGTCTGCGAGACCACGGAAGCAATTCTAATTCGCATCGAATTACCGGGTGTGCCGGCCGCACAGATCAGAGTGGGGTTGAACGGTAATCAGTTAAGAATTTGCGGCGAGAAGAAAAAGAAGAGCACGCGCCAGCGAATTACTTCGCACCATTGCTCTGAACGTGCGTACGGGCGGTTCGAGCGCAATGTGCCGATTCGTTGGCCAGTCGACGTGAATGGGGCTACAGCGGAACTCTCGAAAGGAGTTCTGGTGGTTCAGCTTCCGAAGTTGACAGATCGCCGGGGGACGGAAATCCCAATCCCGGTAACTGAAAAGGCAGGCTAGTCGTAGGAACTAATATGGCGAATGAGATTGACAACGCAATAATTGAAGCGGTGGAAGCTGTCGAACCGGCAGTGGATCAACAACTGCAGATTCCTGAGGAATTGCCGCTGTTGCCGCTGCGCGACATCGTGATCTATCCCTTCATGATCGTGCCGCTCTTCGTCTCGCGCGAAAAGTCGATTCATGCGGTAGACGAAGCGTTGGGCGAACACCGCATGATCCTGCTGGATTGCCAGAAAGATCTCGACAAAGAAGAACCAACCCAGGAAGACCTATACGGTGTCGGCACGGTGGCAGTGATCATGCGAATGCTGAAACTTCCTGACGGCCGCATTCGAATCCTGGTTCAAGGCGTCTCCCGCGCAAAAGTTGAATCCGTCGATGCGGGCGGCGAATTCCTGCGCGCGCGTCTCAGCGTGCTGCCGGAAGTCCTTGCGCCTGAACGTTCGCTCGAAGTCGAAGCATTGATTCGCAACGTTCGCAGCCTGATGGAGAAGGCGGCGGCGCTGGGCAAGAACATATCCCCCGAAGTAATGGCCATCATTGCCAACCTTGATGATCCGGGCAGGCTCGCAGATCTCTCGGCGTCGAACCTCGAACTAAAAGTCGAAGACGCACAGTCGGTGCTTGAAATCGCCGACACAACTGCGCGTCTGCGCCGCGTGAATGATCTGCTCAACAAAGAGATCGAGGTGCTGACGGTCCAGCAGGAAATTAACACGCAGGCGCGCGCGGACATGGATCGGTCGCAGCGCGAGTTTTACTTGCGCCAGCAGATGAAGGCGATCCAGGGCGAATTAGGGGAAGGGAACGAACTCGCGGAAGAAATCCAGCAATTTCGTGAAAAGATCGAAGCGGCAAAGATGCCGAAGCCCGCGGAAGACGAGGCGCTGCGTCAGCTCAAAAAGCTCGAACGCATGCATCCGGACGCCGCGGAAACCGCTACGTTGCGCAGTTGGATGGAGATCATTACTGATCTGCCGTGGTCGAAGTCTTCGAAGGATAATCTTGACTTAGTGAAGGCGCAGAAGATCCTCGATGAAGATCACTACGGCCTCGAGAAAGTGAAAGAGCGCATCATCGAAGCGCTCGCCGTGCGAAAGCTCAAGCCCAAACCGAAGGGGCCGATTCTTTGTTTGGTAGGACCACCGGGGGTTGGCAAGACGAGTTTGGGCCGCTCTGTCGCGCGTGCTCTTGGTCGCAAGTTCATACGGCTGAGTCTTGGTGGTGTGCATGATGAAGCGGAAATTCGCGGGCACCGGCGAACGTACGTGGGGGCGATGCCAGGACGAATCGTTCAAGCAATTCAGCAAGCTGGGACAAATAATCCGTTAATCATGCTCGACGAGATCGATAAGGTCGGCGCGGATTTTCGTGGCGATCCGTCTTCAGCGCTGCTCGAAGTTCTCGATCCCGAACAGAACAACAGCTTCCGCGACAACTACCTCAACGTCACTTTCGATTTGTCGAACGTGATCTTCATGACAACGGCGAACGTGCTTGACACCATCCAGTCGGCACTGCGCGACCGCATGGAAGTGATTCGGCTCGCGGGATACACCGAAGAAGAGAAGATGGAAATTGCGCGCCGCCACCTGTTCCCGAAGCAGATGGAAGAAACCGGCATCGCCGCGAAGGACGTGCATATTTCCCGCACGGCGATGGGTGCGATCATTCAGCGGTACACACATGAAGCCGGGTTGCGACAACTCGAACGGGAAATCGGATCGATTTGCCGCAAGGTCGCGCGCCGCATCGGTGAAGGAAGGAAGGAACCGGTGCGGGTGTCGCTCAGGAATCTGCATGAGTTTCTTGGCGCACCGAAAGTCACGCCCGACGAAGTGCTGAAAAAGGATCAAATCGGTGTGGCGACCGGACTGGCGTGGACCGCAGTTGGTGGCGACGTTCTGTTCATTGAGGCGCTGCGAATCAAGGGCAAAGGTAATCTGGTGTTAACGGGGCAGATCGGCGAGATCATGCGCGAGTCGGCGCAGGCGGCTTACTCGTACGCGAAGTCGCGCGCGAAAGAACTCGATATCGTTCCCGAAGACATCAACAATTACGATATCCACATTCACATTCCGGAAGGCGCAATTCCGAAAGACGGGCCATCAGCCGGGATTACGCTGGCGACCGCACTCGTTTCCGTCTTGTCACGAAGGCCCGTCCGCAAAGATGTCGCGATGACGGGTGAGATAACTCTGCGTGGAAATGTCCTGCCGGTTGGCGGCGTAAAAGAAAAAGTGCTCGCCGCACGACGTGCTCGCGTTCGCAAGATTCTGCTGCCGGTGCAGAATCGTCGTGACCTTGAAGAAGTACCGAAAGAACCATTGAAGGACATCCAGTTTGTCTTTGTCGATAATGTTCGTCAGGTATTTCGCGAGGCCTTAGGGGAGAAAGTGGAGCCTGTGGTTAGTGCCAATCCGCGAGCTGTCCGAATGCCGCACGCCACCAGCCCAAGAAGAGATGCCTGAAAACGCGACACCTGACGATAAAGATGCTGGCAAGGTTTTAAAACGCGTGCTTTTATGGGGAATTTTGCTGTTGCTCGTTCTGGGTCCCCCTTTGATCATTCTAATCTTCCTGGGTGCTCTCTGATTTGACATCATCTTAACCATCCGTAGCACCCGAGCAACCGTTGTTATCTTGTGGGAATCAAACACTTTCGCTCGATTTTTATTGGGTGAAAGTGGTTTGACACCCCTAGTACCGTGTGATAACCTCGGCCATCAAGTGGCAGGTTTTGAGCCACGAATTAGGAACTTTCTCGGGTTCCGAACTGTTTACTTATTGGAGACCGCAAGTACGACTCGAGCGAGTCGCAAAATCCCCGACGAAATATTGTCAGGAGCATATTAATTAATGACCCGTAAGGCCCTTCCTGTATTTCTTTCAAGCGCTCTAATATCCGTCGCCAGTTTTTTTATTACGGCATCAGTTCAGGCGCAGCCCGGTGGTTCCTCAGCCAGGGACATTCCAACTGAAGTTCAGAAAAGCGAAGGTCGCGTCGATCAGATTATCGAGCGCGCGAATGACCACTTTCGTAAAGGAAAACTCAATCTCGAAGATAACAAGCGCGAGCAAGCCCGCGACGAGTTCGATAAAGCGGTCGATGAGATCCTGGTGTCGGGCATGGACGTGCGCTCGAGTGAGCGACTTCAGAGGTTCTACCTTGAATTAGTGGAAAAGATTTACCGGGAAGAAGTGCCGCTGAACCAACTGGGTCCCAATGCGAGGCCGGTCGTTGCGCAAGGACCTGCAGATCCGAAAGCGGAGAATGTACAGGTTGCGCAGGCGCAACCGCAGAAACAGCAGCAGGTGGGTTTTGTGCAGCAGTTGTTTGTGCCGTCACCGCAGGACCCGCTAGCGATCGCGCTGACCGAAGAAGAGAAACAAGTTTCGGATACACAGCTTGCGGATCTCGAGTTGGCGAAGAATGCGCTCGACTTCAAATTCACAGCAAATCCGCTTGTCCAACAGTTCATTAACTATTATCAAGGCCGTGGCCGTGCCACGATGGAGAACGGCTTGCGACGATCGGGGCGTTATATGAAGATCGCGCGCGAGGCTTTTCGCCGGAATGGGGTTCCGGAAGACATCGTCTGGTTAGGTCAGGTGGAAAGTTCTTGGATCCCCAAAAACGTTTCGTGGGCTGGAGCTTCCGGCCTTTGGCAGTTTGTACGCGGCACAGGAGCGCAATATGGACTTCGCCAGACCGCTTGGGTTGATGAGCGCAATGGTATCGAGAAACCCACAAACGCGTCGGCGCAGTATCTGAAGAGCCTGGCGAATCGCTACAACGGCGATTGGTTGTTGGCGATGGCAGCCTACAATACCGGCGCGTTGAACGTCGATCGCGCCATCTCGCGCGCCGGCGAAGCGAACTATTGGAAAATTTATCCCTACATCGCGCAGGAAACACGCAACTACGTGCCGAACATTCTGGCGGTGATCCTCATCGCCAAGAATCCGGCAAAATACGGTTTCCCAAGCATCAAGCCCGACGCCCCGATGTCTTTTGACTCGATCCCGGTTGCATCGGGCACGAGTCTGCGGTTGATCGCCGACGCGGCGGACACAAGCGTCGACTTCATTCAAAGTCTCAACCCGGAGTTGAAGCGCGACTCCACGCCTCGAGGCGAGGTTTACAACGTACGCGTACCCGCGGGGCGCGGCAAAATGGCATCATCGCTGCTGAAACGCGTGCCTTCGGATCGTCAGGATACAGCTCGCGTTATTTCGATTGCGCCGGGTGAAGAGTGGCAGTCGATCGCGAACCGCACGGGCGTGAGCGTTGCGACGTTGCAAGCAATGAATTCCGGCGTCGACCTGAAATCCGCGAACAAAATCTTTGTGCCGAACGCCAACATCCGGCTGACCAACTGGAAGCGCTCAGGCGAT
>DASYPX010000056.1:0-12916 GCA_036006125.1 Pyrinomonadaceae bacterium | reverse complement strand
GCCCGGCACGACCTCAGCCGAAACAATCGCCGCAATCATCGCTGACGAAATGGCCGTCGGTGTGATGAACAACAAGACGACGGCGGTGCGCATCATACCGGTTCCCGGGAAAGACGTAGGCGACATGGTTGAATTCGGAGGCTTACTCGGCAGTGCACCCATCATGCCGGTGAATCGCTTTTCCTCAGATCAATTCATTCGTCGCGGCGGACGCATTCCGGCGCCCGTTCAATCATTGCGGAATTAAGAAGCTGCATCGTGAAAGTAATACTCCTGGTGATATGTCTCGTTGGTTGTGTCGCTCTCTGTTTTGGTCAAACGAATAAAATCATTAGGCCGGATTTAAGTGGCACTTGGGAGTTCGACGCCGCCCGCAGCAATGTGGCGAAATCGAAGAAGAGCGCACCGGAACAGATAAAAATCACACACCACGATCCCGAGTTAACAATTCACCGCAAAATCTCGATCGACGGCGTTCAGGAAGAGCGCGACCTCACTTACTACACCGACGGGCGTGGCGAAACAAATCCAACCACGGCATGGGTGACAGCGAACCCCGGCAGTGAATCGTGGCGTCCGCATGAAACAAAGTCGAAGACATCCTGGAGTAAGAACAAAGTCGTGACGCGGTCAGTGTCGCAGACTTTTGGCGGCGGAGCAGTCTTTGAATTTGAAATCGTTGACGAATGGCGACTGTCATCCGACGGGAAAACTTTAACGAAAACCTCGAAGACCATTCCGAACCGAAATCTAACCGGCAACGCGGCGTTTGTCATCGGCAACGGCGCCGAATTCAAGGAAGTCTACAAATTAGTTTCCAAGTAAGAAGGGGCTGGGTTTTCGCGACTAGAAACAGGCGTGAATTACTCGTTAGTCCGCACGGCCTCCGATCAATTTATCCCGCCGGAGTGGATCCACTCGCCTTTGCGGTCGCAAAATAATCTAGCAAGGAGAGCGGACTGTTGCTCGAGAACGAATAAGTTGCTCTCGGCAAACGAGAACCAGTTACTTGCAAAATTGTGTTGACAGGCTCACCTACCAGTGTATATTGCCTGCACAAATTTTTTCTGTGAGGACCTAGGAACTTAACCCTGAACTCGACAGTCCTCGTTCGTCTTTGATCACTCGTTCAAGGAGGCCACATGGCAACCAAGAAAAAAGCCGCGAAGAAAAAAGCTGGAACGAAAAAGAGCGCAACCGTCTCGTCCCTCGTTTTGAGATTCGATCCGCGCATTAAGGGCGATCCGCCACCGCCGTGGCTCAGGCGAGCGGTCACGGATGCTGTACGCCAAAGACAGCTTGAAACCTGGGTGAACGGGATCGTCAGGAAGGTCGGGCGTTAAGGCTCAGACCGCCGCTTTCGGGCATCAGCCTGTCGGCGACGAACGTCCACGCAAACTGAAGTTAAGACAACACCGGTACGGGAGGACATATGCGCCCGCCAATTCCGCTCCGCATTTTTCACGGTTCTGCGGTCGCGCGCGAACGCGACACCTCTCGGCCGGTGATGCTGATTGGTTTTCAGCACCAGGGCAATCTGGGTCTCGGCTACCTTGCCGCTGTCTTGCGCCAGTACGGGTACTCCGTTCAGGTAGTAGATATCGAGCAAGAGCCGGAAGATATCCTCAGGCTCGCACTGGAAATCAAGCCCCTCCTGATTGGGTTTTCTTTAATCTTTCAATTCTTTATTGACCGCTATGCGGTGTTAGTGCAGGCCATGCGCGCAGTGGGCATCGATTGCCATTTCACGATGGGGGGTCACTTCCCCAGTCTGAGTTATCAACAAACTCTTAACCTCGTCCCGGAGCTCGATAGTGTAGTTCGCTTTGAAGGTGAGACGACGCTGATCGAGCTGGTTGATGCGATCAGCACCGGCAGTGACTGGCGTGGTGTCCATGGAATCGCTTATTCCGAGAATGAGCAGATAATCGCAACCCCAGCTCGTGCTCTCGTCGAGGACCTTGACGAGTTACCATTTCCCGAGCGCAATTACGAGCCGCAAGTGATGCTCGGACGAAACATAATGCCGATCATTGCCAGCCGCGGCTGCGCTCGCACGTGCTCGTTCTGTTCGATTCACACATTTTATCGTGCCGCTCCGGGGAAGATAGTGCGTACTCGCAAGCCTTCCGAAGTTGTGCGAGAGATGCGCATGCTTTACGAAGATCGAGGCGTCAGGATCTTTCTTTTTCAGGACGACGATTTTCCGCTGTTCGGAACCGTATGGCGACGCTGGGCCGGCGAGTTCGTGGACGAACTACATCGGCATGAATTGCCAGGAAAGGTGATCTGGAAAATTAATTGCCGCGCCGATGCCGTCGATCGCGAGCTCTTCATCAGGATGCGCGACGCCGGACTGTATCTGGTTTATATGGGATTGGAATCGGGTAGCGAGGAAGGGCTGGATACGCTCCACAAACAGATTACCGTCGATCAGAACATCAGCGCGGTGAATCTCTTGAAGAGTATCGGCCTGATGTTTGAATACGGCTTCATGCTGCTGGATCCGTCCAGCACCTTCGAGTCTGTGCGTGATAATTTGAATTTCCTGAAAACCATCCTTGCCGATGGATGCCTTCCGGTAACTTTTTGCCGGATGGTGCCCTATGACGGCACGCCGATCAAAGATGAGCTGGAGCGGACCGGCCGGCTGCGCGGCGACGTGTGCAACCCGGATTATGATTTTCTCGATCCCCGGCTGGAAGATTTCCATAACGGACTGACGACGGTGCTGAATGTCAACGGCTGGATTCATGGCTTGGAAGCGGTGACCACTCAGCTTCAGTGGGCCTGGAATGAAGTGGCAGTCATGGAGAGACTTTTTCCGGCTCTTCCCGGAATGTTGAAATATAAGAAGAAACTCGCCGGAATAACCAAAGCCAGCAATACGTTATTGCTGAGCGTAGTTGAAGACCTGTCTTACGTATTCTCGGACAACAAACCGAATCTGTGGGATCCGGACGAAATCGAGAAACGTCGCGAGGGCTATCTCACAGATCTACTCAGAGTGCGCGATGCCTTTGTCTATTCGCGGCAAAATATTTTGCTTGATGAACTAGCACGCGATTCCGCGCCCATCCTGATTGAAGAGCCTGCCGCAATCGCGGCGAGCGCGTGAGCGTTACAGAGCCTTCGGAACTTTTCCCACGCCTCAAATGCCAGTGGTTTTCGCTGCATTGTGGGAAGCATCAAGATAGGCATGTAAGTCACAACTTCATTCATTATCAGAACTGGTAATCTGCGCCAAAACCAATTAACCTTAGCGCCCACAGGAAACGATCGAATGGAACGTGAAGCGCTCGGAATGATTGAATGTCGCGGCTTGGTCGCGATGATCGAAGCCGCGGACGCCGCGGTAAAGTCCGCGAATGTGCAACTTGTCGGTTGGGAAAAGATCGATGCGGGCCTCGTGACCGCGATTGTGCGGGGCGAAGTCGGGGCCGTGAAAGCCGCAGTCGATGCCGGCGCCGCGGCCGGACGCAAAGTTGGTGAAGTCATTTCCACTCACGTCATTCCGCGGCCGCATTCGAATATCGATGATGCGATTCCGGTGCTGCACACCGGCGAAACGACACGAAAGAAAATCAGCGGCTCAGTGCCCTCGCGCGGATAATGGATTGCGATAGCGACGTCGCTTTAATTGGGAGATAAACCCCTGAGCGTCTCCCCCTTCAGATTTGATTCACTGCGGGCCGCATCGCGCCACGGTCTGGCTGCGTCTTCCTTGCGACTCCTGCTTCTGTTCACGTTTTTTCTGTTCTTGCCCGTCACGTCCGCACTTGCACAGCAACCCTTCTACACCGACGATGCTGATGTTACGGAATACAAGAAATTTCACCTGCAACTCAGCAACGAATTCGATTGGCTCCAGCGGTTTGATTATCCGAGCTTGCGTCAAAACACGAGCGTCGTAGAAGTAGATTATGGCTTGGTCAAGGATTTGGAGGTCAGTGTTAATGGGCCGCTCATTGGCATCGGAAATTCACACATAATCACCCCGCGACACGTAATTGGCATAGGCGACATCGAATTTCAGGTTAAGTACAACCCTTTCAAAGAACATGAAGGATCGAAGATGCCGGCGCTGGCCGCGACTTTTGCGATCGAGTTTCCAACGGGCAGCACTAACAAAGGCTTAGGTTCGGGACTCACCGACTATTTTCTGAACGGTATCCTGCAAAAATCTGTCACCAAGAAGACGAAACTCAGACTGAACGGCGGCATCTTGTTCGCAGGCAATGACACCACTGGGCTAATCGGCATCAAGAGCCGCGGAACGGTTTTCGTAGGTGGCGCTTCCGTCGTAAAGCAGTTCACTCCAAAGCTCGATCTTGGCGCCGAGGTAACCGGCGCGTTGACGCGTGCCTTTCTACTCGATGAAGGCCAGGTGCAGACACAGATCGGCGGCAATTACGCGATCAATAAGAAGATAACTTTTGATTTTGGGGTCGTTGCCGGAAAATTCAACACCGCGCGTCTGGGATTGCAGCTGGGTCTCTCGATCGATTTTTAATGCGCGAGGGTTGATCGAATTCTTGAAAGCAACGACTCCAGTTCGAGTGGCTTCGTAAACACTTCATTGCAACCAGCTGCCAGTGCATCTTGCTTTACGTCGTAAGTTCCGTAGGCCGTGATCGCGAAAATTGGTGTCTGCGAAAGCGTCTGCCGCTCACGAATCTGGCGGGTTGCTTCAACTCCATCAAGCTCAGGCATCGCCAAATCCATGAGAATCAAATCAGGATGGGCGCGATTCGCTTGCAGCACACCTTGCTTTCCGTCTTCTGCTTCAACCACTTTGAAGCCCTTCGCGCGCAGCCACGCAGACAGCAAGGTGCGATTGTCGGAATAATCATCCACTACCAGAATCGTCGAAACATTTTGCGGCGTCATGAGGCTCTGTCCTCCCCCCTTGCAAATGGCACTGAGGGGAGCACCATCGTCTAGGCGACACGATCAAGATAGCTGTTCAGCCGGCCGCCGACCGTGGCGAAAATTCGATTATTAGTTTGCAGTTCCCTTGCGTGATTCGATAAAAACAAGCGAAGCCAGCGAACTGGCGAGCGCCAAAGCGGCGCCGCAAACCATGACCCAGCGAAATCCACTAACAAAACACTCGTTTATGAGCTGCTTGAGCTGGCGGCGGGTGATTTCGTCAACTTCCGACGGAATTTCCGCAGCCGCCAACTTGATGCTTTGGTCTCTCAAGGCCGTGCGAACCGAGGGGGTGACCTTAACCTGATCAAGTCGCTGATTGAGGCACATGTCAAACGCCTGAATCATCACGAGGCCAAGCACCGCAATCGCCAGCAGCCCGGCCGTGCGTGAAACCGCATTGTTGATGCCGGATGCGATTCCGGCACGATTCTCGGAAACTGAATTCATCACCGTCGTGGTCAGCGGCGCCACACTAATCGCCATACCTAACCCGAGCACAATCACGGCAGGAAAGAACATCGTCCAATAATTACTCGCGACGCCAGGCCGGAGGAAAAGCGCAAATCCAATGGCGACTACAATCGGGCCAACCGCCAACGGCAGGCGCGATCCGTAACGCTTCACGAGTCCACCGGACCAACGCGACAAACCGAACATGATGAGAATGAACGGCAGGATGGCTGCCCCAGCAGCAGTCGACGAATAGCCCTGCACCTGAATCAAATTCAGCGGCAAAAAGAAAAGCGTGCCCGCAAGTGCAGCGTACAGAAACAGCGTCAGCAGGTTTGCGCCCGCAAAATTCCGCGAACGAAAGAGCCCGAGCGGCATCATGGGATTCTTTGCGCGGGCTTCGACTAAGACAAAACCAACCGAGAGAATGATGCCGCCAAAAATAGCGGCGATCACGATTGGATTTTTGAATCCGAGGCGCGACGATTCGATTAAGCCGAAAACGACACCACCCAAACCCAGGGTCGCGAGTGCCGCTCCGAATAAATCAATCTTGCCTGAATCCTGTTCGTCACGACTCTCCGGCACCCGCAGAGCGAGCAGCGCCAGTACGATCAGCGCAAACGGAACATTCAAGAAAAATACCGCGCGCCACGTAACGTGCTCAATCAACCAGCCGCCGAGGACCGGACCCAACGCCGTCGTCATCGCCGTTGCCCCGGACCACGTGCCGATCGCTTTGCCACGATCCTTTTCAGAGAACGTCGCGCTGATGATCGCGAGACTGCCGGGAACCAACAGCGCTCCACCAACCCCTTGGGCGGCGCGCGCCAGAATCAGTTGGTTGATGCTCGGCACCAGACCGCACCAAACCGAAGCCACAGCAAAGACTGCGACGCCGATCGCATAGATCTTCTTCCGTCCAAATCGATCGCCGAGCGAGCCGCCGAGCAATAACAGCGCGGCGAGGAACAGGGTATAGGCTTCAATTACCCACTGAACATCAGTGACGCTTGCGTTGAGATTCGTTTGCAGAACCGGCAGCGCGACATTGACGACTGTACCGTCGATAAAGACCATGCTCGAGCCGACGATTGTCGCTGCCAGCGTCCATCGTCGCTGCGCTTTGCCGCATTCAGTCGTTGCGGCTTTGCGCGTGGCGACGAAAGTTTCGTCACAAGGTGATTTGATGAGGTTCATGTGCTTAAGCTTTTTTCTTTCAACGGCGAACGTAAATGGCGCCTTCCCGCATCAATTGTTCGGATGGTTATCCAGCTTTTCGTAAACAACGTCTCTCCACAAGTCTCCTCGTAACGTTCTAACAACTTCTTCTTTGCCTTAAGGAGGCCAGGGCCATGAACCGCACTCTCCTCTTGTTAGTCGCAGTGTCTCTCTTTTCGACAACTCAGTTCGCGCAAAACCGAACAACGCGTCGAGCGAACCCAACACAATTAACGATAGCAAATGCGCCGAGTCAAACACTTCCGATTCGGCGTGTGATTTTGTACAGCAACGGCGTTGCCTATATCGAGCGGCGCGGAACCGTCACCGGGCACGCTGAGATTAGCCTTTCATTCAAACAATCCCAGGTCGATGACGTGCTGAAGTCAATGGTCGTGCTCGACTTGGGCCAGGGCCGGATTGGCGCGGTGAGCTACAACTCGTCGGCGCCGCCTGCGGCACGGCTGTCTGATATTCCTTTTTCGATCGATGCCGGCAGTGAAGGCGAAAACGGCGGCGGTCTCGCGGGTGTCTTGAGTCAACTGCAAGGCGCGCACGTAGCAATCACGACTGCAAATCGCACAGCGATCGGGTCGATTCTTACGGTCGAAGAGCGCAAACCGGAAAAGGAGGGCCTGAAGGCAAGTCACTGCCTCGTGATCACTTCTGAAACTGGCGAGTTAATGAGTTTTGATCTCGATGAGGTGCGCTCGATTAAGTTGATCGATGAGGGAGCACGACGGGACTTGAACGAGTTCGCCAGTGCCAGCGCGTCCGCTCGCCGCCGCGATGCGAAGACGATTGTGGTCACCTCTGACGGCACCGGAGCGCGCGAAATGTTGGTGAGCTACACGATCGCGGCGCCAATTTGGAAAACGACTTATCGCGTTGTGTTGGATTCCAGCGAGAAACCGTTCTTTCAGGGCTGGGCCATTGTCGACAATGTCAGCGAAGAAGACTGGAAAAACATTTCGCTGTCGCTGGTATCGGGCTCCCCCGTCTCGTTCATTCAACAGATTCAAAGACCGTTCTACCGGTACAGACCGATTGTACCGATGCCAGAAGATCTGAATCTGGATCCGCAGCTTTACGAACCAGCGGAGGGTGGAGGCGGTCCAGGCGGAGGTGGCGGTGGCGTCGCGGGCACGGTTAGCGGTGTCGTCACGGATCCAAATGGCGCGGTGGTTCCCGGGGCGACAGTGACAATCACTAACAGCGAAACGCAGCAATCGGTTGTTACAACCACATCGAGTGAAGGCCGTTACACGTCACCGGTGCTGACGCCCGGGACCTACACTGTCAAGGTTGACTCATCTGGCTTTAAGAGCGCGGTGTTGACGAACTTACCTGTGCGGAGCAACTCCGCCTCTCGCGGCAATATTAGGCTGGAGGTGGGGAGTGTTCAGGAAGTCGTAACTATCACCGCGTCTCAGCAAGCCGACATTTCCAGCAACACAACGACAGTACGTGGCATGTATAGCCTAAATGGCAGAGTGTCGAATACTTCCTCGCTGGATGGCGTTTCTATCAGTGACGCGATTACTCAACCCGAATCGGGCGTTGAAACAGCGGCGACCGGAAGCGAAGTCGGCGACCTCTTTGAATATCGGATCGATCAACCCGTCACAGTGCCGCGCGATCGTTCGGCGCTTATTCCGATTCTGCAGACGCGCATGGAAGGTGAACGCGTCTCGATTTACAACGAAAGCGCGCGCCAGGATCGGCCCATGGGTGGAATTTTGCTCAAGAACACTTCGCCTCTGACGCTTGAAGGTGGCGCATTAACCGTCATCGAGGGCGACGCTTATGCGGGCGAAGCTTTGATGGAGAGACTAAAACCAGGCGAACAGCGGTTGATTTCGTTCGAACTCGATCTTGGAACGCTTGTCACCGCACGCGCGAAAGAAAAGCGCGCCCCGACTTTCCTTGTGCGAGCAGTCAATGGCGTCTTTCAGGCGCATTACCATCAAACAAATCAAAAGATCTACGTGGTCACAAACCAAACGGACAAACCGCGGGTTGTCATGATCGAACATCCCGTACGGCAGGACTGGACTCTATCAGGCGACACCCAAAAACCAGAGGAGAAGACTGCGAACTACTATCGCTTTCGCATGAAAGTTGGTCCGCACGAGAAGCTTGAACTACCAGTTACTGAGCAACGGGTGCTGATGGAGACCTACACGCTCACAAACTTCACGCGTCAGGACCTGGAGCTGTTTATCGCGAAAAACTACATCGATGCTAATACGCGCACTACACTCGAACGAATCGTCGACCTGCGCAGCCGTCTGGCGGCGAAGGAAGCGCGGGTGGAAAGCATCGACTCTGAAGTTGAAGAAATTGCCAAAGACCAGGAACGCCTGCGCGACAACATCAAAGCTCTTACGGCAACGGCTGAAGCGAAACAGTTGATCACTCGATACGTGGCCAAGGCCGATAACCAGGAGACGCGTCTCGAGCAGCTGAACAAGGAAAAGCAAGCTTTAGGACAAGAGATTACAGGTTTGGAAGGCGAACTCGAGACGGTCGTTCGCGGTCTATCGATAGACCGCAAATTGACGGATTGACACCAAAACGCGAAAAGACGCCGCACAAGATCTGTGCGGCGTCTCTTCTTTTGTTTGCATGCAGCAGGTTAGTACCTGATTCTCACCGTAAAGCTTCCACTATTGTCGTTGTAGTTGTCGTCGTTAATCGCCAGGTACAAACGACCATCCGCCTGGACCGTGTAAGTAAGTTGGTTGCCGATGAAGAACGCTTGGCTAGTTTGGCCATCAGCCGTGCGGATGTAGCCGATGAGCGCCCCCACTCCAGCGCTGGGCACCGGACGCGTGCCGATGATTCCGCCGAAGCCCGATGACGCTTTACCCTCTGGTCCGACTGAGCCCGCGCGTTGCCCGGCCACGACCGTTCCAGTCGCGCTAAATGTGATTTGATCGCCGGCGCGCACGTCGATGCGCGTGTCGGCGCCGCGTGAATTGCCCGGCACTTCGACGGTGAGGTCCGCGCCGCGGTTTTGGTCGACAGGACGACCATACGTTTCGCGGTTTCGCGAGCGAATGCCTCCGCGATCGAGGTCATCTGTGTCACGCGCGTTGAGACTTCGCTCGCGGCGAACCTGGACGTCAAAAGCGCCGCGTGCGTCGGTGAACGCGCCGCGGTTTGCCGTCAGATACAATCGTCCATTTCGGTCCGCAGTGAATTCACGACTGCTGCCGAGTTCGATAATCTGCGCGCTCGGATCGTTACTGATTGCGCCGATGAGCTTGCCTTCGTTCGCATTTGGTAACGGCGCACTCGGATCGGTCCTGGGCAAACCATCGGGTGTGATCCGCGCGCGGCCCACGGTGATGACGCCGGTGGCGCTCACTTGAACGCGCTCACCGCGACGAACGAAGACACCGCTATCGACCCAGTTCGAGTCCAGCGTCACTTGCACGTTTCGCGTTTGATAGCGAGTGTCGTCCAGCGATCGTCCGTCGATCTCGACGCGATCGATCTCTTCAGGACGAAAATATTGAAGGTCTCCTTCATCCCGCCGCGGCCGAGCCACATTCGGGTCCGTGCTGGAGCTCGGTGTCGTCGAATAGCGCGGCTCGACGCGCACGACGAAGCGGCCGTTGATAAAGCCCAACAACGTGCCGCGAATGGTCCGGCCGTCGCGGAGATAGATTGTGTCGCCCAGCGCAAAGCTGGCGATGGCAATTATGAACAGAAAAGCAAGCAGGATTTTTTTCATGGTGACTCCTCCCGGTAAGTGATTCTCAAACGGCCCGACAAGCCGATAGATTGGGAGAGTTTGTAGAGGGATTTACTGAAAGAAGCTTATACCTGTGGGAAGGAAGGGGCAAGCGGGGTTGTTCAAGCGTTTGATTCCGCCGTCCATTGCCCGATGCGGAAAAGCACAAATTCAGCGGGCTTCATCACTGCGACGCCAATTAGACAGATGAGCCGGCCATTGTCGAGATCATTCTGGGTCATAGTCGAACGATCGCATTTTACGAAGAAAGCATTTTCTGGGGTGACGCCCATCAGCGCTCCATCCCGCCACGCATCGTGCAGAAAGTCAGAGACCGCCAGGCGTACATTGGCCCAAGTTCGTTCATTGTTGGGCTCAAACTGGACCCACTGAGTGCCTACATCGATCGAACGCTCGAGGTAAACTAAAAGTCGTCTCACATTGACGTACTTGAAATCAGGATCGGGCGAGAGCGTACGCGCACCCCAAACACGACTGCCATGGCCGGGGAAGGATCGTAGTGCATTGATCCCGTGCTGATTGAGCAATGCCTGATCGGCGTTTGAAACTTCGCGCGCGAGTTTGCTGATTCCGCGGATCTCCTCGTTGGCTGGCGCCTTGTGAATGCCACGTTCGCGATCTGAACGTGCGTAGATTCCAGCAACGTGACCGGAAGAAGCGATGTCGATGCCATCAATGCTCAGCCACGGGTAGTAAAGCGCGGCATAAGAAGAACTGCGGCGACTGCGAAACGCTCGAATGCCGTTTATGTCGAGCGCGGGCGGTGGGTCGAGAATCGTGAAAGAGTCGCCGCGCTGCTCGCACATTTTGATCAACGCCGCGTGAATTTTCTCTGACCACATTCCTGGCGCCAGGGAGAGGCCAACGTCCGTCAGATCCGACAGCGATTCAATCGCCCTCACAAAATCGTCTGGCGTAAGACTCTCGGGATTGTTTAAGGGAATTCGTTTGATGACGGCCTGCTGGCCACCATTATCGAAAAAACCTTTCACGGAAGACGAAAACTGCCACCAGTGACCGCCTTCATCATCTGTGGTCCAACGATCTCGGATCGCTGATTCAGGTTCTGGTACTTGCGGGCCAAACGCGTTTACGAAATCAACGAAACTGGCGACCGTGGTTGCGATCTCCGGGCCCGTAGTAGTGACGCCGATCAATAACGCAGTTTGAGTGTCGACACCCTCGATGCGTGTGATCGGCGTCTCATTTTCTTCGATATGAACGCCCGGTGAAAGCGGTTCCGTCATCGAACGCGGACTCTTCCTACCCTTTGCTCAGCTCGTCCGCTATTTCATTCGCGCCGAAGATCTTACGCAAAACTTCGCGCATCGCACGGACATCGACGGAAATCGCACGATTGATTGAATCGTCAAAGTAGAAGTTGCCGACCAGCGATTGAATGTTTCCGTCGAAAATCAATCCAATCAGTTCGCCTTCCTTGTTGATAGTTGGCGAACCAGAGTTTCCGCCGATGATGTCGTCGTCGCTGACGAAATTGAACGGCGTGCTTAGATCGACCGACGATTTCTTCTCGATCCAACGCGGTGGCAGGTTATAAGGAAACTCCTGTTTGAACTGCGCGGCGCGATCATATAAGCCGCCCAATGTAGTGAACGGCGTCACGCGCTTCCCGTTTTCGTTGTAACCCTTGACCGTGCCGTATGACATCCGCAGCGTGAAGGTCGCGTCGGGATAGAGTTTCGTCCCTTCCGTGTCGAATTTCGCGCGGGCGATTTTTGCGTAATTCGCACGCTCGACGCCCGTAACTTCCGATTCGAATCGCTTGCGCAACTCGCGCGCTTTCGGATCAATCATTCGCGCCAAAACGATCATCGGATCAGTCGAAGACTCGATCGCCTTCATGCCGCCCGCCGCCAACTGCCTGCGGAAATCGACGTCCTTCAATTTCGTGCCGTCGATCAATTCTGCCGCGCGCTCTGCGGGAGCCTTGCCGTTCAGCACTTGTTTCACGAGCGGGTCATTGGCCCCGAGCAGCTCAACCATGAATTCGAGCGAATCGGTGAGCTTGAGTTTTTCGAAGTCGTCATAAATCGGCGCGGGCGCATACAACGCGAGTTCGAGCGACGGACGCCGCGCATCGGTGAATTCCGGCAACCGCTCGGCGTTCGGCTTTTGGCCCTCTTCAGCCATCCGCACCAACGTCCGTGCGATACCAAAGGTCGCAGTGTTGAAGCCGGCTGCCTGATCGAAGATACGGCGGTCTTTCGCGTAAGAAGCATAGTCACGATGCGCTTTGGCAATCGCGTCCCAGGCGTCGCCGTACTTGGCTTGCTTTGCCGTGTCCGCAGCGATCGATTTGCGCAATGCCGCCTCATCTTGTCGCTTGGTGTTCAGGAGCTTCGGATCTTTCAAGCCGGCAAGCTGACCGCGGTAAACCTTCAGACTGTTTTGAATGCTGTTGAGTTCGTTCTGCGCGCGCCGCGTCTGCTCTTCGCCCATGGCCATGTACTTCTTGAGCATCGCTTCGCGCCGCTCGAGCAAGCGGAGAATGATCGGGATGCTCGTGTCGCGCAGTTCTTCGAGGTG
>DASYPX010000055.1:0-15037 GCA_036006125.1 Pyrinomonadaceae bacterium | reverse complement strand
CTGGCGGTGTCACACGGCGTCGCGGCGGCAAACGCTCAGGGCGCGCCGGACGAGTGCTGGCACTCATTGGCATAGTCCTGCTCGTCGTCATTGTGGGCGTCGTCGCAGGCGGATTCATTTGGTGGCAGCACTTTAAATCCGGCCCGTCGTATGCACTCGCGGTGATCGTTGATGCTTCACAGCGGAACGACAATCAGCAAGTCGACCGCGCTCTCGATATCGACAAAATTGCGGAGGGCTTTGTCGCTGACGTCCGCTCGAAGCTGACCGGCTCATCACTTTTGAATAACCTGGTGCCTTCTCAAGTCGATCAGATCGCGTCGAACATCACGCCCAAATTGAAAGAGACTTTGCGTGAAGTCTTACCGCCCGAGATCCAGCGCGTCAGTGCGCCCGCAAAAGACAAACCACTTTTTCTGATCGCCCTCAGCGTTCCTTACTTTGCGACCGTCCAGCAAAACGGCGCGAACGCCAACGTTGACCTGAAGTTCAAAGATGAGCAGATTCAACTTACAATGTTACAGACCGGCGACGCGTGGCGCATCACTTCGATCAAGGACGATCGCCTGACAACCATTATCGCGGATGCCGCCAAGAACGGGGCTTCACAGCGCGGTCAGGAGTTTCAGGATGAGATTATGCGGCGCCTGAAAGACTTGCAGACACAGAAGCCGAGTCCGTCACCGTAATGTGAGAGGTACGACAGGCTGCCAGCCCGTCACGTTTGAACTGACAAGCTGGCAGCTCGTCAGACACGCATGGAAAGCAGCCGACAAAACTTCGAAAGCTCTCTGGAAGAACTCGAGCGGATTGTGCGCGAACTCGAACGCGGCGATCTTCCGTTGGAGAAAAGCCTGGAGTTGTTTGAGCAGGGCGTGAAGCTTTCGCGCGCGTGCCAGGAGCGCCTGAGCGAAGCCGAACGCCGTATCGAAGTGCTCACCCGCGACAATCATGGCCGTCCGGCGGTTCGTCCGTTTGAGGCTGAAGGTAATCCGCAATCCGAAGACGCTTCCTGAAATTGAACACCTGTGCCCTTTGTGGTCAGCTCAGCCATCGACATCCCAGACTTTTTTGCTTGCAACCGTGCACTGGTCGATTCGGAACTCAATCGACTGATTCCGAATGAGACGCAGGAGCCGGTGCGACTACACCGCGCGATTCGCTGGAGCGTCTTCGCCGGCGGAAAACGATTTCGTCCGGCGCTGCTCATCGCGACTGGTGAAGCGTTCGGTGCCGCGCCTGAGCAACTGTTACGAACCGGGTGTGCGTTTGAGATGATTCATACCTACTCTCTGATTCACGACGACCTCCCGTCGATGGATAACGACGACTTGCGACGAGGTCAACCGACCTGTCACGTCAAGTTTGATGAAGCAACCGCGATTCTTGCCGGTGATGCCCTGCAGGCGCTTGCCTTTCAAACTATTGCTGAGGACGAACAACTGTCGCCGGAGATTCGCGTGCGCGTGGCGGCAGAGCTTGCCCGCGGGGCGGGCACGCCCGTGGGAATGGTTTCAGGCCAGGCGCGCGATCTCGAAGCGGAATCGCAAACGATCAACGCAAGAGCGCTGGAGCAAATTCATTTGGAGAAGACGGGCGCGCTCATCTGCGCGGCCGCGCGTTGCGGCGCGATTATCGGCGGCGCTAATGACAACGAGTTGAACGCAATCACGGATTACGCAGCCAACCTTGGCCTGCTGTTTCAAATCACCGACGACTTGCTCGACGTCACCGCTACCGCGGGCGAGATGGGCAAGACACCGGGCAAGGACGCGCGTTCGCGCAAAGCGACTTACCCGGCCATTCATGGATTGGAAGCCACACACGCAAAGATTAAGGCAGCGCACGCTGCGGCGTGTAAAGCGCTCGCGCAGATCGATCGCAACCCGGACACTCTGCGCGCGATTGCCGATTTCGTTAGCCGGCGTGAGGCGTGATTACAACCAGTCGATAGTGTTTTTAGGCGTGCGTTGTGATGGTGTTGCGTGAGCTGTCGCTGTGAAATTCGATTACCTTTTGAAGAATTTCGTCGAGGCGCTTCTCCGGCTTGAAACCGACGAGCTTGTTGACCTTTGACGTGTCGGGAATGCGCCGCGGCATGTCCTCGAAGCCTTCCTCGTACGCTTCATCGTAAGGGACAAAAACAATTTCGGATTCAGACCTGGTGAGGTCTTTCACGCGCTTTGCGAGATCGAGGATCGAAATTTCCTGATTCGAGCCGATGTTAAAAACTTCGCCGACTGAATTGTCTGCGTCCATTAACTTCACCAGCGCGGCGACGACGTCGCCGACGTAGCAGAAACAACGCGACTGTTTGCCGTTGCCGTAAACCGTAATCGCCCGGCCGGCGAGCGCCTGCTTTACAAACGTAGGAATCACCATGCCGTACTGTCCGGTTTGGCGCGGGCCGACCGTGTTGAAGAGGCGAACTACAATCGTCGGCAGTTTCTTCTCGCGCCAGTAGGCGAGCGCCAGAAACTCGTCGATAGCTTTTGAGCAGGCGTAGCTCCAGCGTCCTTTGTTGGTCGCGCCCATCACGAGATTGCCATCTTCCCGAAAAGGAACCTCGGAGCTCAATCCGTAAACTTCCGAAGTGGAAGCAACCAAGACCTTTTTCTTCTTTTTGTTGGCCAGCGAGAGCACGACTTCCGTGCCATGAACGTTGTTTTCGATCGTGCGCACCGGGCTCTCAACAATGAGCTTTACCCCCACGGCCGCGGCGAGATGAAAAATGACGTCGCACTGATCGACTAATTCGGCCGTCACCGGTTGGTTGTGGATGCTCTCGATCGTGTAGTGAAAGCGCGGGTGATCTTTCAGGTGGCGAATATTCTCGATGCTGCCGGTGGAAAGGTCGTCAATAACGAACACTTCATCACCACGTTGCAGATAGGCTTCAGAAAGGTGTGAACCGATGAAACCCGCGCCACCGGTAATCAGAACTCGCAAAATTCTTGCTCCTCTCGCCGTCGTTGTCTCGTTTGCTGTGAAAGCAGTCTAGCATGTTCAGGCCGCCAGCAGACGCGCGTATAAGTTCGAAATATCCCGAATCAATCGCGCTTTTCCGTAATCCGCATAGACGAAGTCCTTGCCTGCTGTAGAAAGGCGCGTGCGCAAAGGCTCGTCTTGCAGCAAACAAAGAAGGCCGCGGGCGAAACTTTCCACATCGCCGCTCCTCACGGAAATCCCCCGCTCACAGATGGCGTAGCCGTCACCATCGGAAATCGACGGCCCCAGCAGATCCGCGACACCACCAACTGCAGTGGCAATCACTGGCCGCTCGTTCGCCATGGCTTCGATCAAAGTAAGCGGAGTGCCTTCGTTTAGGCTCGTCAAGGCCACGATATCCAAAGCGGGATAGAAATTCTCAGGATCATTGCGTGTGCCGAGAAACGCGACGTGTTCCATCAATCCCAATTCGCGAGCTTTCGACTCCAGTGAAATACGCAAGCGCCCATCACCGACAATCACGAAACGGACGCGTGTCCTCAGACTCTGCGCCGCTACGAGCGCTTTCATGCGTGCGGCGGCGTGCAGGAACATTTCATGGTTTTTCACCTCCGTCAGCCGCCCGACAATGCCGATCAGCATGTCACTGTCAGTCGCATCGATTTCGGCACGGACTCGCGACCGGCGACTTCTCCAATCCGCAAACGCATCGAGATCCAGTCCCAACGGTATTACTTCAAATTGGTCGCGTCGCCCCACGCGAAAGTCTTCGTTGATTTCTCGACGTTGCTGTTCGCTGACGACAACAATGCGGTCAGTAGCGCGCGCCAGCAATCGTTCAATCGCAAGAAACATCTTCGTTTTCGCCGGGCTGTAGTAGCTGTGAAAGACGTGACCGTGGAACGTGTGGACGAAACGACTTCGCGGGCGCCTGCCAGTCAAAGCCGACGGCGTCAGGCAGCGGTACATTAGCCCGGCGAGTCGTCCAAGGGCGCCGGCTTTCGCAGTGTGGGTATGGACGATCTCGGGGCGCTCGCGCAACATCAGGCGATAGATCTTCCACGCGGCGAGTAGATCTCTGAGGGACAGCTCGCGGCTCATTTCGGGAATTGTGATGGGTTTGATTCCCGCCGCTTCGGCGAAGTAGTTCATATCGTCCTCGCCGGGAGGAACAACGCCGGTGACCAGGACGGTTTCGTGGCCCATCGATTTCAAACCTTCGGAAAGCCACACCACGTGACGCGCGGGACCGCCGACGTTCAGGCGAGCTATAACGCGAAGGATTTTCATTACATTTTTGATTTCAGATTTTAGATTTGTGATTGAGAGTTGTGAAACAAGAACTGCGGATGGCCGAAAACCCAAAATCCAAAATCAAAAATCGAAAAGTGGTTACGGATCATCCATCTTGAAAATGGTATCAGGATTGTCTTCGTGTCTTATCTCGTCGACTGCGTTGCGACGTCTGTCGCCCTGGTAAAGTCGATTCGGGCAGTTGATGACGATGCCGTCTTTGTCGCCGATGTTCTGGTACGCATGAACGACGCCCTTCGGCACAATGACGACGTGTGGGTTGTCTTCGCCGGCCACGAGAGTTTTAACCTTCCGGTACGTCGGCGAGTCCGCACGATTGTCCCACATCCTCAGTTTGAAATTCGATGGGCCAAGGAAGCAGAAGAGGTCGGCCTGATCAACATGCTCATGAGGGCCGCGCGTGATGCCGGGACGGGTCGAAGAGATGTAAGCCATTACGGGATGGAACTCAACCGGCAACTCATCGCACCGAAAAAGTTCAGTAAGCCACCCGCGCGAATCGTTATAACGGCTGAGCGGCCGGACGATGACATCGTGCACATCTCCGGATTCAAAAGTGTCAGGCATTGGCGCCGGTTTCTGCATGTTTCACGACCTCGTTGTTCGCCCCCGTTTCGGCCACCAAGTTTGAGGCGCGCAAGAGACTTTCGAACGTACCCGCGTCGGTCCACCAGCCTTCGAGCTCATCCCACGTCATTTCCCCGCGCTCAATATAAGCATTGTTAACGTCCGTGATTTCGAGTTCACCGCGGCCGGAAGGTTTCAAGGTGCGGATGATATCGAACACGCGAGCGTCATACATGTAAATGCCGATGACGGCGTATTCGGATTTTGGCTGCCGCGGCTTTTCTTCAATCCGTACGACGCGCCGTCCGTCAATTTCAGGGACACCGAAACGCTGCGGATCGGGCACGCGTTTGAGCAAAATTTTTGCGCCACCACCTTGGCGGCGATAATCGTCCGCGGCCGCGCGAATGTTTCCCTGGATGATATTGTCGCCCAGAATAATGCAGATCGGTCCATCGTCAGCGAAATGCTCGGCCAACGAAAGTGCTGCGGCGATTCCGCCTTCGCCCTCCTGATAAGTGTAGTTAATGTGCTTCAGGCCGAACGCTTTTCCGTTGCCAAGCAGCTTTAGGAAATCGCCGGCTGAGTTTCCGCCGGTAACGATCATGATGTCCTGAATGCCCGCATTCACCAGCGTCTGGATCGGATAGTAAATCATCGGCTGGTTGTAAACCGGCAGCAGGTGTTTGTTAGTGACTGAGGTTAGCGGCCGTAAACGGCTGCCTAATCCTCCGGCCAGAACGACGCCCTTCAAGAAGTCACCTCCGGTGATCTAATCAATGAATCTTTGAAACCAAAGTTCGAGCATCATCAATGACCATAGGCGGTGCGAGTGATCCACCCGGTTGTCGGTGTGCTCATCGACGATCGCGCGTATCCGCTCAGGTTTGAAGAAGCCGCGCCCGAGAGACTTCTCGGACAGCAAAGTCTCGCGCAGGAATGGCTGCATCGACCGGCGGAACCAATAGCCGATCGGGACGCCAAAGCCCATCTTTTGGCGCGTGAGATTTTGACCGGGAACAAACTCTTTCAGCACTTTCTTGAGCAGGTACTTAGTTGTCATGCGGCGCAGCTTCATTCTTTCGGGCAAGCTCGCGGCGAACTCCATTAGACGATGATCGAGAAACGGCGAACGCGCTTCAAGTGACACGGACATGCTGGCGATATCCATTTTCACAAGCAGATCGTTTGGTAGATACGTCATGGTGTCTGACAACAATGCTGCGTCGACGATGCCGCTGCCGTTTACCTTTGCAAACCACGGCTCGAGAAATGACACGGTGCGGAAACTTGCCGTCTCAACACGAAAGTCGTCGGTGTAAAGTTTCTGTTTTGCAGCTTCGTCGAATGAACTGATCCAGCGCAGGTAACGTTCAATTGGCGGCAATGCCGCCGCCGCCATGAATCGCTGCGCTTTTCGGATGGGGCCACGCGATCGCGGCCCTAACGCCGCCGTCGCGGTGCCGATCAAACGCTTTCCCGGAATCGAAGCATAAGCCCGTGCGAGGTTCATTGCAGCGTGACGTTCATATCCGGCGAAACACTCGTCGCCGCCATCTCCGTTCAGCGCGACCGTCACGTGCCGTCGCGTCTCGCGCGAAACGTAGTAGCTCGGAATCGCGGACGAGTCGGCGAATGGTTCACCGTAATGATCGACCAGCGTCGGCAGAATTTGCATTGCGTCCGGCCGCACGATGAATTCGTGATGATCGGCGCCGACATGTTCGGCGACCCGGCGCGCGTGATGCAGTTCGCTGAAGTCCTGTTCTTCAAAGCCGATGGAAAACGTTTTAACTCGCTCGCTCGATTCTTGCGCCATCAAAGCGACGACGGCACTGGAATCGATGCCGCCCGAGAGGAAAGCCCCCAGCGGAACTTCAGACATAAGGCGAATGCGCACGGCTTCGCGCAGCAGCTCGATCAAACGCTCGCCCGCTTCGATTTCGGACATCGAAGTCTTCTGCGAAAAGTCGAGCTGCCAATAACGTTCTGTCTTGATTTCGCCGTTGCGCCAGAGCAGCCAGTGTGCCGGTTCGAGTTTTCGGATCGCGCGATAGGCCGTAAGCGGAGCCGGCACGCACATGAATGACAGATAGTGATGAATCGCTTCGAAATCGACATCGCGACTGACGGCTGGGTGAAGCACGAGAGCGCTGAACTCGGAGGCGAAAACCAGTTGCTCGGGGAGATGAGCGTACAGCAAGGGCTTTTTCCCGACCCGGTCACGCGCGAGAAACAAACTCTTGTCGCGCTCGTCCCAAATCGCGAACGCAAACATACCGCGCAGATGTTTAGGACAATCCGTGCCGTACTCGTCGTAAGCGGCGACTACGACTTCAGTGTCACTGTCGGTATAAAACTTGTGGCCGAGCTTTTCGAGCTGCGCACGGACTTCACGGTAGTTGTAAATCTCTCCGTTGAAGACCAACCACTTCGTGCGGTCGTGATTGTGAATAGGTTGCTGGCCCGTTTTCAGGTCGATGATCGCCAGGCGGCGCATCGCTAATCCAACGCCGTCATTGAAATAGAAACCGTCTTCATCGGGACCGCGATGACGGATCGCCTCGTTCATCCGCTGAAGCAAATCGCGATCAACGGGGGCTTCGTCTGTGCGAACTATTCCGGCAATACCACACATCGTTGTCAGTTAGTTTAATTGAAAAAGGGAAAGCGCGCCCGGATCCAGGCATCTGCTAGGCCCGTTGCTCGGGGGTTGCCAAGCCGGGTTTCAGGCCGACGGTTGCCAGGCGCAACTCTTCGGCCGCGCGGCGGCGGCGCTCGTCGCGTTTCTCTTTAACCAAAACGCTGCCGACCGCCACGAAAATAAAGTAAAAGACGAGAATCTGGGCGCGCTGACGATAAGCCGTGCCGACGTTTCCCTGAAAGACGGAATAGGCAAGCGTTAACATCGAAGTGAAAATTAGAATGGGTGCCATCTGTCGCAAGCGATACTTTAGCGAAAACCAGGCGCCGAGAATCAACAACGGAAATGCAGCCCACCAGACGACCATTTCGGGCAGAGTCAGGCTCTGCCTGAGCGATCCCAGTTGCCAGGGGAAAGGCGCAAATAGCAGATACACCAGTCCGCTCGGAATCGTGCTTAGGGCGCCGCTCGTCGTCGATACATCGACATCCTCGCCAAAACCGGATTGCGCGGACGTTGCCAAATTCTGGCGGCTGCGGTTCAACTGTTCGAGATTTCCGTACGTTTCGAACTGAGCGCTCGCGTATCTGGTAATTCCGAAGTAAGTAAACGATAAACCGAGCACCAGCACGACAACGAATTGTCGCGCCATACTCTGCACCGTGAACGCTTTCATGCCGATAACGAACGTCCCGACAATCGCAGCAAGCATCATGTAAAAAATATAAAACCGAAAGGCGAGTACGCCTGCGAGCGCAACTACTAATACCGCCAAATAACGAACGCTAAGCTTTTGCCCTAACTTGAGAGTCGCCAAAATGCTTAACGCGAGAAAAAAAACTGTCGGCCCATCCTTCAATCCCTGTGATGACCAAAGCACAAGTGATGGATAAAATGCGACGGCAAAGCCTGCAACTCGCGCAACCCTCCGGTTGTTAAAAACATGCTCCGCGCACAAAAAAATTATTGGGGCCGTGGCGGCCCCCAATACGGCATTGAATAATTGAATAGCCAGCATATTGCGGCCGATGACCGAGTAAATGCTCGCGACGATATAAAGCATGCCCCAGGCCGAAGCGTACCCTGTGCCGGTGAACCAATCGACGCTCGTCTGTGCCGATCTGTCGCCACCCCAGGCCAGCATCTGTCGGAGCCCATAGTAGTCGTAAGTCCAGGCGTCTCCACCAAAAAAATCCTGACCATTAAAAACAAAAATCGCCGTTCCGATAAACATTCGGATCAGCAAGGCGAACAGGAACAGCTTTAACAGATAACGTCCATGAGTGGGAATCCGACGAATCAGAATGCCAGCAAAAACGGCAACGATGGTACAAACCGCCAGCGCCTTTGCGCAGCTAAAAACTGAGACGTCGCCATAAACCGATTCGTAAGGCGCGGCCAACTGCGGAACGAATATCAGAGTTCCGGCGACTATAACAAAAATTAGGACTGCAATAATGCCATTCATCGTTACAAGCGGCGCTCTGTTGTCGAAAGCGGTAAAACCGGAGAAATTACCATCGGATACAACTGCCTGCGCTTTCTATCTTCAAGCTTCTCAACGACTACAACGTAACCGACTGCGACAAAGATAAAATAAAACACCAAAAGCTGCGAGCGCTGCCGATACGCGGTTCCAACGTTACCCTGAAACACCGAATACGCGAGTGAAAGAAGCGTGGTAAAGATTAGGATGGGCGCAATCATCCTCAGCCTATATCTCATCGAAAACCACAGACCGAGCATCATCATCGGAAAAGACACCCACCAGATGATCATTTCCGGTAGTGTTATTGCCTGTCTGAGCGAGGTCAATTGCCATGGAAAGGGAGCGAACAAAAGATATAACATGCCCAGCGGCACGTTAGAAATGGCACCATCAACCGTAGAAACGTCCGAGTCTTCGCCATAGCCGGACTCGCCTCGTCGGGCCATATCCCGGCGGCTGCGTTCGACCTTCTCAAGATTGCCGAAAGTCTCGTATTGTTGAGAAGCAAATCTCGGCAAACCAACGTAGGTCAGCGCCACCGCAAGCACCAGGAGGATCGCAAATTGGCGGATGAAAGAGATCGCGCTGAATTCTCGGCTGCCGATGACCAGCGCGCCGCCCACTGCTGTGGCAATCATATAAAAAACGTAGAAGCGCAGACTGAGCAATATTAATAATGCGGAAATTAAAACAACCAGGTATTTCACAGTAAACTTTTGGCCCAACTTTAGAGTCGCCAGAATCGCGAGTGCTAAAAGGAATACAATCGGACCATCTTTCAGACCCTGTGACGACCAAAGGACGAGCGATGGGTAGAACGCTATGCTTGCGGCGGCCACCTTTGATACTCGGATGTTGGTAAATACTTCCTGAGCCGCTACGAAAACCACAACCGCGGTCATCGCACCCATCACTGCGTTAAGGAACTGGATGGCCAGCATGTTGGGGCCGATCAATGCGTAAACTGAACCAACAAAATAGCCCATCCCCCAACCGGACATGCGGTTTTGCAACAGCACCCGCGCATAACTGTCACCGGCCCAGGCTTGCAGTTGTGTCTGGCCAAGGAAGTCATAAGTGAACGCATCGCCACCGAAAAACTCCTGACCGTGATTGGCAAAAATTAAGCTGGCAACGATTAGCCGCACCAGTAGAGCCGCAATGAATATCTGTAACAGAAACGAACCGTGCTGCTCCTGTCGATAAGCGTACCAACCGGCGAGACCCGCGAAGGCTGCACACAAGAGCGTTGCCTTGCCCGTGTAAAACGCATTGATTGCCATGCCGTAATCAACGGAGTGAGTGGCAGCCATCGAGGGAACGGCGAGGACAATTAGCCCGCCGACAAATAAACAGAGGAAGATGAGAAATCCGTTCATTGAATCTAAACGCGGTCAACACCGTCGCAAGATCCGTCGTCTGGAGAGGTTTAGCATCGTCTCCCAGACCTTTTAGAGATGGGTGCCTTGCCTGAGCACGAGATGATCTTCGAGTATCAATGCGTCGAAACTCGCTGCCTGAAAAGTTCGCACGGCATCGGCGGGGGTACACACAATCGGCTCTTGAATATTGAAAGACGTATTCAGCAATACCGGCACGCCGGCGATTCTTTCGAATTCTTTTAGGAGCTTCCAATATCGTGGATTCGTTTTGCGACTGACAGTCTGCGGTCGCGCCGTGCCGTCGACGTGGACCACCGCCGGAATCTTATCGCGCATCTCTTCGCGGACGGCCAGCACCGTGACCATGAACGGATCGCGATGATCGATTCCAAAAAGCTTTGGACTGGCCTCTTCAAGCATCGACGGCGCCAACGGCCGGAACCATTCGCGCAGCTTCACCTTTTCATTCAGCAGCTCGCGCATGTCGGCGCGGCGCGGGTCAGCAAGAAAGCTGCGGTGGCCAAGTGCGCGCGGCCCAAACTCCATGCGGCCATGAAACCACCCAACGATGGCGCCGTCCGCAATCATTTTCGCCACGCGGGCAATTAGCTGATCTTCCTCGAGAGTCTCAAACTCAAGGCGGGCCGCTTTCAACACGGCCGCGCACTCGTCGGACGAAAATCCGGGCCCATAGTAGGCGTGCTCCATCTGCGCTGCGCGCGGTTGCTTGAGCACTTTGTGGTGGACGAGAAAAGCAGCGCCGAGCGAACAACCCGCATCGCCCGCGGCCGGCTGGATGAAGAAGTTTTCGAACGGTGACTCCTGCATGATCCGACCGTTCATCACGGAGTTGAACGCCACGCCGCCGGCGAGACAAAGATTCTTTTCGCCGGTCTGTTCATGTAGATTGTGCAAGAGTTTCAGTACAACGTCTTCGAGAACTTCCTGCGCGCTCGCCGCTATGTCCATGTGCCGCTTTTCGATTTTCTCGTCTGGTTGGCGCGCCGGTCCTAATTCCTGAATCAGCTCGTCCGGAAATTGATAATGTTTCGCGAGGTGATGATCGAGCGTGCGAATGTTTAGATGGAAATCGCCGTTACCGTTCGCCGACAAAACGCGCCGTGAAAAGAAATCCTTGTAAACCGGTTCCCCATACGCCGCGAGACCCATCAACTTCCATTCGTCGCCGGCGAACATGTCGAATCCGATGAAGTTGGTGACCGCCGAATAGAATTGACCCAACGAATGCGGCAACTTGATGCGCTTCAAAGGCCTGAGGTTCACGTCTTCGCCGTGCGAAAACATCGTGGTCGTCTCTTCCCCGGTACCGTCCATCGTCAGTATGGCAGCCGACTTGAACGGTGAAAGATAGAACGCACTCGCAGCGTGACAGAGGTGATGTTCGTAATAATGAAACTTGAAATCGCTCGGACCAAAGTGGCGGCGAATCTCGCGCGGATAGCGGAACATCCCGAGGTAACTCTTGCTCACCTGTTCGACGCCGCGATCCACTCGCGCGCGAAACATGTCTGCTGATATTGTCGCCGCTTTGATGGCCTGCATCGCTTTGTGCCGCAGAATCCAGGGCTTCCAATAAAGCGCTACATGCGAAACATCCGCGATCGTGATTCCCGCTTGATCAAGACAGTACTGAATTGCCAGATACGGAAATCCACTGTGATGTTTGACGCGCGAAAAGCGCTCCTCTTCGGCGGCAGCCACGATCTGGCCGTCGCGAATCAACGATGCCGCCGCGTCTCCGAGAGTAGTTAAGCCTAATACGTACATCTGAAAATTTAACGAACTTCTATTTCGCGGCGTTGGTTAATACTCTTGCCAGCTTATCTGCTTGAGTGCCGACACTGAAGTGCTCAAGCGCGTGCCGGCGACCGGCCTCGCCCATGGCGCGCCGGTTCTGCGCATCGGCAAGCAGCAACTTCAGCTTCGCTATCCATTCGTCGTGCGTGCTGGCGAAATAGTGCGTTACGTTCGCTTCTCCAATTTCTCCCGCGGCGCCGATGGGTGTCACGACGTAAGGGATGCCGACCGCCATCCATTGAATCGCTTTAAAGCCCGACTTGCCCATCGCCCAGTTGTTCTCAGGGCTCAGCGGATAGAGCCCAATATCGATTGACCGAAAGTCTTCGACCTCGCGTTCCAAATTCCATTCCAGGTTTTCAACTTCAACGCCCGGAACCGACACGTCTGCTCGTCCTGACCCTACGATTTTCAGTTTGAATGAATTTGATTTCGCCAACTCAGAGAGGGCCGGCAAAATCGATTCCAGAAAAGGAAAAGTTGAATGTGACCCCACCCATCCCAGAACCGGAACCGATTCATTGCGAGATTCGCGGGGACGAAACTTCTCCAGATCGACGACCGTCGGGATAATTTCGGTTTGTCCGCCCCTGCTCGAAACGTATTCAGCGATCGTTTGATTTCCGCAAACGACAGTGCGCGACCACCGAATTAAGTAATCGGTCTTTCCAAAAAACTTTAGCGCTTTCGTAAAGCGACCGTAGGTCGGGCTAGTATAAGGGACGTAAGTTGCGTCGTCCAAATCTAACACCATTGGCCGACGCAACACGCTGTGAGTCAGCCACTCAATCGCCGGCGGACCGAGCAGCATCGCCTCTCGTTGCACGAAAATTACGTCTGCATTAGCTGCGCCGACCACGTCTCGCAGACGAAGCAAGCCCGATTTCATGAGTCCCGCCGCCGTTCGCAACCCCGACCGGTGTTTGTACAGCGAGTCAAACAGATTCGAATCCATGAACGGGCGAACCGTCATCGTGATACCCCGATCGGCAAGCGGTTGCACGAACTGCTCGACACGATAACGCGTGCAAGCGGCCTCGTTTGGATATGACGCCAGCGCCAGAACTTTCATTGTTCAGCTTGCGAGCACCTGCTCGTACAACGCGACGTATCGTTCACGCCCGACGCGCCGCACGTCGAGCAGTCGTTCGGCGACTTCACGGGTTCGCGCGCGCGTTTGCTCGACATCGTTCGTCATCACTCCGATCGCTGCGGCAGCGCGGGTGTATTCTTCTTGATCGAATCTTCGAACCAGCACGCCGACTTTTTCATCGTCAATCAATGCGTCCGAGTCGCCGATGCCCGCGTTGATGACGAGCGGCAATCCGCAGCCAAGATATTCGGCGTACTTCGTCGGCGACGAGGCCTGTTTGGAAAAGCAATTCTTGATGAAGGCCAGTCCGGCGTCCGCCGCGGAAAGATACGACGGCACGTCAGCCGGCAACGCCGAGATAATCTGAAAATCCTCTTTCGAAACGCCTCGATCAGTCATCAGGCTCTTGATCCGTTCGCGATTGCCGTTAGTGAGCCACAGAAAGAACGCGTTCGGTTTTTGCGCGCGCAGCGTGACGAAGAAGTCGCACATCTCTTCCGTCAGATACCAACCGTCGATCGAGCCGCTGTAAACGAGAACAAATCGATCTTCTATGCCGAGTTCCGTGCGCCACGCTGCGCGCGCGGCGGCATCGAAGTGAAACAACTCGAGGTCAGCACAGCAGGGGACAACGGCATGCGGCACACTTCGGTCACGCAGACTGTCCCAGTCCTTAATTACATCCCAAATTCGCTGCGTCAGCGTGACGACTCCGTCCGCGGCGGTCAGCGCGCGCCGCTCCGCGTTCTTCGTCAGGCGATACGGAACCGAATCCTTACGCCAATGGTGCGCATCGACGTATTCATCTGCCAACAAACCGCGCACGTCAAAAATCATCTTCGTTCCGAGTCGTCGCTTCAAACGTAAAGCAATCGTGGCCGGAATGTGACTGCGCGCGTGAACCAATTCAATCTGCTTCTGGCACACCAGTCGCCGCGCCAGCCTGTATCCCGCAAACACATCGTAAGCCGTTGCGGGGAGCGAAGGCGTTTTGTGATACGGAAGCCAATGCCAATCAATTCTGTGCTGCTTTAGTTCGTCGTGAAGCCGCCGGCATCGTTCACGTCCTTCGTCTGTGTACGCCAGCGCGCGCTCGAAACTCAGCAGCGTGAAATCGATGCCAACTGCGGCTAATTGCTGCAGATACGGCAGCACCTGCGTCTGGCCGAGCGGATCCAGCATTCCGTTGTACGAAATAAAGAGGACGCGTTTTCCGTGGAGTGACAAGGGACGTCTATTCCGACATTTTCTTTGCGACTTTGCGTGAAATCTTATTCGCGCGTAAGTGCTTCACGCAAAGACGCTGAGGCGCAAAGATACGCAAAGGCAAAGAAAGAACCTTCAATAATCAGATCTCGACGAATTGTCCGCTGCACTTAATCGAAGTCTGTGCCGCTTCCAGCAGACGCACTACGCGCAACCCCGCGGCGCCGTCCGTCAAAGGTTTACGATTTTTGCGAATCGCGTCGATGAATTCCGCGATGACAAAATGCAACGCTTCAGTCGCGTCGAGCTTCGGGGCCCACACATCACCGGTGCGATAACTAATCAGCGTTTGATAATTCGCTTCACGATCGGCGTTACGGTTTGTCGTTACTCCTTTGTCGTAAACGCGCACTTTTTCCGTCGGCTCGATATCGTCGTAAAGAATCATTTTCCGTGCGCCGGCAATCAGCGTGCGGCGAATTTTCACGGGTGCCAGCCAATTGAAGTGAAAGTGCGCGATGAAATCATCCGGAAACTTCATCACCATATAGGCAATGTTCTCGATTCCCGGTTCG
>DASYPX010000054.1:0-5884 GCA_036006125.1 Pyrinomonadaceae bacterium | reverse complement strand
TGACAGCGATCGCCGGCGCAATGGTCAATTGTGCGTTCGGTTTGTTTGCGAAGGATGTTGAATTCGCGATCGTCTTGCGCTTTTTGACGGGAATGTTTCTCGCGGGGGTCTACCCGCCCGCGATGAAGATTCTGGCGACGTGGTTTCGTCATGGCCGAGGCCTGGCGTTGGGTGTGTTGGTCGGGGCACTGACGCTCGGGAAAGCGACGCCTTATCTGGTCAATGGCATCGGGAGCGCGAATTGGCGCAACAACGTGCTGTTTGTGTCGTTGCTCGCCCTGCTTGGCGGCATCATTGTTCTGTTGTTCGTCGGTGACGGGCCACTCGCTTTGCCGGCCGCGCGTTTTGATTGGAAACAACTCGGAAGAGTTTTCCACAATCGCAGCGTGCGACTCGCGAACTTTGGCTATTTCGGTCATATGTGGGAGTTGTACGCGATGTGGACGTGGATTCCCTTCATGATTCGCGCCAGTCTCGCGTCGCGAAAGAGCGATCCGGCCTTGGCCGAGGTCTCCTCATTCCTGGTGATTGGTTCCGGTGCTCTGGGGTGTGTGATTGCAGGTTTGGTTGCAGATCGAATTGGCCGCACGATAGTAACTTCGTTGGCGATGGCGATCAGCGGCGCTTGCTGCGTGCTGATCGGATTTGCTTTCGGCGCGCATCCAATGCTGTTGCTCACAATCGCCGCGATTTGGGGCGCGAGCGTCGTGGCGGACTCGGCTCAATTTTCCGCTTGCATCACCGAGCTGGGCGATCCGCAATACATCGGGACGGCGCTGACTATTCAAACCTGCATTGGTTTCCTGCTGACAACCGTTTCCATCGAACTCATTTCTGTCGTCCAAAAACTCGTTGGCTGGCCCTATGCATTCATCATTCTTGCGCCCGGTCCATTATTCGGTGTGATTTCGATGCTCAGATTGCGAGGTTTGCCGGAAGCCGCGAAGATCGCGCACGGCCGCAGATGACGTCAGTACCACTCGCGTGAGCGAGTGGGCCGAGAACTCATCTGTGACTTGAGCATCTGACCCGTCCACTGACGCGGATAGTACTCACTTCATTTGCAGTCATCGGCCTATCAGAGTTTAATATGCGAAAGAATGATCGGCGCAAAGCTTGGGAACTATCGGATCCTCGAGAAGATTGGCGCCGGTGGGCAGGGAACAGTTTACAAAGCGACTGACACAAAACTCGGTCGTGCTGTCGTCGTCAAAGTCCTCCCTCCGGAACTGACGGTCAAAGAAGCCAACCTGAAACGCTTTGAGCGCGAAGCGCGCCTGGCCTCAGCCCTCGATCACCCGAACATCTGTACAATTTTCGATCTCAACGACATCGGCGACGTGCATTTCATCGCAATGCAATACGTCGACGGCAAGAATGTGCGTGAATTGGTGAACGGCCGCCCGCTGGATTTGCGCAGCGCGCTTTCGATCACCATTCAAGTTGCCGACGCTTTAGCTGCCGCTCACGCGCGCGGCATTGTGCATCGCGACATCAAAGCCGGCAACGTCATGGTGACTCCTACCGGACAAGTGAAGATTCTCGACTTCGGACTGGCGAAACTTTTGGATAGCGATGACCTGGGGGGAATTCATCACACCGATTTGACTGAAGTCGGAATCCCCTACGGCACGGCGACCTACGCAGCTCCAGAGCAAGCCCGTGGCGAACGCGTCGATGAGCGCGCCGACATTTTTTCCACCGGGGTACTGCTCTACGAACTGCTAACCGGCACGTGGCCGTTTCAGGGAAAGACGAGCGTCGATGTTCGTCACGCGGTCCTGCATGAAGATCCGCTTCCACTCGTTCAAGCGCGTCCGAGTCCGACACCGCCGCGCTTGCAAGCGATACTCGACCGCGCGCTCGCAAAGAATCCCAAAGACCGATATCAAAAGGCTGAAGCACTGCGCGAGGATTTGCGGGAGATTCTGCGCGAAGTCGATTCCGGCGTTGCCTTTGCTGAGACAATCACTCCGATTGCACCGCGGCATCTGTCCGGCACAGGCCCGGTCGGCCGTGCCATGCGTTGGTTGCGCGGCATCACCGGCGAGCGAACATCATCGCAACAGCGCGCTTGGACATCGGATCATCGAAGTCACGAAACGCCCGTGACAAGCATGGGGGAAGGTGAGCGCAAGAGCCTCGCGATCCTGCCTTTCAAGAACGTCAGCGAGGATCCGCAGTCGAGCTTTTACGAATTCTCGCTGGCTGACGCCGTAATTACCGAACTTGCGCGCGTGCGATCGCTTGTGGTGCGGCCTTCGTCGGAAATCGTGAGATACCAGGGCAAGCAGGTTGATCCGCGGCAGGCCGGTCGCGAGATGAGCGTCTCTGCAGTGTTGTCCGCCGGATTCCTGCGTGCGGGCGATCGTATTCGCGTGACCGCGCAGTTGGTCGATGTGAATTCGGGCGATCTGCTTTGGAGCGATCGCATCGATGCTGACGCAACGGACATCATCAACGTACAGGACACGATCACACACGAGATTTGTGAAGGCTTACGTCTGGAGCTGACGTCGGATGACAAGGATCGACTCGAGCAGCAGAAGACGGCGAACGCCGAAGCCTACGAGGAGTACCTGCGCGGTCGCGACTCCATGGGTCGTTACATCTATCACACGATTGCGCGGAAGGATATCGACGAAGCGATCGAACACTTCGAACGTGCGGTGTCGCTCGATCAATCGTTTGCGCTGGCGCATTGCGGCCTCGGCAGCGCATACGCCAATCGGGTGAGGAAAGGCTTCGGTGAAGCTGGCGATCACGAACAGGCCGAAGCTGCATTTAACCAGGCTTTAGCCCTCGACCCGCACTTGCTCGAAGCGCGCATGCACATGGTGTTCATCTACCTGGGCGGCGGCGAAAAAGCGAAGGCGCGCGAGGCAGTCAAGGCTTTGCGCCGCGAAGCTCCGAACGACGTGGGGGTGCATTTCGTTAGCGGGGTGCTGGCGCGACTCGATGGAGATTACGAACGGTCGCTGCGCTATTTCGAGCGGATGATTCGCTTGAACCCGGCGGAGCGAGTGGTCGCCAGCTACAATCGCGCACGCATCTTCACTTATCAGGGGGAATACGATCAGGCGCTGGCGGAATTGGACGAAGGGGCCGCGATCGAACCGGATCACCCGCTGATTCGCACGTTTCGCGCCCGGACGTTGTACTATCACGGTGAACCCACCAAAGCGGCGGAAATTCTGGAAGAGGTGCTCGAGCAGCATCCGCAACTCGACGGCATTCGTCCCATTTACGCGACGTTTTTGAGTGCGCTTGGGTTCAATGAAGAGGCGCGTGCGCAACTTACTGAAGAGGTGCGCAACACCGCGAACACCGATCACGATGTCGCATATTGGTTGGCGTCGGCGTACGCCATGGAAGGCGAGCGCGAAGAAGCGTTGAAGTGGCTGCGCCGCGCAATCCAACTGGGCAACGAGAATCGGCCGTGGTTTGCGCGCGACAAAAACTGGGAGTCGTTACGAAACGATCCCGAACATCAAGAGATTTTGAATTCAATTCAGGTGCCGACTGCGAATGAGCACGTCGGCTAGTGCTGGAGAGTGTACTTTACTTCCTCGACCCACTCCCAAAGGGAGAGGGAATTACATCATGAAAACTTTCGTCGTTGGTGATATTCACGGTCGCTGTGCACAACTGCATGGGCTGCTCGAGATGCTGCCGCGGGACGCATCAACTGACACGTTGATCTTTCTCGGGGATTTGGTTGATCGCGGCCCTGACATTCCGGGTTGCGTGGGTCATGTGCGTGAACTCTGTCTTGAGAACCCCGAGCGAGTTATTTGTCTGCGCGGCAATCACGAACAAATGTTACTGGACTTTATCGACGGCGAAAACTACATCTGGATGGAGCCGTCGACGGGAAGCGATCACAGTTTCGCACAATACGCGGGCAAGCCGCTGATGGTGCAAGTCGAAGCGGACTTTACTGCCGCACAACAGGCAATCGCGGAATCAGTTCCGCCAGAGCATCTGGAGTTCATGCGCGGGTTGCCGCTTTATCATGAAGACGAATTCGCGCTTTATGTGCACGCCGGAGTCGAAAACGGAAAGCATCCGCGCGACAGTTCGCCGCACGCACTGCTGTGGACGCGCGACACAGAGTTCTACAAGAACTATCACGGCAAGCCGTGCGTTTTCGGCCACACGCCGACGCCCTTCCTGCCTTTGCGCGGCCGTTTGGGCCGTCACGGGATTTATCTTTACAACAGCGCGATCGGCATCGACACGGGCTACAACATTTACTCGCCGCTCTCGTGCTTGTCTTTACCTGACTTCACTCTCTATCAGAGTTTTGCCGACGGCCACACCGCCACTCACCACATCACAAGGATGATTCCGGAGAGTCTGAAAGAGATGCAACGAAAAGCTCTTGCGTCTGAAGCGGGAGCTTGATCAGACTCTCCCCCGTCGTTCACATCCAGAAAGATTCACTTCACCGTGAATCCTTTGACCAAGTCTGTCACTGCACAACTCGTGCTTCGCTAGATCATCCCGCACAGCAGAAGAGGGGAGAGAGCTATCAGCTCTCTCCCCTCTTGACCATTCAGGCCCCGGCAAATTGTCGCCTATTCGTAACGCAGACACTCGATCGGATCGAGACGCGACGCTTTACGCGCCGGCCAAACGCCGAAGATCAATCCGACTGACACACTGACGATCAATCCGGTCATGACTGCCCACGTTGGGATCGAGGCGGGGAGGCTCGGAATGATGAGCATGATGAGCTTGCTGATGCCGATGGCCAGCAGCACGCCAATCATGCCGCCGAGAAACGTCAGCGTCATCGCTTCAAATAGAAACTGATTCACGATGTCGCGGCGGCGGGCGCCGAGCGCCTTGCGAATGCCGATTTCCTGCGTGCGCTCAGTCACACTGACGAGCATGATGTTCATCACACCGATGCCGCCGACGAGCAGCCCAAGACTGGAAATGGCAATCGCGATCAAGCCGACCATTGCGGTGATACTGTCGAACTGCTTCACAAAATTGTCGGCAGTCTTGATGTCAAAGTTGTTTGGATCGCCGAAGCTGACGTTGCGCCGGCGCCGCAGGATATCTTCCGATTGGGTCAGCGCTTCGTTTATTTGACCTGAACGCGCTTTGATGACGAACAACAGCCAGCCGCGCGCGGGGGCAACCTTTTGCGCTGTGCGAAGCGGAATGAACACCGCGTTGTCTTCTTCGTTCTCACCAAAGAACCCGGCCTTGCGTTTTTCAAGCACGCCGACGATTTCAAAGTTGTAGCCGCCCATGCGCACTTCGGTGCCCGCAATTCCGTCTTGTTTACCGGGAAATAAAGCTTCGGCCGCGTTGACCCCGATCACCATCACGTTGGCACGTTGATCGTTATCGCCGTCAGTGATGAAGCGGCCCTCGCGCACCACCACGTTCGCGATGTCGGCGTAATTTGGCGTGACCCCTTCTGTGTTTCCCCAGCGATAGTTGTGGCCCTGATACGTGATGTTGTCGTCGAATGGACCGCCGCTATAACCAACGTTCGGCGCGGTGACCGCGATGTCTTCGACTGACGACGCATACATCTTGATCGCGTCAGCGTCGGCTGCGGTCAGAGGTTTGCGCAAGCGTTCGGCGCGATCGGTGCTAGTGCGCGGCCCGGTGGTGAGGTGAAAAGCGTAGATGTTATTGGTGCCGTACTCCTCGATCATTGAGACGATACTCTGTCGCAAGCCCGTGAGTATTGACGCGATGCTGATCGCCGTCATCACGCCGATTACGATGCCCAGCACGGTGAGAAAGCTGCGAAACTTGTGCGCGCGGACACTGTCCAGCGCCATCGCCAGCGTTTCGCGCGGAAAAATGTTTGGTAAGCGGAGTTTCACGTTTTATTCGTTTAGAGGCGGCCTACCGC
>DASYPX010000053.1:0-3629 GCA_036006125.1 Pyrinomonadaceae bacterium | reverse complement strand
CCGGCCACCGTCCGCAAGCGCAGCGTGAACTTTCCGCAGCAGCGTCTCGCAAGTCGCCTTGTCGAAATGGTGCAGGAAATTCGTCAGCAGCACGAGGTCGTAACCCGTGCCGTAGTCGACATCAAACGCGCTGCCGGGATTGGTGTGATAACGATCCGCGACACCAGCCGTTTGCGCATTTTCCTTTGCAACTTCCAGTACTTTGGGCCAATCAACGGCAGTTACTTGCACCTGCGGATTCTGCTTGGCAAAAGCCAGCCCGAATAATCCATGACCCGCGGCGATGTCGAGGATGCGCAACGGCCGATCGTGCTTTGCGTCGACCAGTTGGGCCATGAGTTGCGCAGGCATCGCCATCATTGGCTGCATTGCGCGCGCAAATTTTACCCACATCGGGTGGTCAGGTTCAAAAGCTTCGTCTTCAGCGACCGAGCCGCCTTTTCGTACCGCGTCTGTGAGCCGATCGAATTTGTCCCTAATGTACGACGAGAGAATGAATTCGCTTACCGTCCCCATGTAGGCGGGAGAGCGTTTGTCGAGGAATGTGGCAGAATCCGGCGTCAGCGAATAGCTGTTGCCTTGCTTGGTAAGAAATCCCGCGATCGTCAGAAAATCGCAAAGAATACGAGTGCCGCGTTCAGAGGCACCACAACGTTCGGCGATCGCTTTCGCGGTGGCATTTCCTTCGCCGATCGCGGTAAAGAGTTCAAGTTCAATTCCCGCTTTCAGCGCCTGTGTGCGCTGATATCCGTTAAGAGTTTCGAACACCAAAGCTGGTGATGGTTGTTTTTGCGTTTGTGCTTCTGGAGCCATGATTAGTCCTTCCTTGATTAATAATTAATTGGGGAAAGCAAAGCGTAACGAACAGATTCGGGAAAGTCTAATCGCGAGGCGTTGGGCGAATAAGTTTTAGTTTAGATTAAGAGAGACAGGTTGCGCGAGGCCTTCGATCGAGAGCACGAGCCCATGTGGCGACGACACTGGTTGCTTGTTAGGCGCCAGGAAAAAGATGAGGCCTTGTCGTCGTCTCTCCTCGTGCGTGAACGGCTCCTTCAGCTTGAAGTCATACGCCCGCACGTCTTCATCGAAAGTCTTGCGCGCATGCGGATTGTAGGCAAACACATCGTTCGCGCTCAGTACTCTGGAGATAGCCCGCTTAATTGAGATGGACTTCCACTGCGTTCCTGCGTCGTCCCGTAAGGCAAACTTCAATTTTTTCAGTTCGATCGGCACGCCGCCGTTGTGCGTCATCTCAAGCCGCACCGGCAACAAACCTGCGAGCTGAAAATTGGCTTCGAAGAGTTCCTGAGTTTCTTCGTCGGTGAGTAAAGGAGCCGCACGGACTGATAGCGAGCCGAGATTAACTGCCTTCGCTGAAGCAGGAAGCGCCGGCAAAGTGTCGGGCGATTTCACCTTGAATAACGTCAGTGTGGGAACGGCGCGATTAGCCATCTTTGCGCAGCCACAACTGATCACAAGAATCGCCACACCCAAGACTTTTAGTGACCGGATTCTCAGTCGCAAGGGCATGCGCCGCACTGTGTCATGGGTGAAAGGTAAAGGCAAGAGAGATTTTGATTGTTCACGCATTCGAACTTTGCGTGCTCAAAATCAAAAACGGCGGGAACATGTCCCGCCGTAATTGGTGCGTCACCGAGAGCCAGCATCCGCGAATTCGGGCCGCCACGGATATTTGCCATCTCCCCGGTTGAGGGTGAGAACTGACAAGCGCAATCTAATTGATTGCGTTAGATACTGTCAATAGCAAAGATACTATCTATTCGGATAGACTCTGCGCGCTCATTCGGCGCAACGCACTTATTGCTTCTTTTTAATCAGAGATTTGCGCCGGACGCGGATAGGAGCACGAGCGGCCAGCAGACTTTTGTGACGATGATTAATTATGTAGCAAAGCCCCTGGTGAGTAAGCCCCAAAATTTTGGCTGCACGCGTGACGCTGCCACTGGCTTCATCCAACGCGCGCTTGATTAGAGCGCCTTCACACTTGCGCACTTCTTCCGCGAAAGGAATACGCAGCGTTCCATCGGCTGCGGTTGTCACTGGTTTTGTGACCGTCGTCAACGACCGCGCGCACGCTCGTAATCGTTGTAAGGTTTCGCGGCTGATGTCCTCGCCAAGACGCTCGTCCGCCTGCGAATAAAGGGATTTGATTTGATCATCGGGAAGAAACGCTTTCAATTCTTCGATCATGGTGAGGAAGACTTGACCGGAGTATTCAAAATCGCCCGCTTCTTCGGCTGCGGTTGCAGCACGTCTCAGCGTTTCAAGCGCGGCCGCCTGCTCACCGCGTCTTGCTTGCGCGACACCTTGCGTTTGCAGAGTTTCACCAATGTGCATCTACTAAGCCTCCGTCTTCGTGGATAGAAAAAGGCTTTCGGGATGCAAGGACCGGGCGAGGCCGGCTTCCCAGTCAACCTGACGCTCGACGACTGAACTGTCGAACCTAAAAAACTACTTCGAGGGTGTTACCTGATTGCTTTCCAGCATTCCCCACTGTGTCTACTTCCGGTAAACGTCGTGACGAACGGCGGGCCGTCAAAATGGCTTTAAGCCGGCGCGCCTTTGAACCCAACTCTATGAACCCGATGCCGACGCCGCCTCAGCTTTGGCTGTAAGGTAGGTAAGCTGACTTGCGTCGATCATATTTAACCCCTGCTCTCGAACGCTCTTGAAACCTGGGATGATTTCATTGACTGGCGCGCTCATTAGTTTCTTGCTGCGTTTGTAACCGGTGAAATCAAGATAGAGGTGCTTGCGCATGAATCGATCCGGCCAGCCTGCGAAGCGCCAGAGAGGATACTTGATTCCTTTGCCGAACAAACGTTTGCCGAGCATTTTGTAATACAGCGGAACGCCCAGTGACCACTGGTAAGGATTTCGGTCGGCTGCATAGAACTCGCGATTGTACTTCCAACAAGTGAAGAAAAACTCCCACTGAAGGTCTGTCATCTCGATTAGTTTCGCGCTGTCCTTCTTCTCCATACGCGTGTTTTCGAGCGGCACGAACCACGTCGGCACGAACATGCCTTTTGCGTCGCGCAAATCGTACAACAGATTCAAAGATTCTTTTGTGTCTTGTTCAGTTTCGCCCGGCAATCCGATGATGAACGTGCAAAATGGAAACCAGTTGTGCTTGTTGAGAGTTTCCATTCCCTTGAGCACAACGTCGCGCCACTGGTGTGCTTTGTAAGGATAAGCCTTGCCCTTCATGAAAATTTCAAACAGCCGCGAGCTGCCGGTTTCCAGTCCGATGATCGGGTCCGCGATGCACTTGTTCGGATCCGTCGAGTCCGGGTGCGTGAGGTGCGAATACGGTACAACGTGCGGCGTGAGCCGCTCGATGATTGTGGGGTCTTTGACAACTGGGGCAATCGTGATGTGAGACGTTTGAATCGTCTTAATGCCCGGCACGGCGGCCACTGAACTAAACAGCTTTTCGAGCGCTGGCACGTTCGTTTCGAAATTCGGCATCTGCTCGTACAGGAACATGTCCTCGCTCGCGAGCATCACTTCGTTAGCGCCTTCGCTCGCGTTTACACGGGTGCTTTCCAAAATATGTTCGAGCGGAAATGATCGGCCCACCTTGGTAGCCGGGCCGCAAAACTGAC
>DASYPX010000052.1:0-22308 GCA_036006125.1 Pyrinomonadaceae bacterium | reverse complement strand
CGCCAACAAACTCCAACTTTATTGACAGTCATCAGTCCGCGCTCCTAGAATCCAAACAGACTCGCCCATCGGTTCGGAAAAAGCATGCGAGAACAGGAACCGGTTACCATCGATCGCTTGCGCGCGACACATGCCACACGGCGTCTGGAGATTCGCGCGCGCCTCGACGAATTTGATCGGATTTGGAACGCAGGCTCGGACGCTCGTCTGTGGGAGGAGATGGCGTACTGCATCTTCACCGCAGGATCATCCGCGTCGTCTGGAATAAATGCAGTCAATGCGATCAAGCCGTTGCTCGACAAAGGCAGCCGCGTCGCTATTACACGCGCCCTGAAAAAGCCGCCGGCGTATCGTTTTCACAACATAAGAGCGGAGCACATTGTCGCGACGAGACGGTTTCTACGAACAAGTTTTTCGATGCGCCTGCGCGACAAGCTCGCCAGTTTTCGCGATTCGGATGAACGGAGAGACTGGCTGGCGCGTACGCCGGGTATTAAAGGGCTCGGCTACAAGGAGGCAAGCCACTTTTTGCGCAACGTCGGCTTCAAAGGTTATGGCATTTTGGACAAACACATCATCCGATGCCTGGCGGAGCTCGGCGTGATCGATTCCGCAAAACCGCCTACGAGTCGTCACCGATACCTGGCAAGCGAGAGCCGGATGAAAGATTTTGCAAAAGACGTCGGCATCAATTTCGAAGAGTTGGATTTGGCGCTCTGGTCCATGAAGACCGGTAAGATTCTGAAGTAGCAACACGGCTTTATGAAACTCTCCAGAAACTCTAAACCAACGGTCATTGTCATTTGTTCGGTGGTTCATGCGTTATCTGTATGCGCGGTAATCGGGCTGTGCGCTCTTTGTGTTCCGGCAAACAACCAGAAAGCTTTGCGGCAAGCGAGAAGCGCATTACGGTCTGGCGATTTCCAGCGGGCTGAACAGTTGTACCGCGAAGTGCTTCAGAAGAACGACGAAGAATTCGAAGCTCATCTCGGATTAAGCAAGACACTGTTGAAACAGCAGCGATTGCAGGAGTCATTCGAACACGCGGCGCGCGTGATCGCCGCAAATCCACTTTCGGCCGAAGCGCACGCAATACTGGGTTCGGCGATTCTCGCCACCGGCGATTTTCGTTTATCCCTGGAAGAATTCCGCACCGCTCTGAACATCGACGACGACCAGGCGATGGCCGTGGCCGGGCTCGCGCTGATCGATTTCTACGAAAACCGGAACAACGACGCAGTGCAGAAATTGCGGCGCGCGGTGAGCATGGATCCGAATGAGCCGGATTACGTCTTCAGCCTGGGCCAGGCGGCTGCGCGCGCTGAGAAGTACAAGGAAGCCGCCGACGCTTACGAGCGGTTTCTCACTATCGCTCCCCACACGGATGCGGATCGTCGCGCGAGAATTCGCGGGTTGATCGACTTTTTGCGTTACCTCGGCCGGCAGAGTTCCCTCTACAACGTCAGCGGCCCTGAACGTACGGTGGTGACATTCGAGTCGGTTGACAATCGACCAATCGTCAACGTCCGATTGAATGGATCGAAGACGCCTTTGCGCTTCGTACTCGATACCGGCTCAGGCATGTCGGTGATCTCGGAAGAGACGGCGCGCAGGCTCGGACTCCGGCCCGTGGCGCGTGGCGGCATGGCGAGAGCGATCGGTGGCGGCGGCCGGTTTGAAATCGTCTATGGATATCTCAACTCGATGGATTTGGGAGACATCCACATTGAAAACGTCCCCATTTACATCAGACGTTTCTACGATCAGCAGACGCCGGTGGACGGCTACCTGGGGATCGCGGCGTTGGTGCGGCTGGTGACGGCTGTCGATTACGGGACCCGGCGCATGACGCTCGTGCGTCAACGCAACAGTGCGGACCTCAGCTCGCTGATTGATCGTATCGCGACCACCCCATCGACAAACGTCGTCGCCCGTCCTGGGTTTGAGATACTGGTACGAACTACTTCCAGCGGATTTCTCAGCGGCGAAGTTAGCATTGAGGGAATAACAAAGTCTTTGAATTTCATCATTGATACTGGCGCCACGGTCAGCGTGATTTCGCAACGGGCCGCAGCACTCGAGCCCTTTGCCGAATTCATTCAGCCGGATCGCATGCGCGTATTTGGCGCCGCCGGCGTCACCGAGGATGTGAAAATGGCAATGCTTCCGAAGCTCGCCATTGGCAGTTATGCACGCGAGCGGGTTAATGCGGCCGTGCTGGACCTCGATCCGATCAATGAAACTGCCGGCTTCCAACAAAACGGAATCCTCGGTGGGAACTTCCTCCGCCACTTTCGTGTCGTGTTCGATTTTCAGCGAGGGATTCTGCGGTTCGAGCCGATTGATGGCTCGAAACCAAAGAATGCTGCGACCCAGGAAAAGTCCGGCTTATGAAACCGAGCGCATATCTCGAAACATCGGTCATTGGCGCGTACCTTGATAACGGCGAGCCGTTTCGTCGTGATTTGACGATTCGCTGGTGGGAGCATGAGCTCTCGCAGTATCGCGCCGTCATTTCGCCACTCGTCAAACGCGAGTTGGAGCGGACCGAAGAGCCGCATCGAACCGCGTACGTGAAGTTAGTCAATCGTCTCGAAGAAGTGGAACTTACTGAAGAGTGCGCGATCCTCGCCGACGGTTATGTGTCGCGCGGAATTTTTCATCGCAAGTACATCGCTGACGCATTGCATGTAGCAGTTGCTTCATTTCATAAAATCGATTATCTAGTAACATGGAACTTCGGACATCTCGCAAACGTGCGACGGCAAGCCCGAATTCGTTTGTTCAATACTGCCGCCGGATTCTTCGTACCGATGATCGTCACGCCCGAGTTTCTGGTGTCCGAAGCAACTGAAAAGCAGACGGCGTGAATTGAAATTGTGAATTCCGAATTGTGAATTTGAAATTTTGAATCGCGCTTCGTATTTTTCTCAAAGTTCTGAGTTTCCGAATTTTGATATCTGAGCTTTTGTTTTCATGTACCGCCGCCCAAAATTCCTAACAGTCTTGATTCGTATTCGCGAAACCATGTCACGCGAAGCTGACTATGACGTCGACCTGTTTGCCGAGATGGTTCGCTCGGGCGAACAACCCAAACTCGGGAAGGTGCGAAACATCCGCGGCTTCAAGAAACGCGCGCGTCGCGATGATGGTGAAGCTGACACTTTTGAGCCGCAACGAGCGGCGAGATAGCGATGGACGCTACTTTCGAAACAATTGGCCTCGAGGTACCGAGTGAGAAAGCCATCAACTTTCTCGCCGAACGCGCTGAAAATCAGGGTGAAGCCAGCCAATTGTCGCGGCGCGGTGCGGTTTTGCACGGGCGTTGCTGGAAACTTGGCGAAGGTCTTGAAGTGTGGACAGTTCTTTATGAGTCTGGAACGGGTGACGTCTTTTACGCGAATTGCCGGCCCGGATTCCGCGCGCGCTACACGCAGCGCATCGCGCCCTGGGCGTTGACGGAGTATGACGAAGAAGGCGAAGCGGTCATCCACGGGTACTGTGACGGCACGGACACAGAAGTTTTATTTGAACTGCAAAATTTGACCGAGGTAGGGGTAGACGGTTTTCGCGCCACCGCGCTGCACATTGGCCTGTGTGGATTGGCTTATCGCGCGCGCGTGTGTTCGCGTGAAATGGACGCGCGCTGGTTGCCACTCGAGCGCGCCGCGCCTTCGCGAGCGGCGCACGAAAACGACTGGATCGTTCGTGGACGCGTAGTTGCTTTCAAACCACTCATCAATCCTCTGTCCGGCAGCGAGCTTTACTGGATCTATCTTGATTTAAATCGATTGAAACTAGAAGTGTTGGTAAACGCGCGGGCTCTCACCGGCGCCTCGCTGCAAATTGGCGCGACTATTTCTGCGGAAGTGTGGCTCCAAGGCCATGTACTTGATTCTCGAGCGCTGCGCCAGCAGTATGAGGGCGTTGACCCTGCCTATGCCATCGCCGACCTTTGGTCGCGTTTCCTCCGTCACAACTGATTCACACCGACCCAGCCCGATTGAATGAAGCGTTTCGTCATCATTGCTCTCACGCTTATCCTGCTTGCCGCCGCTGCCTACGTCGCCGATCAGTACTGGATCCATCGTTACGATGCATTGATCGCAACTGAAGCCGCGCGGTATCGTGTCGATCCCGATCTTGTGTGGAGTATTGCGTACGAGGAAAGCTATTTTGCGCCATGGAAGAATGGACGGGCCGGCGAAATCGGAGTGATGCAGGTGACGCCTGGCGTTCTACAAGACTGGGCTTCCGAGAATGCCGGCGCGGCGATTCAACAACGAAGTACGACCGATGCGAGCACTATGCTGCGCGATCCACAGCGCAATATTCAGATCGCGTGCTGGTACTTGCAGAAGGCCGCGGATGATTTTCGGGACGTGCCGGATCGCGAGGCAAGAATGTTGGCAGCATACAACGCCGGCCGGCGAAGGGCGGCAGAATGGAATCGCATACCTGAAGGCGCATCACCCCTCACTGAGCAACAATTTATCGATCGCATCGACATCCCGTCGACCCGTGCTTACGTGATCTCGATTCTGAAGCGGTATCGTCACGTCAAATCGGCCAAAGCGCGATAATTCGAATCCGCGGATCTGCCCAATGACTGCCATCTTTTCTGCTCGCTGGGTTCTGCCAATCGCTTCGGCCGCGATTGACTTCGGAGCCGTTGCCGTTGCAGGCGACAAGATCGTGGCAGTCGGCAAGTCGCGCGATATTACGTTGCGATTTCCGGACGCGACCGTTACCGACTTCGGCATAAGTGCGATCCTTCCCGGACTGGTCAATGCTCATTCTCATCTCGAACTGACCGTCATGCGCGGTTTTCTCGAAAACGAAGAGCATGATTTCAAAGCTTGGCTGGGCAAACTCACCGTCGCGCGCATGGCGCTGACTGGTGACGATCTTTTTGTTTCCGCCGCATATGGCGCGATGGAAGCAGCCCGCGCGGGAATTACTTGCGTCGGCGATTCAAGCTCGGTCGCGACACGAACAATGCCGGCAGTAAGCGCAGTCGGCTTGCGCGGAATCATTTACCAGGAAACGTTTGGACCTGATCCAAATGTTGCCGAACAATCACTGGCGGACTTGCGGCGCGAGCTTCACGCCATGCGCGCGCTGCAGGGCACAACGCTTCGCGCGGGCGTGTCGCCCCATGCGCCCTATACGGTGAGCGCGCCTCTCTTGCGGAGCATCGCGAAACTCGCGATCGAAGAGAAGTTACCGTTAATGATGCACGCGGCGGAATCGCAAGCGGAAAAATCTTTGCTGCTCGACGGAACGGGTGCATTTGCTGAAGGCTTGCGCAAACGGAATATTGACTGGCAAGCGCCTGGAATTTCGACGATTCAATATCTGGCGGGACAAGACATCATGGATACGCAACCTTTGCTGGCGCACTGCATCACGGTTGACGATCATGATATTGAAACGATCCGGCGCGCCGGCGCCCGCGTTGCTCACTGTCCGAAATCCAACGCGAAATTGCGCCACGGTCGTGCACCGTTTGCAAAGCTCATTAGTGCCGGCCTGAAGGTTGGACTGGGTAGCGATTCCGTTGCGAGCAACAACAACTGCGACATTCTGGAGGAGGCGCGATTCGCAATCCTGGTTGCGCGGGGCAGTAGCCCGACCCTCATGGCGGGCGTTTCAAGCACCGAGACCCTCGCTGACGCGCGGGCGACTGCCGCGATTAACCCCGACCGGGCACTCTTCGCAGCCACTCTCGGCGGCGCGCGCGCCCTGGGTCTGGATCAAGAGATTGGCTCGCTGCTCGAGGGAAAGCAGGCGGATCTAACTGTCGTGGGGCTCGATGGAGCACATCAGCACCCCGTGAGCAATCCTGTCGATGCATTGATCTTTTCTTCGTCGGGTCGCGATGTGCGTATGACGATGGTCGCGGGCAAAGAAGTATTTCGCGGCGGCAGCATCACCACAGTCGACCAAACAGATCTCAGTTCACGACTTGCGTTGGTTCGGAACAAACTGGAAGAGGCCGCAAAAAACCAATGAGCAGCGGCAGACTTCTCTGCCTACTGCTCACTGCTTACTGTTCTGGTTTTCTCGGCCGCGTCACGCGCGGCCCTAAGTTGGCCTTATCAACCTTCTATGACGCTCATCGCGCTTACTGCTCGTTTCTCGTAAGCCGCGATGGTCGTCAGGTTTTGTTTCTCAACAGAGCTCAACGAAGCTTCATTGAATTTCGGATCTGGTTTGTACCAATCGAAGCTCGCAAAATACTTCTGAGTCCACTCGTTTTTGAAAACCTTGCCGTGGCGCGCATAAATTTCGTCGCGCATCTTCCGCACGTCTTCCACAAACAGACCGTTAAGCAACGCGCGCGTGATCGGCTTTGTGCTGAGCTGATTGTGCAGCTTGTTTTCGTAAGCGACGATTGTCTCGACATTCGTCTTGTCCGCGCCGGTCAATTCGTCTTTGAAATCTTCGTTCGGGTCGTACCAGGCTTGGCCACCGAAATATTGTTGCAGCCACAAGGTTTTGAAGACACGACCGTGACGCGCGTAGATTTCGTTTCTTAGCAGGCGCAACTCGTGCAGGCTCAGCCCCCGCAGCATTGCTTCGGAGATGACTTTGTTTTCAAAGAGTTCCATGTCCCCGGGAGCGATCGCCACTTTGCGCTGCTGCCGGCGAATGGTATCGATAAGCGCGAGGTTCTTTAGCTCAATTGCCGAGAGGCTCTTTGGGTTGTAGCGCTCCGCCGGCCGGTACCAGTAACGCTCATCGAAATATTGCTGCAGCCATGGGTCGTCCTCGAAACGCTTGCCGTGAATCGCCTCCACTTCAGCGGCAAGGACCGTCCACTCGGCATTTGTGTGCGTGCCGAGTTTCCTTCGCGTCAGCGCTTTGTTTTCGTAAAGCCGCATATCGCCTGGCTCAACCGTTTCATGTTGGGCCGCTTCGGTGAGGCGAATCACGTCCAGATTCTCCCGCTCAGTGTCGTTCAGCGACGAGTTCTTGAATTCTGCGTCGGGCTTGTACCAATCGCGCGATTGCAGGTAACGCTTGATGTCGGGATCTTTAAAGATTCGCCCGTGTTTGCCGAACACGATTCCGCGAACGAGTTTCAAGTCGTAGAGTGTCAGCGCACTGAGATCTTTCCCGGCGATGTTATGACCGCGAAAGTTAAAGCTCTCCCAGTTTTTAATGTTCGCGTACTCGTCCTGCGCGAACACGGATGAAAACGTGCTGAACGCCGCCAGGACGAAGAGCGTGGCAAGCAGTCGATAGCGTGTAACAGGGGATTTCATATTCACCTTCCGGTTGATAAGACGCCAAAGCATTCTTGTTTTGCCGGCGCCAGGTATTCAGAGCAGCCACCCAGACGGGGCCGTAAGCCCAACCGTTAGAGGGGCTCACTGTCGCTACTCACCCAAAGATGTCGCGAACTTTGTCCGACAATTTCTTGTCTTCCAAATCTTTCGTTTCGATTCGCTCGAGTTGCTCCAGCAGCTTCCGTTGCTCACGAGTAAGCATTGTTGGCGTCACCACCGAGACCGAGACGAACAAGTCGCCGCGCCCGCGTCCGCCGAGCACCGGCATTCCTTGTCCACGTACACGGAATACCGTTCCCGTCTGCGTCCCAGCGGGGACTTTTAAGTTGTCTTCGCCGCTGAGTGTCTTCACTTTGATTTCTGAACCGAGCGCAGCTTGGGCAAACGTAATCGGCACCGATGCGTAAAGATTGTTACCCTGTCTTTCGAATAATTCATGCTCGGCCACGTGAATGACAACGTACAGATCGCCTGGCGCGCCGCCATAAGCTCCCGATTCACCCTCTCGCTGTAAACGCAGACGCGAACCAGTTTCCACGCCGGCGGGAATCTTTACTTCGATCTCCTTTTCGCGTTCGACGCGTCCCCGACCCAGACAGTCCTTGCAAGGCGAAGTAATTACCTGACCGGTGCCGCGACAATTCCCGCACGTGCGCGCAACTGAAAAAAAGCCTTGTTGAAAGCGGACCTGACCCGCCCCACCGCACGTTTGACAGGTCTCAGGTCGAGTGCCCGCAGCGGTGCCCGCGCCATTGCAGGTCTCGCAGGTTTCCAGTTTGGGAATGCGCAGCTGCGCTGTCATGCCGGTCGCTGCCTGCTCCAGTGAGATCTCAAGATCGTAGCGCAAATCGGCGCCACGTTGTTGCGCGGATCTGCGTGAGGCACCGCGGGGGCCTCCGCCAAAGACATCGCCGAACCCAAACAGATCGCCGAGAATGTCTTCAATACCGCCAAAGCCCGGCGCACCCCAATTAGCGCCCGCTGTGCTGGAAACACCAGCGTGGCCGAATCTATCGTAGCGACCTCTTTGGTCGACGTCCGAAAGCACTGCATAGGCTTCCGCGGCTTCTTTAAATTTTTCTTCCGCTGCCGGGTCCGCTTGATTCTTGTCCGGGTGATATTGGTGTGCGAGTTTCCGATATGCACTCTTTAACTCTTGATCGGTCGCGCTGCGCGCGACGCCCAAAACTTCATAGTAATCACGTTTGTTAGTCATAAACCTGTATCAAAGCGAGCGGCCAGCAGATGTGCCGATTTCCTGGCAAGCTACTGACCGCCCTGGGATTTTATCTGAAGTGCCTTAGTTGCTCAATCGGCTTTTTGGGTGGCTTCAGCACCCTTCATCATTGCGTTCGTAAGTTGCCGCCCCAATCGCTCCACCGCATCAATCGCCATGCGAATCTCGCCAACTTCATCAGCTTTTGCCGCCGCTTCGCCATCACTCAAAACTCTCTGGCCACTTTCCTGTTGGTCCGACTCAAGCAGGCCGCCGAATTCCAGAAATGTCCTTTGGGTGTTTTTGACGAGGGTTGCCAGCTTGTTTCGCAGCGCAATCCTCTCACTTTCAGAACGATCGCTCTCGGCCATGGTTTCGGCCTCTTTGATAATCTTTTCGATCTGTTCAGCAGCCAGCCCCGACGTCGGCGTGATGCGCATTTGCTGTTCGCGGCCGGTCGCTTTGTCGACCGCAGACACCGATACGATTCCGTTGGCATCCACCTCAAACGAGACTTCGATCTGCGGGACGCCACGCGGGGCCGGCGGGATTCCCACCAGTTCAAATTTCCCGAGGCTGCGATTTCCGCTGGCCACGTCTCGCTCTCCCTGCAAAACGTGAATTTCCACCGACGACTGGTTGTCCACGACGGTGGTGAAATTCAAACCGTTGCGCAGCGGGATCGTCGAATTTCGTTCGATAATTTTTGTAAACAGGCCGCCGCGGGTTTCCAATCCCAGGCTCAACGGCAAGACATCGAGCAGCACGATGTCTTTCACATCGCCGCTAAGCACGCCTCCCTGAATCGCTGCGCCCATTGCGACAACTTCGTCGGGGTTGATCTCGGCCGAAGGTTTCTTGCCAAAAATCTTCTCCACCGTTCGCTCAACGATCGGCGAACGCGTTTGGCCGCCCACCAAAATGACTTTGTCGATATCACTGGCCTGCAAGTTCGCGTCGCGCAGCGCGCGTTCACAAGGCTCGAGGGTCTGATCGACCAAATCGGTAACCAGTTTTTCGAATTCTGTGCGCGTTATCGTTTTGTTCAGATGCTTCGGTCCCGTCGCATCAGCGGCGATGAATGGCAAATTGAAGCTGCTCTCTGTTGCGGAAGACAGTTCACACTTCGCCCGTTCAGCAGCCTCTTTTAAACGCTGTAGCGCGAGACGATCTTTTCTTAGATCTATTCCCGTGTCTTGCATGAATTGGTCGGCCATCCAATTCATGATGCTTTCGTCAAAATCTTCGCCACCGAGAAAAGTGTTGCCGGAAGTCGAGAGAACTTCGAAGACCCCCTCGTTCAGCTCGAGGATCGAGATATCGAAGGTGCCACCACCCAAATCGTAGACAGCAATCTTTTCCGATTCGGATTTCCCCAAGCCATATGCCAGCGCGGCAGCGGTGGGCTCGTTAATGATTCGTTGAACCTGAAGACCGGCGATTTTGCCGGCATCTTTCGTGGCTTGGCGCTGCGTGTCGTCAAAGTACGCAGGAACAGTAATGATCGCATCGGTGATGGCCTCGCCTAAAAAATCTTCGGCCGCCGCTTTCAAACGTTGCAGCAAAATTCCCGCAAGCTCAGGCGGACTGTAGATCTTTTCCTGCACCCGCACGTGCGCATCGCCGTTTGATGAGTTCACCACCTCGAACGGCACAGCGCCGCGCATTCGTTTCGCTTCGCTCGAATCAAATTTGCGTCCGATTAGCCGCTTCACCGCGTAAACCGTATTCGCCGCATTCGTCACCGCCTGACGCTTGGCGATCTGTCCGACGAGTCGCTCGCCCTTATCCGTAAAACCGACCACGCTGGGCGTAGTGCGGCCACCTTCCTTGTTCGGCACGATTTGCACCGCGCCACCCTCAAGGACGGAGACGCAACAGTTCGTCGTTCCTAAATCAATGCCGATTATTTTTCCCATACCGGCTGCGGCTAGTTGCCAGACTTGGGCGACGCTACTTTGACCATTGCGGGTCGAAGCAAACGGTCGCCAATTCGATAACCGCGGGCGAGCTCCTCGACCACGGTGTCCGGTTCGTGTTCATCGGAAGGCTCGGTAACAACAGCCTCATGAATGTGCGGATCGAAACGTTCGCCGACCGCGGGTATCGGCTGAACGCCGAACGATTCCAGCACCTCCGAAAGTTGTTTGCTGATGAGCTGGACTCCATGAAGAAAGTGACGGAACTCAGCTGACTCGCTGCTTTCAACGGATCGTTCAGCATCAAGCGCTCGTGTGAGGTTGTCCATCACTGGTAGCAGTTTGCGCGCGGCGTCGGCAACCACGCGGTTGTAAGTATCGGTGCGTTCGCGTTCGACACGCTTTCGATAATTTTCAAAGTCGGCTTGCCGGCGCAACAGGGCGTCCTGCGCTTCCGCCAGGGCGGTTTGTAGCCGCTTGAGTTCCGCTCGAGAGGCAACTAACTCCGCTGTCAGCGGACCCCCGGCTTCCGCTTCGCCGGTCGCGTCAATCTCGGTAGGCTCGTCTTCTGCCGCGCCATTGCCTCCGAATGCCGGGTCGTCGTCCGGCGAATTATCTTCAAAGCGGATAGGAATCGCTTGCGATTTTCGGTCTCCCACAATAAACCCTTCGCAAAAAACTATTCTGATTTTTGGGGTATCGAAGCGGAAACCGCCTCAGTGCAGAGACGCTTCATTCGACAGTGCACGCTCGATAAAGCGTGCGAGATAGTTTACCACAGCCATCGTGCGACCATACTCGATTCTGGTTGGGCCGACGACGCCGACAGTCCCCGAAACCTCGCCGTTAAGTTGGTAGCTTGCAGTAATGACTGCACACCGCTTCATCGAAGGAGCAACGTTTTCGTCACCGATCACAACCCTGACTTCGCGCTGCGCGCGATCGCCATCGAGACATTCGTTGAGGATTTTTACCAAACGTTTTTTCTCTTCGAGTGTTTGCAATAATTCGCGCAAGCGCTCGCGGTTCGTAAACTCGGGCTGGGTGAGGATATTGAACGCGCCCTCGATAAAGACTTCTCCGGTCGCACTGTCTTCGTCATCCAAACTTCGTTCGCACAGGAGAATCGCATTACGCAGGAGCCGGTCATAGAGCGCTTTTTCTTCTTTCATTCGCGCCAGAATGTCGCGGCGAATCGAACGCAAACTCTTGCCGTAGAACTCTGTATTGAGATAGCGCGCGATTGCATCCAGTTCCTCCTGACTGAAATGTTCGTCAACGCGAACTACTTTGTCCTGCACGATGTTGGAAGTGGACACCAACGCCACCAGAATTCGATTATCGGGCAGGTTGATGAAGCTGACATGCTGCAAGCAGTTTTCCGCAATCGATGGCCACACGACAATTCCCACGTTGCGAGATAATTCGGAAAGCACGTGTGAAGCGCGCTCCATCAATCGATCCGGTCGGACGGTTACTTGTCCCACTCCAGCGATTTGTTCAATTGCTTTGAGGTCCGATCTGGACAGGGGCGTATCGCTGATCACGTTATCGACGTAATATCGATAACCGCGATCAGTCGGAATACGTCCGGCCGATGTATGCGGCTGTTCGAGTAGACCAAACTCGTCCAGTTCTGCCATCACATTTCGTATCGTGGCGGAGCTCCATCCCGCAGCGTGCGCGAATTGATCAGCAACAGCGTGCGACCCCACTGGCTCGCCGCTGAGCAGGTGCTCCTGAATGATCGTCGTCAATACCGCTTGCCGGCGTGATTCGGGGCTCGGGCGAGATGGCGTTGTTGATATGGGCTGTCGCTTACTCATTTCTCAGGTTCACCGGCGACCCAAAAACTCATATCCAGAACGGCCGCCGAGGCCAGTATAGCCAATTCGAAAAAGGGCCGCAAAACCTTCAGTCGCCATCAGTTCGCCACGATGCACGCGCATAGAATCTTTGCAGCTACAGGTGGCGTGTACCGCGTAACCTACTGGAACCAGAGGGATTGTCAGGTACTGTCGTAAGATCGAGAAGTCTTCGCTTGGTCTGGACCGATGAAATTCTCTGATTTCTTTGGATTTTCACAGATTCTGATGACTGATTTGACCCCGACTGTGGTGGCCCATAAGATTCGTCCTTCAGGAATCGCGGTCATGCCTCAGAACAATTTGCACCTTCAGAGAGTATTCAGCGACGCTTTTCGCCATCTCGATCCTAAAGGTCGTAGGTTCCGTCTTAGCGGCGCAGACATCGAGGTCCGCTTTTATCCTTACGCGGGGCTGCATCACACAATTCGTGTGCGGTCGGGCCGGGTTTACGTGCGACTGTCTGACATTTTTGACTCCGCGCCACCTGAAGTGATTCGGGCGCTGGCGTTTTTGCTTGTCGCGCGGCTGCTGTCGCGAAAGGCTCCGCCCACACACGAAAAAATCTATCGCGCCTACGCTTTCAGCCCTGACGTCTTACGTGCTTCAGACATCGCGCGGCAAGCACGCGGCCGCAAAGTGATCTCGACCGCGCGCGGTCAGGCCTATGACCTCGATGAATTGTTCGCGCGTCTAAATCGAAGGCATTTTGACGATCAACTCGAGAAGCCGGTTCTCACGTGGTCTAAACGTCGCGCCAAGCGAATTCTCGGGCATCACGATTCCGTTCACGACACCATTACGATCAGCAAAGCGCTGGATTCGCGTGACGTGCCTGAATGGTTCGTCGAGTACATTCTTTATCACGAGATGTTACACATCAAGCACCCCGCCAAGATCATCAACGGCCGTCGCTACTATCACACGCCGGCCTTTCGCTCTGAGGAACAGCGCTTCCCGCGTTATCAGGCCTCGCAGGATTGGCTGGACCGAGTAGTCCGAAAAAACCGCGAGCTCCGCGCCCGCGCCGCTTAGCGCGGCAAAGAGCAAAGGGCAAGGGGCAAAGAGCTAAGGGCAAAAAGAAGATTGCCGCAGCCTCGCTCTTTGCTGTTTGCCCTGTGCCCTTGCTCTTTTGGAACTTTATTCTCGCTGTCTCGTTTACACATCCAGGTAGGTGGGCTCCTCCTGAAGAGCGAGTAACCGAGGCGGACGCAGTTGACGAGACGTGCTACGCAACGGTTACTCGCTCGATCTCTTTTACGTCGCTGGACAATCGTGCAGCGGCCTCGCTAGACTACACGGTTTGCAGACACCAACGGATCGCCGTCTGTGCGATCGCCAAACCATCGTCAAGGAGCATCTAGTAGTTAGCAATGGCAATTCCAGCAACCCAAATCCGTCGCGGCATGGTCATCGTTTTTGAAGGGCAACCGTGCAAAGTCGTTGAATTTCGTCACCATACCCCCGGAAATCTGCGCGCTATGATTCAAACAAAGCTGCGCAACATTCGCACGGGCTCATCTTTCGAACATCGCTTTCGCTCGGCTGACACGATCGAGCGCGCGTCGCTCGAGCAGCATGAAATGGAATATATGTATTCAGACGGCTCGCACCATCATTTCATGAACACCGAGACCTACGACCAGGTGGCATTAAGCGACGATGATTTGGGTGACGCCGCGCAATGGCTCTCCGCGGGACTCAAGATTCAGGCGGAATTCTACGAAGGCGCGCCAATTGGAATCGATCTTCCGCCCTCGCTGGAATTGACGGTGACTCAAACCGAACCGTCATTGAAGGGTGCTACCGTCTCGAACGTTAACAAGCCCGCAACTCTGGAAAATGGGGTAACCATTCAGGTTCCGCCGTTCATCAACGAAGGCGACCGCATCCGCGTCGACCCCGTCGAAGGCCGCTACATGGAGCGCGCGAAGTAGCTTAGACTTTAGTCCGTGCCGTTCTTGTCTGACCCGACACGCACAGACTAGAGTTGCCGCGATGTACTTTCTCTACAGCCTTCTTCTGACGCTTGGCTTCGTCCTGCTGCTTCCAAGATTTGCCATCGACGCGCTGCGTAATGGCAAATACGTGACGGGACTTCGCCAGCGACTCGGCGACATTCCTTCATTAAAAACTGATCGCCCGATAATCTGGTTGCACTGCGTCTCTGTTGGCGAAGTCCGCGCCGCACAACCGCTCGTGCGCCGAGTCAAAGAAACTTTTCCTAATCACATACTCGTCGTTTCGACGACCACAGTAACCGGTCAGCGTCTGGCGCAGAATATTTTTCGCGAGCCAGCCGCGATAGTGTTCTATTTCCCAATTGATTGGGCGTGGACTGTGCGGCGCGTGTTGCGAAAGGTAAATCCTACGGCAATCTTGATGATGGAGACAGAACTTTGGCCGCATCTGTTTCGCGCTGCCCGAAAGAGGAAGACGCCGGTAGTTTTGCTGAACGGCCGAATCTCGGACAAGTCGTTTCGTCGATACAGGCGAATTCGGTTCTTCATGTCGCGCGTGCTGAATGACCTGACACTTGCAATCATGCAAAGCGAGGCGGACGCAGCTCGAATTAGTGAATTAGGATTAAGTGAAGACCGCATCGTTACCGTCGGCAATTTGAAATTTGACAGCAAGGAAGCGCCCACGGACACAACCCTGACGGATCAAATTCGTGCGCGGTTTGATTTCACGGCCGGCCGGCCGTTGTTTGTCGCCGCCAGCACGCACGATCCCGAAGAGACTGTGGTTCTGGAGGCGTTTCGCGCTGTCAGAAAGTCGCAGACGAACCTTCGCCTGTTGTTGGCTCCCCGTCATCCCGAGCGATTTGCGGAAGTTGCCGCATTGTTGGCTGATTCCGAGTTTTCAGTCGCGCGACGGTCGACGGTTCCGAACAACCAGGACGCGGCCGCCGACATCGTTTTGCTGGATTCGATTGGCGAACTCAGTGCCGTATTTCCGCTCGCTGACATCGCGTTTGTCGGCGGCAGTATCGCGACGCACGGTGGTCACAATGTAATCGAGTCCGCGGCGCACGGCGTCTGCACGCTTACCGGCCCACACACTTCGAACTTCGCCACGATAACCGAAGCGATGTTGGCCGCGGGAGGGTTGATTCAATTGCCTGATACCCCGAGACCAGCAGCTGAACTCGCTAATGCGCTCGGGGCACTTCTTGGTGAAAGACAGCATCGTTTAGAGATAGGCCAACGGGCTCGCGCGGTCTGCGAAAATAACAGAGGCGCTACAGCTCGCACGCTCGAATTGCTTTCTCCAATCCTGGACACCCACGCGACAGCGGCGTACGAGCCGATCGCCACTGTCCAAACAGCCACCGCCAAATGAACCGCGCCGCGACGATTGCGCTCGCTCCTTTCGGTGCTCTATACAGCGCCGCAATTTCGGCGCGTTCGATTGGTTATGAAAAGCGATTTTTGAAGACGCACGAAGTTGCCGCGCCGGTAATTAGCGTCGGAAACATCACCGTCGGGGGAACGGGAAAGACGCCGCTCGTCCAGTGGCTCGCACAACAGCTCGCCGACAGCGGCCGAACGGTTTGTATCCTCACCCGCGGTTATCGTCGCGAAAACCCGAAGCAACAAGTCGTCGTCTCTGACGGCGAACAGATACTGTCTGACCTCGCGCACTCCGGTGATGAAGCCATGATGCTCGCAGAATCTCTACTGGGAAGGTCTGCGGTAGTGTGTGACGCCGATCGCTTGGCGGCAGCTACCTGGGCGATCGAGCACTTGCACACTGATGTGCTGTTACTCGACGACGGCTTTCAGCATCGAAGGCTCGCCCGTGATTTGGACATTGTGACAATCGACGCCAGCAATCCCTTTGGGAACGAGCACCTCTTGCCTGCCGGAATTTTGCGCGAGCCCATTAAGAACCTGGATCGGGCCGATTGCATCGTGTTAACGAGAGGTTCCGAGAGCGAGACGGATCTCATCGAGCGCATAGGACAGGTGACAAATGCTCCCATCTTCCAGTCACGGACGACAATCGAGAATTTTCACGCGCTTCATTCGCGTAATGAAGTGCATGACGCTGCTGCGATAGACGAACCGGTTGCGGCATTTTGTGGCATTGGCAACCCGCGTGCTTTCTTTAGTCAGCTGCGCGGCGTAGCAATGGAAGTACGCCACGAAGCTGCTTTTCGGGATCACCACAAATATTCGCAAGCGGACATTGATCACCTTACGGAACAGGCGCGCAGCAAAGGCGCGCAAGCGCTCATCACCACCGCGAAGGACGCAGTAAAGCTGGGATCCCTGCGCTTCGAAGTTCCCTGCTACGTCGCAAACATTGAAATCGAGATCTCAGACTCGGCAGAGTTGCTCGCACTGGTAGAGAACACGATTACGACTGGCCTTGCCTCAAAAGTATCGTCCGCGAAGCGGACGGAATGAGAGTAGCGCAGCGCTTTAGCGCTGGGATCCAAGTACAATTACCCAGCCTAAAGGGCTGAGCTACTATCATTCGTCGGCTTCGCCGACTCTTGAGGCAAACCTATTCACGCAAAATAGACTTACTGCCCAGGGCTTGCCGTAGCTTCCGCAGGCGAGGTTTTGGGGACACTTCGAATGGTTGGTGAAGGTCGCGGTGGCGGCGGTGGCGCCGGCGTCTGGTCCGGTGTCGACTCGGCAGGGCGGTTAGAGTTGCGATTGCCGCGATTGCTGTTCTCGTTGCTGCCGAAGTTGCCGGTCACTGTCGCAGGAATCTCAGTCGCGCCCGGTGTGGGTCGCGTACTCGGAGTCGGAGTCGGGCTCGATACGGTGACTGAGCGAATATCGGTTTCCGTTTGACCCGTGGGTGTCCCAGCCGATTGCACAGGTTGGCTGTTTGGATCAGCTTCGAGACCGGTTTGGCCCTGGGTCTGATCGACCGGACTGCTGCTGCGCGTCAGGAAAAAAACGACAGCGAACACGGCGATTAGAACGATTGCTGCTGGGACCATGACGCGCCATGGATTGAATCGATCCGCGGTCAACTCTGGTCGGGGTTGCACATTCCGAGGCAATGGCGTGACTTCGGGGCGCGGTCGCACGACGGTGACTTCGTCTGCATCCTCGAGCGCACTGACGGCGGGTGCATTGGGAACAGTTTGCGCAACAGCCAAAGCAGCAAGCGCGGGATCGCTCGCACTCTCCACCGAAGCGGCTTTTATCAAATCGGATGACAACTCGCCGGCTGATTGATAACGGTCGATCGGTTGCTTGGCCAGCGCTTTCTTGATTACGCCTTCGACCGTTTTCGGAAGTTCCGGCCGCAACGACAACAAGGAAGGCACCGGATCCTGCACCTGCTTCATCATGATCACCGTCGGCGACTCACCCGCGAATGGCACGCGGCCGGCCAGCATCTCGTAGAGAATGACTCCCAACGAATACACATCAGACCGCGCGTCGAGGGCGCCTGACTGGGAACATTGCTCCGGCGACATGTAATGCGGCGTGCCAACGACGAGATTTGCGTGCGTGATTTCTGATTCAACAGCCCCATGTGGCTGACAAATCTTGGCGATGCCAAAGTCGAGCACTTTCGCCCATTCGTCGCCGTCGTGCTCCACGAGCATGATGTTTTCGCTTTTCAAATCGCGATGAATCACGCCCTGCGCGTGCGCCGCATCCAAAGCCCCCGCCACCTGTCGCACAATGTTCACGGCGCGATCAAGCGACAGTCGACCTTCGGAAACAATCACTTCTTTGAGAGTACGGCCGTCGAGATATTCCATCACCAGAAACACGACACCGTTCTCAGCTTCGCCGAAATCCGTAACGCTGACCGCGTGTGGATGCGAAATCTTCGAAGCGGCCTTAGCTTCGCGCGAGAAGCGCGCCACCACCGAATCGTCACCGGCCAACGCCGGGCGCAAAACTTTGATCGCGACCGTCTTGTCCATCAGGACGTGCTTACCGCGATAGACAGAACCCATGCCTCCGGTCTTGATCAGCTCTTCAATCTTGTATTTTCCGGCGAGAGTTCGGCCGAGGAGGGGATCTTCGAGTCGCTGTAACACGGCCGCTTCAGCTGAGCATAGTGTCATCGAGTCAGGATATTTTCGGTGGCAAACGGGACAGACTTTCATTTGATGTGGTGTGGAGGAGATGCGTAGCCTATCAGATGCACCTAACCTCAGCAAAGATAGTACCCATGAGTTAATTCGCACGCGCGCACAAAAAAGCGAGCAGAGACAAAATGCTCCGCTCGCTTTTGGAACGATACGACTCGTTTCCAGTCGTTAGACCTTCACGAAAACGATCAGCAACGCAAACAGCACGAGTGATTCGATCAGGGCGAGGCCGAGAATCATCATCGTCTGAATACGTCCCGCCGCACCGGGATTGCGGGCTGCGCCTTCACAAGCTGCCGCGCCAATCTTCGACTGGCCGAGCGCACCACCAAACACGGCGATGGCAAAACCAACGCCGGCGGCGATTGCTTTCGTGCCGCTGGCGCTATTCGCAGCCGCGGCCGCGATGTCGCCCTGGGCGAAAGCCGGCATCGCCGCAATCATTACTGCGACCGCTGCCATCAAAAACAAACCAATCTTTCTCATCTTTGTTTTTCTCCTGTAGAACAAGCCGCTAGCCTAATCAGCTATACGAAACAACCCAGCAAGCTGTTCTCCAAACAGCGAACTTAAAACCGTGGCAGCCGGTATGATTTCGCCCGCATCCGGTATCCACCGCCCCTCTTACAACGGCGCTCCTGCAATACAGACTATGACTTGGTAAGTAAAGGCTGCTGTTTCTTTCGTTCGCGGAATTTGCCTTGCGCCTCAACGTGTGCGGCGCGGCGCCGCATCGCTCCAGGACGCACTCATAAAAACTTTTAAGTCAAGACCGGGGCGACGAACTCCATACCATCCTCTTCGTGCTCATGATGACTGTCATGCGGAGGATGCGAGACCTCGCTGATATAAAGCTGCGAAAGTAAGACGAACACAAACGTCTGGATGAAAGCGACGAACAGGCTCAGCGGCATCAGCAACACCGGCACGCCCCAGTACGTGATGCCAGGCACCAGATGCGCAATCGTGTCGAGCACTTTTTCGTCCGCAAACATGTTCGCGAAGAGACGTATGCCCAACGTAAACGGCCGAATCAGATTGCTGATCAGCTCAATGGAAAAGATCAGCGGTGCCATTAGCGGGATTGGACCCGCGAGATGCTTCAGGTGACCGAAGATGCCGTTCTCTTTAATGCCGATATAGTTGTAGTAAACAAACGATGACAGCCCAAGCGCGAACGTTACGCTCGTCGCCGCGGTCGGCGTCATGAACAGTGGAAAGAATCCCATCAGGTTCGAAACCAGGATTAAAACCGCAAAGGTCATTACCACCGGAAAGTACTGCAAGCCGTGTGGGCCCACGATGTCTTCCAACATGCTGCGAACCGCCAGGACGCCAACTTCTAAGGTCTGTTGTGCACCACCGGGTTCATCCTCGGAAAGCTTGCCCTTCATGATCCATATAAGCGCAACCGTGATGATGCACGCCAGGATAAACATGACTGTGTACCAGGGGATCGCGTTCTCGGGCGTGTAAGCGCCGAACACAGATTCCGGTGTCGTGCCGAATTTCGCGAGCAGCCATTTCCACTTCGGATACGTGTACTTCATTTCGAAGTTGTAGGCCCACTCGCCAAAATAGTGGTTCACCATTTGAGCGAGTACGGGTACATGTTCAGCGTGCTCAGCAGTCTGCTCGGCGCCGTGAGCCGCTTCAGCCGTGTGCGCGGCTTCTTCGCCATGTTGCAGCAAAAAGAACATCAAAACGATTCCTCTCGACGAATAATTGCGAAATAGAACTGCCGGAAAGCTTCAACGAATAACGCGACAACAAATGAACAAAGGCCGGCGATCGCCGCGGGCACCGAAATAAGATTCAGCACGTACGCCACGAAAATCGCCCCGCCGATGATCAGATACCGAAGCGCCATTTTCCAAAGACGCATTCGCGGTTTGGCGCCCGGCGTCTGCACATTCAGGAGTGCGGCTACTGAGCCATGCAGCCAACGGTAATTCAGCAGCGAAAGACCGCCGCCTAGCAAAACTCCCAGTGTCACACGCCACGGCGCCACGACCGCACAAATGACTACGGCCACCGCCACCGCCACCGCCATCGACCGGAAGATGCGTGCTTCGACGTCGTCCGGGCGCGTAAGTTCTGCGCCCGCTACACTGTTAGCTGTTTCGCTCACAAATTAAGCGAAGGATTTTACATGCTGTGACGCTGGTTGCCAACCACCGACAGCGTCAGAGTACCAACTTCATTTGGCGCCAGCATGGAAGTTTTGCTTTTCTGTAGCCCAATCGTTTACGACTGGGATGGATGACTCCAAATTAGAAATGAAGCCCCATTAATGGGGCTTCTCTTCTCTTGGCTTTTGTTTACCCAGGCGTGAACGCCCGGCTTCAGAAATGCTTTTCTCGCGGGAAGCCGTGCATTGCGGTGGCACGCGCGTGATTCCACGGGCGAGACGCCCGTGCCACTTCTATCGCAATTGTCTTGGCGGTGGTGGATTCTTCGAATCGTCTGACGAGGTCTTGCCGGTTTCGGCAAACATCTCTTTGATCGTACCCACGGCCGAAAGCATGGTGGAGGTTTCCACCGGCATGAAGATCACTTTGGCGTTGTTGCCTTTGGTCATGTCCCGCAAGCTTTCAATGTAACGCGTCGTGATCAAGTACTGCGCCGGATTGCCGTGCTCGTGCATCGCGTCGGCCACTTGCGAGATCGCCTGGGCCTCCGCTTCCGCTTGCCGCAGACGTGCCTGTGCCAAACCCTCAGCTTGCAAGATTGCCGACTGCTTTTCGCCTTCCGAACGGGTAACGGCGGCCTGCTTTTCGCCTTCCGCACGAGTGACCGCGGCTTGGCGTTCGCCTTCGGCTTGCAGCACGAGCGCGCGACGATTGCGTTCGGCGGTCATCTGCTTCTCCATCGTCACGCGCACATCTTCTGGCGGGTTAATGTTCTTCACGTCGACGCGCGTGACTTTCACGCCCCACTTGTCGGTGGCTTCGTCGAGGATGATACGCAGCTTCGAATTGATTTGATCGCGCTGCGAGAGCGTGTGGTCGAGGTCCATATCGCCCATCACCGCGCGCATGCCGGTGATGGTCAACTGCACAATGCCGCCGACCAGGTCGTTCATTTCATAGACCGCTTTGATCGGATCGATGATCTGCCAGTACACAACCGAATCGACGTGAATCGTCACGTTGTCGCGCGTGATGACCGGCTGCGGCGGCAGGTCGATGTACTGCTCGCGCAAATCGATCGACGTCAGCCCGGGTCGCGTGTTCGTCCAATAAACCGCGCGCGGCCTGTCGAGGAAAGGCACGATGATATTCAAACCGCTCGCCGCAACGCGACTAAATCGGCCCAGCCGCTCAATGAGCATGACCGTAGCCTGCGGCACGATCTTGATTGTCTTGACGGCGACAATAAGAAGGAAGAGGCCGAGGATGAACAAGAAAACCAGCAGCAAAAAGCCGCCCAGCACGCCTTCAGCCTGAAGCAGAAACAAAGTGGTAAATGACATGAGACCTCCGGGGTTAGACTCGCGTCAAAATTCTAATCAAAGTTCGTGGATCAAATTAGCGGGCGGCGGTCGCCGCCCGCTAACACAGGCTAGTCAAACTACGGTTGTGGTGTCGGCGACGGTTGCGGCTGCGCATTAGGATCCTTGCGCAAGGTCGGCGGCGCCGGCTTGTTTGGATCCGCCTTTGGCGTACCGTCCGGATTTGTCGTTGTAGAATCATCCGGCGTCGGGTTGCGTCGTTTCAGAGTCGGACGTCCAGGCGTTCCGTCCTCGGCGCCCGCAATCGCACCAGCCGAACTTGCTCGCGCATTCGATAAGCGCAGCAACCGACCCTTAACACGCTGAAATTCTGAAGTGCTGATGACGTACTCATCACGTTCAGGGAAACGCGCTGCCAGCGCGATAGCCGACGCGCGACGATCGGGCGGCGCAGGGTGCGTGGCGAACAACTTCGCGATC
>DASYPX010000051.1:0-3749 GCA_036006125.1 Pyrinomonadaceae bacterium | reverse complement strand
AGACAAGGGAACGATGGCAATACGGCGAACCGCCGGGTGGCTGCTGGCAGGTTGTCTCGGATTGCTCTTATCCTCGGTCGCCCTGGCGCAGTCTGCCGCACCAACACCCTCGAACAGCAATAGCGCTCCTCAGCCCGTTGTTGTTGGTGCACAGAATTCGAGCGCCGGTTCATCAGTCGCAAATGTCACGCGCGGTGTTGTGCTGCCGGAATCATTGACTGCGATTCACGGCTACCAGGGTGTGTTGGCCGAAACCCTCGACGGAACTGTCGTCGCCTCACAAGCAGCGGACGAAAAGTTCAATCCGGCGTCTGCCGTCAAACTTGCAACCGCCTTTGCCGCGCTCAAAAACTTTGGGCCGGACCATCGATTTCTGACTTCAGTTTGGGCCGTCGGGACAGTTGACCGCGCAACCGCGACGCTAAATGGCGACCTGGTAATCTCGGGTCGCGATCCTTCATTCCGTTATGAGCACGCCGTGATGTTGGCTCGTCAACTGAACAATCTCGGCATCAAGACCGTGACTGGCAATCTGATCGTTGCACCCGGGTTCACGATGAATTTTGATTGGTCTGCCCAACGGTCAGGCGAAGAATTGCGAAATTCGATGGACTCAATTATGCGTCCGGCTGGCGCAACGCGCGCCTGGCTGGATGAGCGGCTTATGCTCGGGGATCAGCAAAGCCTCAGTTCGGTTCCGGGTCTAACCATAACCGGTGACGTCGTATTGGGCGCAGTGCCGTCACAGGCAGTCCCGTTACTGACGCGACGATCGAGCAAGCTCGTGGACATTCTAAAAGTGCTGCTCTGCTATTCGAACAACTTCATGGCTGAACGAATCGGCGAGTCGTTAGGCGGTCCGGATTCGGTGCGTAATGTCTTGATCAGCTCGTTTAAAATCAATGCGGATGAACTTTCTCTCGCAACCACCAGCGGTCTCGGCGTAAATCGCGTCACCCCACGAGCGATGATGCTCATTCTGCGTGGCCTGCGCGATGAACTGAGAAAAAACAATCTTAAGCTATCTGATATTCTCCCGGTTGCAGGAATCGACCCCGGCACGCTTGAAGACCGTTACACCGACGCCACCGAGCGAGGCAGTGTGATCGCGAAAACTGGAACACTGGTTCGTACAGATGGCGGGGCGAGTGCGCTGGTCGGACAAATGAATACGAAGAGCGGCCGGGTGGTCTTGTTCGTGATTTTCAATCAGCGCGGAAGTGTGAATTCATTTCGCGGCAATCAGGATGCGATCGTGACCGCGATTCAAAGCGCGTACGGTGGACCTGCGCCCTTCGCGTATCAGCCGATACAACTGTCGATGCGGCTCGCGACTTCGGACTACGAAGCCGCGAAAGCACGTGGCGAGTACGAACCTCGCAACTAGATCAAATGCGGCATTCAGATGTGCGGATCTGGAGTGGTTCGACGCCAACCATCAGGGATATTGTCGGTTGTTCACAGCTTCGTAAGTAGTGCCGTTTTGATTGATCGGCCCAAGCATCATCGCTAACGCTCCCAAAGCTGCGTGCTCGATCTGGTATAGTCGGCCACCTAACAGTTAGCGGGCGAGTCTTGAAAAACCAGCGCAAACCCATCCTTTCCCGGGACGGCGGGTTTCAGGTGGCTCACCTCAATTCAATTTCAATTTTCCGCAGGTATCATTACCTCAAGCACAGTCAGCGCCGGACGAACACTGGATGACCTTCCACTAGCTAGCAAACTTTTTTCACTTTGCACCATCGCACGCCAACCCGACAGTAAGAATGATCTTGACAGGCAAAAAACCTCAACGGATTATGAAATTGCCTTTCTGTTCAACTGCCAGCGAGAGCAAAGCGGTGCTGACCTGATGCCTGACATTCTTCTGGTTGAAGATAAAGAGAGTTTGCGCCGCGTTCTGCGAATGACACTTGAGGCGGCTGGCTACTCAATCACCGAAGCCGCCGACGCGCGTGCGGCGATCGATGAAATTGCGCGTGTCCCACACAAAATCGTCCTGACGGATTTGCGCATGCCTAACGGATCGGGCATCGACGTGTTGCGGGCGGCGAAAGCCACAGACAATGAAGTTCCCGTGATCTTGATGACCGCGTACGGCTCGATTGATGAAGCGGTCCAGGCGATGAAAGACGGCGCGCAGGACTTTCTTCAGAAACCGGTCGATTCGAACCATCTCCTGCTATTGGTCGAACGTGCGCTCGAACAATCGCGCCTAAGAAACGAGAACCTCTTGCTGCGCGAAGAGTGGTCAAAGCGCTACGGCTTCCCGCGAATTATCGGCGAATCCGAAGCGATCAAGCGCTCCGTTGCGGAAACACAGCGCGTCGCACAGACCGACGCGACCGTGCTACTGCTCGGCGAATCGGGAACCGGCAAAGAGTTATTTGCGCGCGCCGTGCATCACTTGTCGAACCGTCGCGACAAACCTTTCGTTGCCATCAACTGCGCGGCCATTCCTGAGACTCTGATTGAAAACGAGTTGTTTGGACATGAGCGCGGCGCTTTTACCGGCGCCGGCGAACGCCGGCTCGGAAAGTTTGAACTAGCTGCCGGCGGTACGGTTTTTCTTGATGAGATTGGTGAGCTCCCGTTGGCCGTGCAGGGAAAACTTCTGCGGGCGATCGAAGAGAAGGCTGTCGATCGGATCGGCGGGAAGTCTCCGATTCCCGTTGACGTGCGTGTGGTGGCCGCCACAAATAAGGACTTGCGCGCAGCCGTCGAAGACGGTGAATTTCGCGGAGATCTGTTCTTCCGCCTGGCAGTCTTTCCGATTGACATACCGGCGCTGCGCGAACGCGGCGACGACGTGGTTTTACTAGCGCGGCATTTCGCAGCGCAACTTGGCAAGGAGTTGCGGGGCCGGGAAGCGCGACTCAGCGATTCGAGCGTTACGGCGATTTCACTCCACAACTGGCCGGGAAATGTGCGCGAGCTCGAGAACTCGATTGAACGCGCGTGCATCCTCTCCGACGGCCCGGAACTCGAACCGCGCGATTTGGGATTGGCGACCGACACCAGTGCTGATGCCGCCGCCCTCGGAATGAACCTGTCAGGAAGTCTTTCCGAAGCGACTGAGCGAGTCGTGCGATTAGTGGAGCGACAAAAGATCGTTGAAGCGCTCGCGGCGCATGACGGCAATAAGACCAGGGCTGCCGAGGCGCTGAGCGTGAGTTACAAGACGTTGCTCACGAAAATAAAAGAGTACAATCTCTGAATTAGAGAACACCGTAACGAGACGGCAAGTCCTAAGTCCCGTAGGGACCGAATGTTTATAGATTTGATTCCGTTTCTCTTATTGAAGCTCCTTTAGGAGCGGGATTATTTAGCTCCTAAAGGAGCTATGCGTTTCTCGGGAGCGATTGCTGCTATAAACATTCGGCTCCTCCGGAGCTAGAAGACTGCCATAATGAGCGACGCAGCTGACCAACATCCTGATTCTTTGCCAAATTCTGACTCACCAAACAACTTACAAAGCGCGCCCAAGAGCGGGGACCGCGAACATCCGTATCGAAACCGTAATGCTGGTGAAGTGGCCGGAGAAACGTTCGAAGTTGTCGGCGAAAGCACTGGCCGATTTCCACGCGTTGAAACCGACAGTGGCGGCGGTGGTGAAAGCACCGGTCGATCCGCCTTTATGGTCGGTGCCGGGATTCTGATTAGCCGCATCATTGGTGTCATCCGCCAGCGGGTGTTTGCGCATTACCTCGGTACATCGGACGCCGCGGGCGCATTCAGCGCTGCGTTTC
>DASYPX010000050.1:0-6662 GCA_036006125.1 Pyrinomonadaceae bacterium | reverse complement strand
CTAAGCCTTCCTGAAAATCTTCGGCGCGCGAAAACTCCGGCTCAATAACGACCTTTCCGGTTTTGTCGATGAAGCCTTCTTCGAAATCGACCATGATTTTCGCGACACCGTTCGAAAAGTTTGTGCCGGCATTTACCCGAGGCGCAATGACTTCTTTGCCGGCGCGGTCGATAAATGCCCACTCAGACTTGTCCGGATTGACGAGAACGGCGGCCAACCCCTCACTAAAGCTCACGGCCTCTTTGTATTTCGCGGGAATAACAAGTTGGCCCGACTTGTCGATGAATCCGTACAGCCCGTTTGACCGCACCATCGCCAATCCATCGGAAAACGGTGCGGCCTGCTCGTACGCCGGAGCAATCACAAATTTTCCCGTCGTGTCGATATAGCCGAACTTGCCGTTGACTTTCGCCGCGGCCAAGCCTTCAGAGAATTGTCCCGCTTCATCGAATTGCATGACGACCTTGCCGGTCTTGTCGATGAAGCCCCACTTGTCACCAATATTTGTGAGCGCGAGCCCTTCCCTGCTGAAGTAGAATTGGTCACCCCACGAGTTGCACGGTCGGGTGAGCATCACTGGAATGACGACTTTGCCACTCCGGTCGATGAAGCCGTATTTCTGCTTCGACTCGGCGGTTGTGCAGTGTTCCAGGGCTTCTATTTGCGCCAAGCCATTTGAGAAATTGCGGCCTTCATACGGCAGCGGGCCGATTACCAACTTCCCTGTGCGATCGATGTAGCCGAGCTGGCGATCGACGTTCACACGTGCCAATCCATCTGAAAATCTTCCCCCGCCTGAATAGGGCACAGTGAGCACTGCTTTGCCGCTACGATCGATATAGGTAGTGTTTGCTTCCTCCCGGACAGGAAACAACGGTGCGTCCGCTTGCTGCGCCACCGCGATGCCCGTCGCTGCTACGACCAACGCGAAGCAAAAGATAAACCGAAAAATGTGTTGCATCATTGTGGGTGCCCTTCGCGTAATTCTTCTGATGCAGATTAGTCGTGCGCAGTTAACTCGTCAGTCCTCATTTTTATGCGCTTCGATTTGGACTCAAACAGCATGTGCACGATTACCGACGCGATGATGATCACGCCACCGACAATCGCCCAACCGGAAGGCCGTTCGCCGAGAAAGAGAAAAACCCAGATCGGGTTCAGCACGGGTTCAACGTAGCCGATGATTCCGGCGTCAAGCGAACGCAGCCCGCGCGCCATCGCGAGGGTGAACAGCAGGTAGGCAAACCCAATTTGGACGATGCCCAGATAGGCCAGTCGCGCGTAATCTTCGGGGCTGATCCCGCGTCTGGCCGCGCCAAAAAATGCCGGCGCGCACAGCACAACCACCATCAGATTGCCGTAAATCGCCGATGCGGCGCGATTGACCTGCCGCGCTTTGGAATGACGCAGCAGCAAGAAAAACAAGGCGAAACAAACGCCTGACGCGAGCGCAAACAAATTGCCGCTCACATCCTGCGGCCTCAACTTCCCGACAAAAAAGAGCGACATTCCCGCGAGACAGGCTGCGACGGTCACAAAATCACGCCCGCGAAACTTCTCTTTGTAAAAGATCGGCTCAAGAATCAGAACGTAAACAGGCGCCGTATATTGCAAGAAAATCGCGTTGGCAGCAGTCGTCATTTTGGTGGCCACGACAAACAGAATTAGCAGAGCGGCGTACAACACGGAAGTAATCGCGCTGATACGATTTAGTCCGAAGCCTTCGCTGCGCGTGAAGACGACAATTGTGATAGCAGCGAGAAGCGAACGGCCGAACGAAACTTCGAATGGACTGAGGTGAGTTGCTTTGATGAAGAGGCCGCCGGTGCTCCAGAGAATCGCGGCGCCGAGAACAAGAAGGAGAGGGGACGCAGTAAACTTGTGAGATACGGACATGAAGTCAGTACCATTCGTCTAAGCGAATGGGTTTAGCACTCGACTACAGGAATGGCCATAAACTTCACTTGCGTTCTTGACCCGCCTGCTTAAGCAGGTGGTACTGACTACTTGACGTACTAGTTTACTGCGCCACGGCTGACCGCATCCGATCGACGATCGTTATCGGCCCCGACACCGTCGGTTGTTTCCTGCTTTTGCCCTTGCGACTTGAGATATTTCCCAAATTGCCCGTTCCACGGCGGAATCACGATTGAGACGGCGCCTTGTGCCTTTGCCTGACACGCGAGACGAATCAGCGGTTTTGGTTCAGCGGTCTCGATGTAGCCGAATTCTTTGATCTTCTTGCCTTCGCGTGCCGCGACGTCAGAGAGTTTCTCAGCTCCGCCGAGTAGGCCAACCCAACACGTACCACATGACGCCGATCGGCATTCAACTGGAATTGGGCCTTCGATGCGACGCGGATCTATCTCGCGCCAGTCGCGCGTCCGATCTTCAGCGGCGCCCCATGCCAGGTCCTGGCCTTCGCGCAGCTTGAATTTCGCGCCGACGTCCCTTTCGTCCCACGTGACCGTCCACTGCTTGTTGACGGTTTTTAAAAAGCCAAGCAGGCCCTGACTGTCGTCCCTTGCGCGCTCGCGCAAAATCTGTCCAGGAGACTTCTTCGCATTCTTACGGTCAAGCGCGACCTTGCCCGGCGCTGCTGTGAATTCCTCCAGCCCGACTTGCCGCACCGTCATGAACGCAACGGCTGTAATGCCCACCAGTAGCGATTCATCTTTCTTGAGTTCACCTGCGGCGCGTCCCGCCACGGCGAGAATCTGATCGGCCAATTTGGGCGGACCAGGGTGTCGGGTATCGGGGGTCGGGTGTCGGGAAAAACCTTCTTCCGATGACATGGGACTCGACGACTTGTCGGTTGATTCTTGATTCGCAGTTCCGACACCCGACACCCTACCCCCGACACCCCCGCCCGCATACTCCTCGACCGCGCGCTTCACCTGCGGCCAGAACCGGTGGCCATACAAAAAATGATGTGACGTGTCGATTTGAGCTTTCAGCTGATAGTCGCCCTGCAAAAGCAGTTCGTGCACGAGCTTCTCGCGATCTTGGGCGGCTTCAAGCGCGCGAAAGAGTGATAGCGGATAGAAGGCGAACCAGATTTGCGTCGCGTTGCGATCCACTTCATGGATTGACCGCAGCAACGTGGCCAGCGCGGCCGACCAGGCCTCCTCGCTTTGTCCATTTAGATAGGTTTCAAAAGCAGTTTTCGGATTCATAAACTCGTCAGACAGCGATTTTAGCTCTCAGGAAAACGCGTAGTTTAGCAGGCGAAAACTCGCGCTTCAAACTGCTGGCAGTCAAAAAAGCAAAAATCCACGCGGAAGCTGAGAATGAACTCGCGTTCCGCGTGGATTTGGAAAATTAATTTGTTAGTTGATTATTTGCTACGTAATGTTACCCGCACCGGATCACCCAGGTTGCTGGCAGGAACCTCAATCTCCTGCTTGTGGAAACCTTTCGCTTTCACGATCAGCTTCAGCGTGCCCATGTGAATCGGCGGCAGCACCGTAATACCACGTGCATCGGTGTTGTCCCAGCTTTCGCAGAAGAAACCATCGCTGCGGTTCGATTCCAATTTCACGAGCGCGTTGGTTACAGGATTTCCGTGTTCATCAACAACGCGAACGTCAGCGCGACCAATGCCGTTTTCGGTCTTGGGAGCCACACCACGGCTTGGCGGATCGTTTGGGTTCTCATTTTGATTTTGTGCCAAACCGACGGAGAACGTCGCGGCGATCATCACGAGCGAGAGTACAAACTTCGACATAATATTGTGAAACTCCTTGTCTTAATCTACGCGCACCAGCGAATTCTCGTGAGGCGCCCTGTCGATGGTCGGGCGACTTGTGAACAACCGTAAAGCGCTAAGGCTTTAGTGGCCGAGGGGCGTTTGCGGGTTGCCATGATGGCGTCCTGCTTTCCGGATTATATCGATCGCTGCGCTCGTTTGGAAAGAACTTTTCTTGCGCAGCAAACGAAATGGTCTTACCTGACGATTTGCGCTGCTAACGAGCGGAAAATCGCGAGTTGGAGTAGGATTCACGCTCTGGAGGAACTCTAATGCTCATACAGTTTCTGGTGCTGTTATTAATCGCCGGTGTGTGCGGTGCAATCGGACAAGCCATCGGCGGCTATTCGCACGGCGGCTGTCTCGTGTCAATTGCTCTGGGGTTTATTGGCGCGTTATTGGGAAGCTGGATCGCGGGAAAACTTGGGTTGCCGGAACTGATTTCGATTCCCGTGGGCGGCATGAACTTTCCGATCATCTGGTCGATTATCGGTGCCGCGCTGTTCGTCGCGTTGATCAATTTGGTGACGAGACGGCGGACGATCGTCTAGGCACGCCATCGTCGGTGTGCGGCTCTCGGTGGCGATCTAGCCACCAGGCCCACGCGACGAACAACCAACTAAACATCGTTCCAATTGCCAACTTCTTGACGCTCGAAGGGGGCGGAGCGAATGCCACCGCTGTATAAAGTCCCACCAGCGCCAGCACGAAAAACCAGAACGCAAATCTTCCTATTACGTTTTTCGCCTTGGTCACGCCCAGGTAAATAAAGACGCCCGCCGCAAGCATTATGAACTCAACAGCAATCGTAATCTTGGGACGATTCCACAGCCCGAGACCGAGAAAACGACTGCTTCCCGCGTACAGCGGCAAGTCCGGCCGGTGCACGATATAATCCAGAATCCAGTGGCTCACGACCCCAAACCAAATTGTGATTGCACCAATCAAATACCGCGCGACGCCAAAGTAAATCGAAGCAAACAGCGTCGCCCATCCAATCACTGCGACGAGTCCGTGCGAAATCGGATACGAGTCAAACTGCAAGCGCAGAAAGGGATTCGGATTGGGCTCGATCGAGACATACTCCCAGCCGACGAGCAAGAATATCGGCCAAAGAAGATCGAGCAAGATCGGCGCGGCAATCAACGCGCCGAGTGAGGTGCGCGGTGCGAGTCGCTTCGCTGCGAGGCCTAAGGCATAGTGTCCGACAAACATTTGTGACGGCGCATCCTAACATTTATTCAGTATCGTTTGAAAAAATCTGCGCTTCTCGATAAAGTAGCCGCGCAAAGCAATTCAATAAATTGGATCGAGAGGTTTAGGGCGGGATTGTTTCCGCCACTAACTGTGATGGCGGACAAGTCCGTCGTCAAACGGAACACGTCAATTCTGCGGCGATGCCACAGATTTTCCGTCACAGCACAAATTATCTCGCACGGGCCACGATCTACGGCGCGATATTCATTCTGATCGCCGCTCTGTTCGTCGCCGCCGAAATCAACCGCTCCGGCTGGAACACCGGCGCCTACATCGAGCGGCAGCAACCGATTCAATTCAGTCACAAGCACCACGTCGGCGATGACGGTGTCGATTGCCGTTACTGTCATACGACCGTGGAAACCTCCGCGTCCGCGGGAATTCCTTCAACGGCGATTTGCATGAGTTGCCACAAACAGATTTGGGCTGATAGTCCTTATCTCGAACCGGTGCGCGCAAGTTACAAGACTGGGAAACCTCTCGAGTGGGTGCGGGTACATGACTTGCCGGACTTCGCATATTTCAACCATTCGATTCATGTGAATAAAGGCGTCGGCTGCTCGACATGTCACGGACAGATAGATCAGATGCCGGTCGTGTATCAGACACAGTCGTTGCAGATGGAATGGTGCCTGGATTGTCATCGACATCCGGAGAATTACGTACGGCCGCAGGACAAAGTCTTCGACATGAGTTGGAAGCCTCCGGCCGATCAGAAGACGCAGGGACTGGATTTGGTTAAGAAGTACAAGATTCAGACTAATACGGCGAGCGGGCAAACTGTTTTGACAAGCTGTTCCACTTGTCACAGGTGAGGTGAGAACCGCCTGCGGTAGCGGGCGGTTGAACTTTAATGAGTAAAGATCGTCACATCAACTTCAAACTACTTCGAGATCGGATTCTCAGCGATCAACCCGCTACCGCAGGTGGCTCTGACTTCAAATCCGGCAAGCATTACTGGCGCTCGCTTGAAGAACTTGCCGAGTCACCTGTGTTCGAAGAGTTCGTGCGTCGCGAATACCCCGAAGCAGCGGAAGAGTGGAACGATCCGATCGAGCGTCGCGCTTTCTTGAAGATCATGGGCGCGTCGCTCGCGCTTGCGGGTTTGAGCGGCTGCGTCATCCAACCGCCCGAAAAAATCATTCCTTACATCAAGCAACCCGAAGAAGAAGTTCCCGGGCGCGGCCTTTGGTTCGCGTCTGCGTTCACGCTCGGCAGTGTTGCGACGCCCATTTTGGTGCGCAGCAACGAAGGCCGCCCGACAAAGATTGAAGGTAATCCTGATCACCCCAGCACCGGTGGCGCAACCGCCACCGACATTTTTTCGCAAGCCTCAATCCTCTCGCTTTACGATCCCGACCGTTCGCAGGCGCCGTCATATCGCAGTGAGACCCGGCCGTGGATGGCATTCGTCGCCGAGATACGCGGGTTAATAGAAGATCAAAACCGAGGCATCAGAGTTCAGAAAGGCGCCGGGCTGCGCTTCCTCACTGAAACGATCACCTCGCCGACCCTCGCGGCGCAGATGAAGCAAATCCTCACAGACTTTCCCGAAGCCAAGTGGCATCAGTACGAACCGGTCAATCGCGACAATGCGCGCGCAGGCGCAATCATGGCGTTCGGCCAGGACGTGAATGTCACTTATGACTTCAGCAAA
>DASYPX010000049.1:0-31598 GCA_036006125.1 Pyrinomonadaceae bacterium | reverse complement strand
TTCGTCGATTTCAATCGGCGTGATGTCTTCAACGACCGTCTCGATTTCATCGAGCACGTTCGTCACCAAAATCGCGTGATACGCGGAAAGAAACCGGCCTGATTCCTGGATAATCGTGGGGTGCGGCACGTTTTCGTCATCGCAAACCTGCTTGATTGTGTAAATGACATCGTTGGCGAATTCCTGCGCGTTGTAGTTCGCCGACGAATCAAACGCGGTTTTCGAACCGTCGTAATCGACGGCCATGCCGCCGCCGACGTCGAGCAGGTCGATCGGCACTTTCATCTGGTGAACCTTGGCGTAGACCCGTGCCGCTTCCTTCATCGCGTTCTTGATGCGCTTGATGTCGGTAAGTTGCGAGCCGATGTGAAAGTGCAGCAACCGCAGCATATCGGTGCGGCCCGCATCTTTGAGACGATTGATGACTTCCAGTAATTCGGTCGTTGTCAGTCCGAACTTTGCCGCTTCACCGCCCGACTTTTCCCAACGCCCTGAGCCTTTCGAATAAAGCTTAACGCGCATGCCGATCATCGGCGCGTTGCCCTCGTGTGCTTCGGCGATGCGCAGGATGTGATCGAGTTCGCTTAATTTCTCGACCACGACAACGACGCGCTTACCGGCCTTCGCACCGGCGAATGCCAACTCAATGAATTCTTCGTCCTTGAACCCGTTGAGGACGAGCAAGCTGTCGGGTGATTGCTCCAACGCGAGCGCGGCGTAGAGCTCCGGTTTCGATCCGGCTTCCAGCCCGAAGTCGTAACGAGATCCTTCGCGCAGGTACTCTTCGACGACTGAGCGTTGCTGGTTTACCTTCATCGGGTAGACGCACATGTGCGCACCCTGGTACTCGAATTCGCGGATCGACTTACTGAAGGCGCGTTGCAGCTTGCGCACTTGTGCGGCGACGAGTTGCGGAAAGCGGAGCAGCACCGGCGCGGTAATTCCGCGCCGCGCCAAATCGTCGATAATCTCGCGCACGTCAGCGGTGCGTGGGTCGCCTTCGCCGGGGCGAACGACAAGATTTCCTTTTCGATTTACGTCGAAATAGCCTGCGCCCCAATTCTCAATTCCGTAGGTTTCGACGGTCTGTTCGATAGCAGTGGTCAACTAGCGGTTTCTCCCTGACGAGGCTTCCACGCGTTAGTCCGCGCGGCAATTCCGACGGGTCGGGAATGCTCTTCCGGGCGGATCTGTTGGGGTTGGAACCTTGACCGGAAAATTTAACAGAAAACAGGCGGTTTTTCTATAGCTTTTTTTGGCCGCAAATGTGATGTTTTCGTCGCTGAGTTGCTCACTTGCACCAGTTTCTGCGGCGTGATATCACAACATAAATTCGAACAAATCCATTGACAGAAACAAATCCGCAGTTATAATGCACGTTTTTTAGTTGCGCGGTTGATGACGTTTCGCGCGTCCCACACGGTTCATTCCAGCAAAGGCTTCGCACCAAATAAACGCTTCGGGGCGAAGGTCAGCAACATCACTCACTTTTATTTCGATAGGAGATTAAATGAACGCTAAATCTGTGTTGAAGTACGCCTCGGAACAGGGTGCGAAGTTCGTTTCCACCCGCTTTACGGATCTTCCCGGATCCTGCCAGCACCTCACTTTCCCCATCAGCCAACTGGACGAAGGATCTTTCGAAGATGGCTTCGGCTTTGACGCGTCGTCGATTCGCGGGTGGGCAGCAATTCACGAATCAGACATGTTGCTGATCCCGGACCCTTACAAGGTCTGGATGGATCCTTTTACGCAGGAACCGACACTGTGCGTTGTCTGTAATGCCGTCGATCCGATTTCACGGCAGGGTTATGCGTTCGACCCGCGCAGCGTCGCCGTTCGCGCCGAAAGTTATTTGAAGAGCACCGGCATCGCCGACGTCGCGAACTTTGGTCCGGAAGCCGAATTCTTTGTCTTTGACAGCGTGCAGTTCGAAAACGAGCCGCAGCGCGCCGGCTATGTAATCAATTCTGATGAAGGTCATTGGAACAGCGGTCGCGAGGCGGACGATAATGGCCCGAATCTTGGCCATCGTATTCGCCCGAAAGAAGGTTACGTCCCGTGCGCGCCGATTGATACGCTTATCGACATCCGTTCAGAGATTTCCCTGATACTCGCGGAGTGTGGAATTGACGTCGAATGTCTGCACCACGAAGTGGCCACGGCCGGTCAATGCGAAATCGATTTTCGTTTCTCGAATCTGTTGGGCACGGCCGACAATCTGCAAATCTTCAAGCACGTCGTCAAAAACACTGCGCGCCGTAACGGAAAGACGGCGACCTTCATGCCAAAGCCGCTCTTCGGCGACAACGGATCGGGAATGCACTGTCACCAGTCGCTTTGGAAAGGCGACAAGCCGCTGTTCGCCGGCGATGGCTATGCCGGATTGTCTGAAACAGCTTTGCACTACATCGGCGGACTGCTAAAACATGCGGCGGCGATCGTCGCGTTTGCGGCACCGACGACGAACAGTTACAAACGGCTTGTGCCTGGTTTCGAAGCGCCGGTGAATCTCGCCTATTCCGCGCGCAATCGTTCCGCCGCGATTCGTATTCCGATGTTCTCAACGAATCCTAAGCTGAAGCGGTTGGAGTTCCGTCCTCCCGATCCGTCATGCAATCCCTACATCGCGTTTTCAGCGATGTTGATGGCGGGAATTGATGGCATTCAGAATCGGATCGATCCCGGCGCGCCGCTCGACAAAGACATCTACGATCTTTCACCGGAAGAATTAAAAGATGTGCCGAGTTTGCCGGGTTCGTTAGATGATTCACTCAATGCTCTGGAGAACGACCACGACTTTCTGCTGAAAGGGGACGTCTTCACGCCCCAAATCATCGACCGGTGGATTTCGTACAAGCGCGAACGCGAGATTCAGCCGTTGCGTCTGCGACCGCATCCACTGGAATTTTCGATGTACTACGACGTTTAGCGGCAACGCCACGTGTCAGTAGCGGGAGCGGTAGCGACCGGATCAAGGAAGTTGAAGTGCTTAGTCCGGTCGCGCCGCTCTGGCTCTGACGCAAGCGCATCGATCTAGTCTGTAAACCTGAGTACAACGTGACTGATCCCGTCGCTACCGCTCCAGGTACTGACACCTTCTTACCGTTCGCGGTTCGGTAACCTCGCCGCGTAATATAGGCTACATGCCGCACGAGGCGCTCGACCGTTTGCTCGAAAGACTTCCTGAATCGCACACGCCTCGTGTTCTCTACGATCGGCTCATTCAGAACCACCCCTCGGTTGCGAAACTGCTCGAGCGCGACACCGGACTGTTGTTCGATGTGCTGACGCTTGCTGCGTGGAGTCCGCTGCTCGCGACGACGCTCGAACAGAATCCTGATTACATTCAGTGGCTGCAACGCGAACGAGTCGAAGCGCGGGTTCGCAGTCGTGAAGATCTCGGGGAGTCCCTCGCGCGATTTGCGCTGACGCACTCAACTCTCAATCCGCATGACATGTTTGCGCGCTTTCGGCGGCGAGAATTGCTGCGCGTTTACCTGTATGACATTCGCCGCGTGCATACCGTGGCGGAAACGACTGACGAACTTTCGAATCTTGCGGACGCAGTTTTGGAGTATGCGCTGAGATTATCGCGCCAGGTTCTAGACAATCGTTACGGATCGCCGCAACGAATCGACGCCGAAGGTCGCATCACCGGCACTGAATTCTGTGTGGTCGCGCTCGGCAAACTTGGTTCGCGCGAATTAAATTACGCTTCGGATATCGATCTGATCTTTTTGTTTTCCCATGACGGCACGACGTCCGCCGGCGGCGTGCGCGGTCAGATTACGAATCGCGAGTATTATGTCAAGATCGCCGAGAATATACTGCGTTTGGTAAGCGAGCCGACCGGAGAAGGAGCGGCTTATCGTGTCGATGTGCGCTTGCGGCCACATGGACGTGAAGGCACGCTCGCTTGTTCCTTTGACGAAGCCGTGCGGTACTACCAGACGAACGCGGAGGATTGGGAGCTGCAAACTTTGATTCGCGCCCGGTCTTCAGCCGGATCGGATCAGCTCTTCAATCGCTTTGCCGCAGCCATTACGCCTCAGGTCTACCGGCCTGACGTCAGTGTCGCGTCAGCGCTGGAGAGCGTTCATCTTTCAAAACAGAAGATCGACATTCAACGCGAGCGAACCGACAAAGGTTTCAACGTAAAGCTGGGCCGCGGCGGAATTCGCGAAATCGAATTCATCGTGCAGGCGCTCCAACTCGCGTTCGGCGGTCGCGATGAGTGGCTGCGTGCGCCGCAGACGCTCATTAGCATGGCGCGCCTCGCCGATCGCGGACTGATTAGCGAAGTCGAGTACTCACAACTCTCCGACGCGTATCAATTCTGGCGTTGTCTCGAGCATCGTCTGCAGATGGAACATGGTCTGCAAACGCATACGATACCGTTCGACTCGAAACGACGCGAGTTGATCGCGCGGCGCATGAACTTCTTAGGCGAGCAGTCTCTCGAGCAATTCGAGGGGGCAATGACGAGGCACGCGACAAATGTGCGAACTGCATTTGACCGAGTATTCGGCGACACCAGAGCGATTCTGGCCGCGGATGCGCGCGCTAAGCGCCCGTCGGAAATCGCTGAAACAATCGATCCTGATGTGGTGGCGGCGTCGAAGGCGGCCTCAATCCTTGTCAGGTTTTTGAACGCCACCACTACTGAAACAGTTGGAAGTGAGGATAAGCATGTCAATAGATTGGCCGGACTACTTCGAAGTAAAGCCGATTCCTCACTGAATCCGCGAAGAAGTCTTTCCTTCGTGCTAAGAATTGCACGCTCACTGGAAAAGGAAACTGCGCCACAGTCGCTCGCGGTTGCCGAAGTTGAATCGCTGATTCAGTTAGTCGGCGCATCGGAACCGATGGGAGAGTTGATCGCATCACGCCCGGTGCTGATCCATTCGCTGACTGCTTCAGCCGAAGCGATTCGTGCGCGTAATTATCATTCAGAGCTTTCGGGCGCACTTGATCAGCCCACTTTCCCCACGCAGTTGGATGAGCTCAGGCGCAGGTGGTCGGCAGCCCTGGTTGAAATCGCGTTCGTCGATGCGGCTGGTCTGATGACGGCTGAAGCGTTGAACGAAAGACTGACCGCGCTGGCGAACGCAAGCATCGACGTCGCGCTCAGGATCGCGAAAAGCGAATTGGCCCAACGGCACGGATCGTTGGCTAGCGAACCGCGTTTGACGATTCTCGGTCTCGGCCGGCTGGCGAGTCGCGGCATGGATTACGGATCAGATATCGACATTGTCGCGATCTACGATCCCGATTCTCCCTCACCAGTCGCAGCGCTCACCCACGAGGAAGCGTATGCGCGGCTCGTTGAGCTAATGGTCGCTGCTTTATCGAATCTAACGCGCGAGGGTTCGCTTTATCGCGTTGATTTGCGTTTGCGGCCTGACGGCCAAAAGGGTCCGATTGTCTCAAGCAGCGATAGCTTTCTTTCCTATCTGAGAAATCGCGCCGGCATTTGGGAATGGCTGGCTTATGTGAAATTGCGCGCGGTGGCGGGTGATCAGCAATTCGGCGCCGGCATCGAATCGTCCGCGCGCACGTTGATACACGATTTGGCCCGGCAAATCGATTCCGCATCGCTGGCGGCAGAGACACGACGCGTACGTGCGCGCCTGGAAAAAGAAAAGACTGCGCGTCGCAACGCCGGAATAAATATTAAGCATGGCGGTGGCGGTATGTTGGACGTTTATTTCGCGGTGCGCTACTTGCAGCTTCACGATAACGTGCCCGATGATGAACGAGATCGAACGACGCTGAAAACGCTTGAGCAACTCCATGAGGCGAAGTCTATCGAACAAAGTGATTTCCAAGCGCTCTCCGAAGGATACCGTTTGTTACGTTCGGTCGATCACGAGATGCGTCTGATTGTCGGACGATCGGCGACGTTGCCGACTGCCGGTCACCCAGCCTTGTGGGACATTGCGCGACGATTGGGCTATTCCGCACCGGATGAACTCGTGACGGAATTACAATCGCGGATGCGCCACATTCGGATCGCTTACGATCGAATCATGGGAATCGAGGTTGGCTTAAATCATGAACCAAAATGAATGTCCACGGTGCCGCGTCGGTCGCCTGCGCAAGTGGGAAGAACTCAGCGATGAAGAGCAGGAAATTGTGAAGCGATTGCCCGCGTCTGCGCACTATTCGGCTGAAGAGCGTATGGCGCGCCATCGGTGGTGCACGCAGTGCTGGCATGAAGATTCTGGAAACGAGCCGCAGCAGGTTTAGCAAAAGACATCAGACATCAGAGGTCAGACATCTGAGATCGGACGTTGGTTCTGACCTCTGACTTCTGATCTCTGATGTCCGTCTTTTTATGTTTCGCGTCAAGTCATCATTCAAGAAAGAATTCGAAGTCGCAGCTCCGCTGCAAAAGGTCCGCGACTTCTTTGCGGACTTAAAGAATCTTTCGGAAATGCTCTGGGGAATTGAAGGGATTCATCGCGAGCCGGGGCTGGCCCGCTGGACCATCGCCACCGACACGCCCGTCGGCCGCATCCGCTTTTCGTTTCCCGTGCGCGACACTTCTCCGAATCCAAATACCATCGAATGGGTGCCCGCGCTGAATGAGACAAAGAACCTTTTGCGCTATTCGCTAAAGTTTTCCAGCAACGACGTCCGCACACTTGTCGACATATCGCAGCAGGTAGAGCTGCGGCGCAAACGCGCTTGGGAGTTGCATCCGGGCGTCGCTTTGATGAGTGAAGCGCGTTTGAATTCGGCGCTACAAAGAAGGATCAATGCGGCGATCGAGGATTTTTTGGAACGCGTAAGAGAGAAACTGGAGGGGGAGTAAAAAGGAAAGAGTAAAAAGGCAAAAGAGCTTCGCGCTGTGACATTTTCCTTTTGCCTTTACCTTTTTACTTCGCTTGCGCACCGTAGCTAATCATGTTGGCCAGCATGCGATACGCGCCGGGAATGCCGCCGCGCAACTCGCGATACCACACCATACTCGTGTAGATGTAGTGGCCCTTGCCGTAATCAGCGACCAGCAATCCACCTTTCAAAGGCTGCTCGCCCGGATCGTTTGACTGCAGCAACGCGTGAAACTGCGGGTCCCACTCCTTCGGGTAATAAAGCCCGCGCTCCTGAATCCAATCTTTGAAATCATCCTGTCCCAATTTGTTTGGCGTGTTCAGCAAAGGATGATCGGGTTCAAGAAAACTAATTGGCGCATTCTCATCCGTGATCCGTTCCCCGCCGAGGATCAGCTTGTAAGGAGCAAGCTGCGGACGATTGCGTCTCTCGTCAGGATTCCATTCATCAGACTTGTGATAGAAGACGATGAGCGTCCCGCCGGCATTCGCGTAATCAAGCAACTTCTGATTCACTGCGATCAATTCAGGCTTTGATTCGTAGACGCGATTGTCGACGATGACCGAAGTGAATTGCGACAGGTTGCCGGTCTTCACTTCATCGACGCTCAACTCTTTGGACTCGACGCCAAGCGCATTGAGGGCGTTGGGCAGACTGAAGTCGAAGCCGCGGATGTATCCAACGCGAAGACTCGGCGCGACTTGAGCGTTGGCAACTATCACGGGAACAAGAAGTGTGGGCGTGACCTTTAATTGAGTGTTACTCAACATGAACGTAATCCCGCCCCGTGCCTTTGATAACTCACATCCGTCTACGCCGAATGCCGTTTCGGTCGTCTCGCGAGGCCGTAGTGCAATTCTCCGAGTGGCATTTCCACGTCCCACAATCGGCCCGATCGTTGAGAAACGATTGATCTCACCCGCAGACGAGACTTCCAGGTGATTCGTCAGGCGCAGTTTGAAGTCAACGGCACGAAAGCCGCATTTGCCATCAGTCGCAGGCGTCGTCACAATCGGCGAATTACTGATCGCGTCTATTTCAATTGGCGGCGCAACATCTACCCTGGTTGCGCGATCCAGATTGAACTTTGCGCCGGCTGCTTCAACTGTGCAGCGAGTATCGATTTCCAGACCGAGGGCGTTTGGCTCGTACAAGTGTCGCGACAGCGGCGTGTTGATCGGAGCGTCCGCAGGGATGCGCACCTTCGAATCTTTCGCAAGAACGTCCGGTCGCGAAGCAATCCACGAACTACAGTCGCGCACGGTTGTTGACTTGTTTTCGTTCGCGTCCCGGACGGACAGACTGATCACAGAGCCAGGCACAACCGTTGTCTCAGACGGCTTCACGTCGAGACTAATTCCGGCCGCCATTGCCATCGCTTGTTCGACTCGGTCCTTGATGCGTGCGAGTCGTGCGGGGTCGACCGGCCGCGCCACGACGTGACCATAACTTCCGCGTTTGAATCCTTCGATCAGTTGCGCGAGCGCCTGGTCGCGATTCGCTGAGAGATCGAGCAATGATCCGTTCAAAGTCGGAACGGCTGATTCGGCTGCGACTTGTTCAGGCAACCGTAATCCGTCGAGAAAGTTGTGTGATTCCTGAGCGGGCATCGGCGCGACGTCTTTGGCCGACTTCACCAGCGCGTACCGAATCATCGGCAATTGTCCTGTTGGTGCATTCTGTCCGCTGAAAGCTCGGAAGCGGTTTCTGTACTCCTCGAAGCTCTTTGGCCAGGGGCCCTGGGTGGCATGCTGTTGCAGACCTCGCAAGGCTTCTTCGGCATAAACGACACCACGCACCGGATCCTTTTCGTTCGGATCGATGGTAATGATTTGCGTATTGGCGGCTTGCTGTTGATTACCGCGGGTGCGCACGAACAATCGCTGCACTTGCCAGGTCGTCACACCATCCTTCAACTGGTCGGCAAACTTTGATGGATCGGCGGCTGCGTCGAAGGCTTCAACCACCATCAAGGCCGTCGCTTGATGCTGGCCGTGATCATTGCTCGTCGTCGAGTGATTCGTGATGATCACGTCGGGCCGAAGTTTGCGAATCTGCAAAACCATCCGGCGTAGAGCTTCTTCGTGTCCCCAGAACCTGAATGCTTCGTCACGCGTTTTGGAAAATCCAAAATCTTTCAAGCCGAGAAAATATGGTTCCGATCCTTGAATCTCAGCCGCCGCCATGGTCTCGCGCGCGCGGATCGCTCCGAGTTCTTCGTACAGTTCCGGACCGATCGCGTTCTGTCCGCCTTCGCCAAACGTCGAAAACAGGCTGACCGTATGCGCCCCATACTTGTGACGCATCACGATGAGCGACGTACCGTCTTCATCGTCCGGATGCGCGGCGACGCACATCACCGTCCAGGGGTTCTGAAGATCGAGAAGTGCCTGGTAGAGCGCTACGCGATCTTCGGCTGTCGGTTGAGCGGCCGCCGGTTGTTGCGAACGTGGCGAATTGACGATCGCGATGAGCGCAACCGCCGCGAGAATGTAACGAATGGCAATCGTTCTCTTGAAGGTCTTCATAACTAAGTGTCCTGGAGTTCGGTCCGTTAGGGCCGAAATGTTTATAGCTCTACGACGCCCCAATTACATCACGAAGCTCCTTTAGGAGCGAAATGTATATCGCTCCTAAAGGAGCTTTGGAGCAATTAGGTTTGTTGATTCTATAAACATTTCGCTCCGAAACGGAGCGGAGCAGCCGCAACTCGACAAGCTGCTAATTTTCACGTAAACACTCTCGCTAATGTCCACAGAATCGAGAGCGCCGGCATCGACGGCTGCGAATGACGAACAAGAGCTCATTCGCGGTGTCGGCCTGTGGGGCGCGACGACGCTGAACATGATCGACATGATTGGCGTCGGGCCGTTCATCACGATTCCGCTGATCATCGCGGCGATGGGTGGGCCGCAGGCGATGCTCGGTTGGATTCTGGGCGCGGTGTTGGTCATTTGCGACGGACTTGTTTGGGCGGAACTCGGCGCCGCCCTTCCTGGTTCGGGTGGTTCGTATCGCTACTTGTCAGAGATTTACGGCCCGCGAAAGCTTGGCCACCTCATGTCATTTCTCTTCATTTGGCAACTGACCTTCAGCGCACCGCTTTCGATCGCCTCAGGCACCATCGGCTTAGCCCAGTACGCGACTTATATTTTCCCCGCGCTCGGCAACGCAAAGAAAGTGACGTTGCCTGTTCTGGGAGTCGTTGAAATCAACGCGATCCCGGTTGTCCTGGTCGCCATCGGCGCGTTGGGCGTCGCAGTTTTTCTCTTGTACCGGCGCATTACACTAATCGAGCGGCTGTCAAAGTTCTTATGGGTCGGCGTGATGCTGACGATCTTGTGGGTGATATTCGCAGGCGTCACGCATTTCGATGCGAAACTCGCGTTCGACTTTCCGGCCGGTGCATTTGCTCTGCGGCCCGAATTCTTCACCGGTCTGGGCGCGGCGCTGCTCGTCGCAGTTTACGATTATTGGGGCTATTACAACGTCTGCTTCTTCGGTGGCGAAGTGAAAGATCCGGGACGCAACATCCCGCGTGCGGTGCTGCTTTCAATCTTGTTCGTCGCGATTATCTATATCGTGATGAATATTTCGATCCTTGGCGTCATTCCGTGGCGCGAATTTGCGAGCACCGCTGACACACCAGCCCAGCGTTACGTGATCGCGTCGTTCATGGAGCGCCTTTACGGTACTAAGGCCGGCGTTGTCGCGACCGCATTGATTATGTGGACGGCGTTCGCGTCCGTGTTCAGTTTGTTGCTGGGTTATTCCCGTGTGCCGTTCGCGGCCGCACGCGACGGCAACTACTTTCACGTCTTTGCCAAAATCCACACTCGACATCGCTTTCCTTACGTCTCGCTGTTGGTGATGGGGGGAATCGCAACGGTGTTCTGTTTCTTCCGGTTGGCGGATGTGATTGCGGCGCTGGTCGTGATTCGTATCCTCGTGCAGTTCCTTGCGCAGATTGTCGGCGTGATTGTCTTGCGCGTGCGTCGTCCTGATCTGCCGCGCCCGTTTCGCATGTGGCTCTATCCGTTGCCGGCGCTGATTGCGCTCGGAGGATTCGTTTACGTGCTCATCGAACGTAAGAATTTCTTGAAAGAGATTCGTTACGCGGCAGTTTTGGTTGTGGTCGGCTTGATTATCTACTTCGTTCGCGCGCGTTTGCGCGGTGAGTGGCCGTTCAATCAGAATCTGATCTCTACCTCAGCCACAACCGGAACGTGATCGGAAGCTAGCGTCTCAGGAATCCAAGCACGCTTTGCTCTTATTCGATCTGCCGAGCGTGTGAAAATATAATCGATGCGCTTTGTTGGTTTGTCGGCCGGATAACTGAATCCCTCGCTGTTGGGATTACTCGGCGACCACGCGTCGTCAAAAGACAGGCGCATCAATTTGTAAGCCCCGCCTGTTGGAATGTCATTGAAATCGCCGACGATGATGAGAGGCGCTTTTACGTCCTTGATTCCCGCGAGCAGTTGTTCCGTTTCAAACACGCGGCCATCTTCGTACTGGTAGTCCAGGTGCGTCGTAACAAAGTTCAGTTTTTGCCCGTGCGCGAGCACTTCCGCGCGAATGAAGCCGCGGCGCTCGGCCTCCCGGAGGTTCTTGTAATGACGATGGTCAGTCGCGAGGATGCGAAAGCGTGAAAGAATCGCCACGCCGTATTGTCCGCCCTGATACGGTAGATTAAACGCAAAGGCGTAATCCATCTTCGTTAGCTTTGCCAGTTCGGCAATTTCATCAATCCGCTGTGTGCGTTCGACGCCGCGATCGACTTCCTGCAAACCCACGAGATCAGCTTTCTGATCGTTGATGACTTTCGCGATCCGTGGCAGGTCGAGCTTCTTGTCCATGCCGACACCGACGTGGATGTTGTAGGTCATCACGCGAATTGTGTGTGCGTGGCCGGCGGGTGCAGTTCGCGCTGCCGATCGGACGGAAGAACCGACGAGCGACAGCGCGAGAATGAGAATGCCAACTAATGAAGTTTTGCGAGTTGTCACGAGCGATTTTCCCTCTCCCTCCGGGAGGGGCTAGGGTGAGGGTTTTAGCGCCCAGTAACTTCGTCCCTCACCCCAACCCTCTGCCAGAAGGAGAGGGAGCAAGATGACTACGCGAACGGTTCAGCGCTTTCCGGATTGATCGTTTCCGCGGCTTGGAAACCGATCTTGCTGTGGGTGCCGTCACAGAAAGGCTTGTTCGAAGAAGCGCCACACCGGCACAAAGCAATGCGCGGCCGGCCTTCGGTAGAGATGCGATTGCCGGCGGTGTCGTAAATCTCTACGTCACCTTCAATGAGATAAGGTCCATTTGGTTTTGGACGAATAGAAACGTCTGCCATGTTTTCCCCCTGTAAGAAGCTAAGTTAATGAAAGCGTGCGTGCATTCTAGCACGCGAGAACTCTTTGCGATCCTCTGCGAGCTGGCGGCTTGGCGTGAGATCGCTTTACGCAAAGGCACTAAAAAAGTAACGCAAAGATTAGCCCAACAAAGCTCGCGCCTTTTTCACGACGTTCTCGACGTTGAATCCAAGATTCTTAAGTGCCACATCGCCGGGAGCCGAAGCACCGAATCTTTCAAGACAAATCTTGTCGCCTTTTGGCCCGACATATCGATCCCAACCTTGGCCGACACCGGCTTCGATCGACAGCCGCGCAGTGACTGAAGGTGGTAAAACCTGGTCGCTATAATCCGGCGGTTGTTCTTCGAAGAGTTCGACGCACGGCATTGAGATGACCTGCGTCGGAATTCCGTCGCTCTGAAGTTGCGCGCGCGCGTCGAGTGCTAGTGAAACTTCGGAACCAGTCGCGATCAGAATTAGCTGCGGAGTCGGGCTACTGCCGTGCTCACCATCTGACGCTTCAGCTTCAGCAAGTACGTATCCACCGCGGCGCAGTCCCTCCGCTGGCGCAAACTTCTTTCGATCGATGAGCGGGACTTTCTGTCTTGTGAGCGCGAGTGCAGTAGGAGCATCGCGGCGCAGGATTGCGAGTCGCCAAGCCTCGCGCACTTCGTGAACGTCGGCAGGACGAATTACAAACAGATGCGGAATCGCGCGCAACGCCGCGAGATGTTCGATCGGTTGATGCGTGGGACCATCTTCGCCAAGTCCGACCGAATCGTGCGTGAAAACGTAAATAACCTGAACTTCTGACAAACAAGCGAGACGAATTGCGGGCCGCATGTAATCCGAAAAAGTCAGGAACGTGCCGCCGAAGGGAATCAGCCCGCCGTTCAAAGACATTCCAGTCAGCGTCGCCCCCATTGCGTGTTCACGAACGCCGAAATGAAAGATACGGCCGTCATAGGTCCCGGCTTCGAAGCTGCCGCCATCCTTGATGTCGGTGTTGTTCGAAACGCCGAGGTCCGCCGAGCCGCCAATCAGCAACGGCATATGCGGCGCGAGCGCGTTGATGACTTTCCCGCTCGCAACGCGCGTAGCCATGGCTTCGGCATCGTCGAACGACGGGAGATGTCTCTCCCAATCGGCGGGCAACTCGCCGCTCGTGGTCTGCTGCCAAAGCTTGCCAAGGTCTTCATGTTTCTTGCCGTACTCGTTGACCAATTCGTCCCATTCATTTTCATACTTGGCGCCGCGGTCGATTGCCTTGCGAAAGTGCTCCAACGCCTCTTCCGGAACGTAGAACTGTTTGTCTTCGGGCCAGCCCAGATGGCGCTTCGTTTCGCGCACGGCTTCGTCACCGGGAGCGTCACTGTGTGCTTTGCGCGTGCCGGCGGTCGGCATGCCGTAACCGATAGTCGTTTTCACCGAAATCAAAGAAGGCTGATCAGCCACCGATTGCGCGTCCCGAATGGCGGCTTCGATGGCGGCAAGATCATTTCCGTCTTCAACAGTTGAAGTGTGCCAGCCGTACGATTCGAACCGCTTCGGCACGTCTTCAGAAAACGCCAGGTCGGTGAAGCCTTCGATGGTGACGTGGTTGTCGTCGTAAAGGTAGATGAGCTTCCCAAGTCTAAGATGTCCCGCCAGCGACGCAGCCTCTGACGCCACACCTTCCATCAAGTCTCCGTCCGAGACGATTGCATAGACGTGATGATCGATCAGCGAAAAATTCTTCTGATTGAATTTCGCGGCCAAATGCGCGCCGCCCATGGCCATTCCGACGCCGTTGGCGAAACCCTGGCCAAGTGGTCCCGTTGTAATTTCAACGCCCGGAGCGAGTCCGTACTCGGGGTGCCCCGGGGTCTTCGATCCCCATTGACGAAAATTCTTGATTTCGTCGAGCGACAGCTCGTATCCGGTCAGGTACAGCAACGCGTAAAGCAGCATGCAACCGTGGCCCGCTGAGAGCAGGAAGCGATCGCGGTTGTGCCACTTCGGGTTTTTCGGATTGAAGCGCATGAAGCGTGTCCATAGAACATAAGCCATCGGCGCTGCACCAAGCGGCAGACCGGGATGTCCTGAGTTCGCCTTCTGCACCGCGTCAATGGCCAGCGTGCGAATTGTGTTGATACAAAGTTGATCCAGTTCGGGCGTGGTTTCGAGTTGCACTTTTGCGCTCATGGAAACTAGTTTTCGAGCTTCAATTATGTTTTCAACTTACGACAGCGCGTGCAATTGCGCGTCGCCTAATTTCTTGCGGGGATTGGTGTAACGAAAATGCGACCCTGGCCAGTCTTGATATTTCCGAGCAGGACTATTGTGCAATTGTTTGAAGCGTAAGCAAAGCGGCGGCGCCCACGAACCCAGAAAACAGGTGGCGGCAGCGTGGAAAATCGGAAAGCTTTACTTGCGCGGTCCGATTTTTTGATTGACCCAATTCCTGGCGTCATCGAGTACGGAAATGTGATGAGGCTTTCCTTTCAAAACACGAATCGTCGACACGATCAGAAAAATAAACGCGGCGAATCGAAACAAGCCTGAACCAATGCCGCTATCAGTTATTAGCCTAAGAATGGTGAAGGCAGTGCTGATCGCGAGAATTGCGACATGCAAAGCGAATGCCTGGGCGGCGTGAAAGCGTGTGCGACTTTCGTTTCGCGGAACCAGAAGCAATTCGATAACCGACGCGACGAGCCCAATATAAAAAGGAAAATAAGGGAAAGCATTCGCCCACTTCTCGGAGATGTTTATCCCCGGGATCTTGCGTTCGCCTGGCGCTTGTGGAACGGGCGGTCTTTGATAGATCTGCGGCGGTGGAACTGGCGGTGGTTGGTAGATGTTCGCTGGGGCCACCGGCCGTGGTGGTTCATACGTCTGGTGGCGCGGATTTCGCGAAACAAAAACCGAAGGATAGGAATCATCAATCCGTCTGGTCGCCGCTTCAGCGTCCGGATCGTTGCGCGCTACTTCGTGCGACGTGCGGCCAATGTCTCGCGTAGCGGCTCCCGACATGTCTTGGGTGCCCGGATCGGCCGGCGACCCGGTGTCGCGAGTAAAAGATTCCGCCGCGCGATCCGCAACGTTTTCATCGAGAGGATTCGTATCGTATTTGCTGCGCTTCGGTTCCATCTCGAGGTGGCTACGCCGCGCCGAACGGCTGAGTTTCAGTGCCCGACTTCAAATGATTTCGTAATCGATCGCTTCCCAACTGCCTGTGCGTTCGTCAATGCGAAAAGCGCGCAAGCAGGGTTCGTCATTTGCCAATCCAGCAATAAGGTAAACCGCTGATGGATAGTAGGCAAGACGCACGTCCGTGGGAGATGGCTCAGGGTTGCTAGCGCGCGGATGTGAGTGGTAAATCGCGAGCAGTTGTTCGCCGCGCTCGCGCATCGCGCGTTGCGCGGCAAACAGATCTTCGGTAGCGGCTTCGTACGTGACGAGCGGATCGACGGCCACATTCTTCGCCGGATAGATTGTTTGCGCTTGACCGTTGGTTGACCCCCCGATCAGTCCGCAGCATTCGTGGGGCGCGGCGTCGCGAGCATGCGATATGATGTCATCGAATTGTCGTCTGGTAATCCTTAACATCAAGATTCACGCTCGCTCCGTTAGGAGCCGAAATATTTATAGAGGCCGATTCTCTAAATGAGCAAGCTCCGTTAGGAGCGTCATTAACTAATTGACCGACATGACGCTCCTAACGGAGCCAGCTTTGATTGCGACAGTCCTTTTCTATAGACATTTCGTCCCTAACGGGACGAAGACTGGGCGATGGCTTAATCGTTGACAATCTTCAAACGCAACTCCTCCAACTGCTTCGCATCAACTTCGCCCGGCGCGTCAATCATCAAGTCCTGCGCCGAAGCAGTCTTCGGAAAAGCCATCACGTCGCGAATGTTTTCGGTCGGCACCAAAACCATCAGCGTGCGTTCGATCCCCGAAGCGATGCCGCCATGCGGCGGCGTGCCGTACGCCAGGGCGTCGAGGAAGAAGCCAAAGCGAGCGCGGGCCTGCGCTTCGCTCATGCCCAACGCTTTGAAGACGAGTGCCTGCACATCGCGACGATGAATTCTGATTGAACCGCCGGCGACTTCTACGCCGTTGATGACCGCGTCGTACGCTTTCGCGCGCAATTGCCCCAACAGTTCAGTGTGGCCGTTGACTGCCTGTTCGAGCACCGGCACGTCTTCGTCCAGCGGTGAAGTGAACGGATGGTGCATCGCATAGTGGCGGCCATCGTCTTCGTGGTACTCGAACATCGGAAACTCAGTGACCCACAAAGGCGCGTAGACGCCTTCGGGAATCAGCTGCTCGCGTTTCGCGACTTCGTTCCGCAGCGCGCCGAGACTTGCCGCTACAACGTCGGATTTTCCTGCGACGATTAAGACTGCATCGCCTTTCTGTGCGCCCACGATTCCGGCGAGATCGACGACTTTATCGTTACCGAGCGCTTTCAATAGCGAGGACGTCAGTTCATCGCCAAGTTTGATCCACGCGAGCGCCGTGGCGCCGTAACGCTTCACAAACTCCTGCAGCTCGTCGAGCGTCTTGCGCGACATCAACGCGCCACCGCTCACGACGATGCCTTTGATTTCGCCGCCGGCGGACAGTACTGAGGCGTAAGGCGCAAAAGTTGTTTCCGCGAGTTTCGGAGAAAGGTCCTGCAACTCCATCGCGGGAATCCGCAGATCTGGCTTATCGGAACCAAAACGGCGCACTACCTCGACGAAATTGAATCGTGGAAACGGTGTCTGCAACTCAACACCGATGATGCGAAAAACTCGCGTGAACAATCCTTCCACGAGCGCGTAGACCTGTTCAGGGGTCGCGAAACTCAACTCGACGTCGAGTTGAGAAAATTCAGGCTGGCGATCCGCGCGCAAGTCTTCGTCGCGGAAGCAGCGCGCAATTTGGTAGTACTTGTCCAAGCCGGCAATCATGCAAATCTGTTTGAAGATTTGCGGGCTCTGAGGCAGGGCAAAAAATTTACCGGGCTGCACCCGCGATGGGACGATGTAATCGCGCGCGCCTTCAGGCGTAGATTTGATCAGATTAGGCGTTTCAATTTGCGTGAAGCCCTGCTCGTCCATGTAGCGATTGATTTCCAGAATGACCTGATGGCGCAGGCGCAGGTTCGCTTGCAACTGCGGACGGCGCAGATCGAGATAACGATATTTCAGACGAAGGTCTTCAGCTGCCAGAGCCGCGTCAGATGCGTCGAGCTGAAATGGGAGCGTACGAGCATCGTTCAGAATGCGGATTTCTTGCGCTTGTACTTCGACCTCGCCGGTTGCGATTTTAGGATTGCGCGAGTTCTCATCGCGGAGCACAACTTCACCAATCACCGCCAGGACGTATTCGCCACGCACGTCTTTCGCTTTGGCGTGGGCTTCGGCCGCTTTCTCTTGATTGACGACGATTTGCGTGATGCCATCGCGATCCCGCAGGTCGATAAATGTGAGTGGCCCAAAGTCACGCCGCCGCGCACACCAACCCATTAACGTCACGCATTCGCCGACGTTTTCCTTGCGCAATGCGCCGCACGAATGCGTGCGTTCGAGATTGTTAAGATTCTCGATCATCAAAACAGCACTGTCCCGCCATCAACATTGATTGCCTGGCCGTTGATGCCGCGACCTTCTTCTGACGCGAGCAAGACCGCGAGGGCCGCGACCTCTTCCGCCGTGACCATGCGATTCTGCGGGCTCATTCGCTTAATTGCGGCCAACGCTTGTTTCGCTGATTTGCCGGTTCTGGTCGCGATGTTTTCAATTCCGCGCGAAGTCATTTCCGTGTCAACGTATCCAGGACAGATCGCATTGATCGTGACACCCTGCTGTGCAACTTCAAGCGCGACCGAGCGCGTTAATCCAAGTACACCGTGCTTTGATGCGGCATAAGCAGACACGTAAGGCGCACCAGTTTTGCCCGCAATCGATGCAATGTTGATAACGCGGCCCCAGCCTCGTTCAAGCATTTCCGGCAGGGCGGCATGCGTGCAACGAAACGTGCCGCCGAGATTTGTGTCCAGGTGTTCTACCCAAAAAGCCTCGTCCGTCCGCACAAATAACTCTGACTTTGCAACGCCCGCATTGTTGACAACGATGTCGGGTCCGCGGCCGAAATGATTACGAAACGTATCGAATGCCTCAGTCACCGAGCTGCTGTTGCGGACATCACATTTCAGCGGCAACGCTTCGAGCGCAGACTCTTTCTCTATGTCTCTCGCGACTTCGCGAACTTGTCTGAGCGTTCGCGCGGCGACTGCAACTGAAGCGCCTTCACGCGCAAAGGCAATCGCAATCGCGCGGCCTATGCCACGACCACCGCCGGTGATGAATGCGAGTCGGTTCTCGAGTTTCATTGAAACGAAAATTTGGAGTGCGGTGGCAGAGTCCTGATTTATCGGGACGGCGAAACCGCTTTGGATCGAATCAATACCTTAACACGGTCGCTGATCCTAAGCGCCGTCGCCGCTTCGCTCTGCCGGCGCACTCCAAATTATCTTCCCGTGAAATTTGGCGGCCGCTTTTCTAGAAACGCACGCACGCCTTCGTGGCCGTCTTCAGATGCAAAGCAGCGCATTTGCGCATCGACCTCGTATTGCAACATGCGGTCGAGCGAATCCTGCTCGCTGGCATAGACGGCCTGCTTAGCGGCAGCGATCGAAACCGCGGCGCCATCTCGCAAGCGTTCCGCCAGCGCGCGTGTTTCAGTCTCCAACTGATCAGCGGGCACGACGCGATTCACCAGATGCAGGTCGAGAGCCCGTTGGGCGCTGATCGGCTCGCCAAAAAAGAAAAGTTCGCAGGCGATGTTCGACGGTACCATCCGCGGGAGAAAATAGGTACCGCCCCAGTCTGGATGAAAGCCGATCTTCACAAACGATTGACTGAACGTTGCGTCCGCGGAAGCAATCCGCAAATCGCACGCAAGCGCGAGATTGAATCCCGCGCCCGAAGCCGGTCCGTTGATCGACGCAATGACGGGCTTGGTCATGTGGCGGATTGCCAGGATCACGCGTCGCGCCGCGCCGAGCAGCCGCGCGAACTCTTCCGAATCGTTTCGTTGTACCAGCTCGGCCATGAAATTCACGTCGCCGCCGGCACAGAATGCCCGGCCGGCGCCGGTGAGGACAATCACCCTTACATCGGGATCACTTCCGGCTTCCTCGAGAGCTTCACCGAGATCCCTTCTCATGTGCCCGACAAACGAATTCAGCTTTTCAGGCCGGTTTAGGGTGATAGTGACGATGCCACTGTCTTCGGCGACTAAGATTTGATCGTTGTGCATCTCGGTGAATAGTAAATCGTCAATCGTGAATAGAAGTTCCGTGGACAACCGCTGTCTATTTACGATTCACGATTTACTTTCCTTTGAATTCTGCCTTGCGCTTGTTTACGTAGGCGTCCAGCCCTTCTCTCGCATCTTCCGATTGAAACAGTTGCTGCTGAAGCTCGCGTTCCAACGCCAATCCCGACTCGAGGGGAATTTCGGCGCCGGTCTGCACCGCGCGCTTGATGCGGCCGACTGCGCGCGAGGCTTTGTGCGGAGTCGTGAATTGCTTTGCGTAATCAAGCGTTTGCCTCAGGAAATCCGCGCCATCAGTTGCGTCGATGATTTGATTCACCAACCCGAGTGTTTCGCCTTTTTCAAAATCAAACAGTTCACCCGCCGCCATCAACTCGATCGCTTTTGATTTTCCGACCAGCCGCGCGAGACGTTGTGTTCCGCCCGTTCCCGGCAAAACGCCCAGGCTAACTTCCGGCAAGCCCATTTTCCCCGCGCCGCGTCGCGCGATGCGCAGGTCTGCCGCCATTGCGACTTCCAATCCGCCCCCGACGCAGTGACCGTTAATCGCCGCGATGACGAGTTTCGGCGTTTGCTCGAGGCGGCACATCGTTTCGTTAGCGTGCAAACAGAAATAGTATTTGAACTCGGGCGTGACTTCACCGAGCATCGCAATGTTGGCGCCCGCGCAGAAGAATTTCTCGCCCGCGCCGGTGATGACGATGACCTGGACCGCTTCGTCCATGCGTGCTTTCAGGATGCGCGCATCAAGCTGCTGCATCATCTCGTACGAATAAGTATTCGCCGGCGGATCGTTCAGCGTTAGCAGCGCGATGCCATCCTTCAGCTCGTAACTGATTAATTGCTTTTCTGTCTGAGAGCTTAAATCTTTCTGTGCTTGGGCCATTTCTAAACCAATCTTCGAAGTTTTAGCTTGACGTGAATCGTTTCTGCATCCCGTTTCAGCGTTAAGTCATATTCGCGTCCATCATACATAAACATGCGGCGAATCTCTTCCAGTGAAAACTCGGAAGCCGGCCGGCCATCGATAGCCAGCAGAGTTTCGCCACCTTTAATGCCGGCTTCGACCGCGGGCGTTCCAGGTTCGAGATCATCGATGACATAGGTTGCCAGGTCATCGCCATCGGCGACCAATTCTAATCCGCTCATATCGGCTTCAAAAGGGTCGTTCAACGAATTGTTAGGTTGGAAAGTTATTCTGCGCCGGGATAGATCGACGATTAGTTTGAAGCGGCGAAAAATTTGACCGCCGAGCAGGCCATCGTAGCGGCGACTCGAATAGTCACCCTGCTTCGCCAGCGACAGCTTACCAATCGAATTCGCCAGACGATATTTGCCGAGCGTCACGCTCTCGAGCCGTGTCGCCACCGCCTCTGCCGTCCCACCCACGCCGCCGAGGCGTTCTTTTTTGGATCTTTTCGCAAGTGACAACAGACGATGACGGCGGACAAAAGGCGTGTTGATTTGAAGGGCTCCGGTCGAGCCCGTATCGATTTCAAAAATGCCTGAGAACTGTCGGTTCGCCAGTTCAAACTCTGTCTGGATCATCGGGAGCCGATCCTGAAGTGTCACAGGAAAAGTTTGACCGCCGGCTTCGGGGCGATAGCTCGTCACGTCGTAAAAGCTTAGTTCCTTCTTTTCGTAATCGATTTCCGAGACGACGCGGCCAATGATGTCGTTCCCGATAATTCCGCTGATGGGGAAGCCAAAATGTGCGGAGAAAAAGTCGATTGGAAGCGTATAAACGGTTAGTCGCGCGATTTCAAATCCCGGAAATTGAATCGTAGTGTTGCGCACGCTTTGAGCCTCTGCCTGCCCAGCTGAACCGGTGCTGACAATCTTTCCCCGTGCTTTGAGCCCGAGCCCGGCGGCGCGCTTAGTATCGATCACCGTGTTCGTCGCGCCGGTGTCGAAAATAAACCAGAGTGGATCTGAATTGTTAACGCGCGCTTGCACGAGAACGAGACTGTTGATTAGCTCAAATCTGATCGCGTGCGCCGAAGAACCCGAAGAGAACTTGTGTGCCGGTCCGGATTGGGTTGACGGCTTTTGGGATCGACGCTGCGCCGCGCGTACTGAAACATTCGTCAGGCAGGCAGCGATGAGCAAGCTGACAGTTAGCAGGGATCGCCGGCTCGATAAACGTGTCCTCATGCGTTGATCTAATTTACGGATTTCGAAGACCAGACGCTCAGCGCCGGATCATGGCTATTGCGATCGGTTCTCAGTTTTTGCGATGAATCCCTTATGAATCCGTTCATAAACAAACGCGTGACGTTTTCCACCAGGTGAGTGACTCTTATTTTTCCCGCCGGATCGTACCAGTTATAAATCCAATTCATCATGCCGAAAAGCGCGTAGGTGGCCACCGTCGGGTCGACGCGGTCCGCCGCGGGCTGTTCTTCCTGAATTTCGCGCAGAATCTTGCGTGCGAGCTTTGCATATCGTTCCTTTTTCGTGGAGATGTGCTTGTGCAAGTCTCCTGCAAGCGATTCCGCTTCATGTGACAAAACTTTCATTTCAGCCATGTTCGCGGCGAAGAATGAAAGATGGTTGTCGATGAAAATGCGCAGCTTTTCAAATGGATCGTTGACTCCCTTGATTCGTTCTTCGAGGCGTTCGAGCACACGACCAAAGCAATGATCCTGAATCAGGAACAGCAGCTCTTCTTTCGATTGGCAGTAGTGGTAGAGGCCCGCCAGACTCGCGCCAGTCGCGCGCGATATGTCACGCATTGAGGTCGAGTGGTAGCTCTTGTCAGCAAAGATGCGCGCCGAGGTGCGCAGAATGTGTTCGAGCTTCTGATCGTAACGTGAAGATTGATTCATTGATCCATTGGCTCACTGAGCCATTGATTCATCAGCTCATTGATCCATTGAATCAGTGGACGCCAATGAATCAATGATTCAATGAACCAATGTCACAATCGGACATATTCAAACTCGAACGGCTTGCCTTTGATTCCACTCGTTGGCGGGGCAATCCAGTTTGCGATCTTCCCGACCTCGGTGACCGGTCTCATCAGGCTGCGAACGTATTCGCGGTCTTCGATTGTCGGCAGCCACTCTGATTTCTTCGCTTCAAATTCCTCTTTCGAAATCAGATTTCCTTCGATGTTGAAGGAGTGGCCGGCGTATTCACCCACGTGGCGATGGAAACGAATGTTCGGTAAGCAAAGTCGTTCACTCAAACCCTCATCCGTGAGAGCCTTATTCCAACGCGCGAGCCCTTTATCGCAATCCTTGACGTACTCGCCGCGCAGCACTTCGTTCAGAGCATTTCGCAAAGGCACTTCGCGCGGCACAAGCTTGCCGTTCTCGACCACCATCATGGTGAACGAACCCTCGGTGGCGACGTGATCTGTGTACTGCTCCTGCTCTTTGAAGCGGCCTTTTAACCCGGCGGCGAAGAAGTCGGCCGAGTTTGAGCTAATCTCTCCGCCAAATAAATCGAGTGAATAACTGAACCAGAAGTTGATGTACTTCTGAATAATGTCGAGCGGAATGCCGCCGAGCGCGCGCACATCTTCCGATCGGTTCTGCTTCATCAACTGGGCGGTGCGTTTGACCACGCGACTTAATCCCGTGTCGCCGACGAACATGTGGTGGGCTTCTTCCGTCAGCATGAAACGGCACGTGCGCGCGAGTGGTTCGAATCCGGATTCTGCCAAAGCCGACAACTGATACTTTCCATCGCGATCCGTAAACATCGTGAACGCGTAAAAATTCAACCAGTCGTCGCAAGGCTGATTAAACGCTTCAAGGATGCGTGGTTTGTCAGGATTGCCGCTGCGTCGTTCCAATAACGCATCAGCTTCATCACGTCCATCGCGGCCGAAATATCCGTGCAGCAGATAAACCATCGCCCAAAGATGCCGTCCTTCTTCGACGTTCACCTGAAACAGGTTGCGCATGTCGTACAGCGATGGACACGTATGACCGAGCAGTCTTTGCTGTTCTACCGACGCCGGTTCAGTGTCGCCCTGGGTGACGATGATGCGCCGCAGGGCGTTGCGAAATTCGCCCGGCACTTCCTGATAAGCCGGCGCGCCATAGTTGTCACCAAACCCAACCCGCGCATCCGGTTGCGCCGGCTCAAGAAAAATGCCCCAGCGATATTCCGGCATCTTCACGTAATCAAAGTGCGCCCAACCTTCGCTGCCGACATCAATCGCGGTGCGCAGCCAGACATCTTTCTCCTGAAAGCCATCCGGCCCCATGTCGTGCCACCAGGAAAGAAAGTTCGGCAGCCACTTTTCCAGCGCGCGCTGCAGCCGTTTGTCTTCCGAAAGATTTACGTTGTTAGGAATGCGTTCTTGTAAGTTCATGATATTGATTGATTGATTGATCCATCGGTTCATTGGTTCAATGAATCAATGAGTCAAAATAGCAACTCTTATGTTCTCTTAAAATCAAACTGCGCCTGCGTCGGCTTGCCGTAATTCGTCAAAGCGCCATGCGGCCCAACTGCATTGGGTCGCTGAAAGATCCAGTTTTGCCACGCCGTCAGTCGCCCGTAGATTTTCGTATCCATCGTTTCAGGTCCGGCAAATCGCAGTGACGCTTCCATACCGGTCAGTGCGTCAGGTGAGAGCGAAGTGCGCTCTTCGATCGCCAAACGAATTTCGTCATCCCAATCGAGGTCATCAGGAGCGAACGTCACCAGGCCGGCGGCTTCGGCAGCTTCCGTGTCGAACGGTCCTTCGTGCGCAAATGCTTCGTACGCTTTTTTCGGCTCCGCGAGAAATCGGGACTGCAACCGTGTTAGTCCGTTACTCATCGGAAACGCGCCAGTGTTGAGTTCGCTGAGCGCGACTTCCACTGTTTCATCCGGATTGTTCAGCATGTAGCTGCGATCGGAAGCGAGCACCAGTTCAAACAAGTTACCGGCAAAGCAACCGCCGGGTTCGATGATCGAGAAAAAGCTCTTCGCCGTGAGATCCAGCCGTCGCAATACGCGCGCCATCTGGAGAACAATTTCACGAATCAACCAGTGATCGCGATTGGCGGCAAGCGTTTTGTCGACGGTCAGGACATTATCGATTGCGCCTTCAGTGCGTATGCACACGAGGCCAACTTCCGGCTCGTTGACGCGCAGGTGTAGCAACGCGTCGTCCAGTTCGCGATAGGCCCGCATGGGCCAGTAATCGTCGCCAAGTTTCTGAAGTGCGTCAGTCGTCGTCGGAAGGTTAGCTTCCGGCGCGCGCACGATCAGATCCACGTAACGCTTCTCGCGATGAGATTTTAGCGACACGTACTTGTAGTCCCGAATGTCGTCGGTTGACTGGATTTGCAACGGAGTCAGTTCGATTCCTTTAAGCGGCGCGCTAGATCCCATCGCTACCGCTCCAGGTTCTGACACAATTTGCGCCACACGATCATCGATAGAGCTCTGAAACTTGCTGGTCGTAAACGTGTCGTCGATCAGTCCCCACTCTTTCGCGCGCTTGCCTTTCAAGCCTTCAGCAAGCGTTGAAAAAACATCGGCACGATCGCGCCGGATTTTTCGCTTATCAACCAAACGCGTCAGACCACCCGTTCCCGGCAGCACTCCGAGCAAAGGAACTTCGGGAAGGGAAACGGCCGAATTCCCATCATCAACCAGATAGATTTCATCACACGCGATCGCCAGTTCGTAACCGCCGCCGGAAGCCGTTCCATTCAGCGCGGCGATATAACGGCGCCCCGACGCGCGCGAATCATCTTCAATGGCGCAACGCGTTTCGTTAGTGAATTTGCAGAAGTTAACTTTAAACGCATGGGACGATGTGCCGAGCATGTAAATGTTTGCGCCCGCGCAAAAGATTCGTGGTTTCAGGCTCGTGATGACTACCGCGCGCACTTCCGGGTGCTCGAAACGAATCCGCTGAATGGCATCGGCCAGCTCGATATCAACACCGAGATCGTACGAATTCAGTTTCAGTTTGTAACCGTCGTTGAGCGTTTCGTCTTCCTGCACGTCCATCGTCAGCCGCGCGACCGGTCCATCGAACGAAAGCTTCCAGTGCTTGTATTGGTCAGGTGAAGTTTGAAAGTTGATCATGCCGTGATTGATAACCATTCGAACGTTCGTTCGAAAACGAGAATAATACGCAAACAAATTGGGGAAATCAAGGAGGGGACGTGCGGCCAACCGATGTGGTGACTGTTGTTATCGTCTTATTCACACCGAGGCTTTAGCCCGGTGTCTCGGCGTAGCAAACGAAACCGGAACCGTTCAAAACGGTTTCCAGTCTTTAGCTAACACACCACGCCGAGCTTTAGCGCGGCGTGAATGAGAAGGATTGCGAGGCAGCCTCTAACTTCAGTACTGCGCGGAACCCACCAGCGGCAGATTGTAAACGCCGGCGAGCGTGTTCAAGTCGTAACGCACGCTTGCCCAGCGACTTTCAACTTTCGGTCCGAGGCGCCGATTACGCATGGCGACGTTGATCTTCGAGGCGAGAGACAGACAGTTACGCACTTGTTCTTTGTTTTCAATCCAGGCGTCGGTCTTGTCGAAATGTTTGCGAAGATCGTCAGTCGCGTGCTCCAGCTCTTTCGCATATTCATTCAGCTGATCTTCGCGGTTCGTATTATTGAGGCGACTGCGGTCCAGCGCCTTATCAAATTCTTTCTTGAACTTGTCGGTGCTGTCTTCGACGCGTTTGATGATGCGGTCCACGTCCGCTTTCGTGTAGATGCGGCCGCGCGCCACGCGCGGTTGTGCCTGTGAAAAAGCAGCAACGAGAATGACCGTGAACGCAGTGGCAAGCGCAAATCTAAAGTGGCTCCTCATAGTCTCTCCTTTAGGGTCTTCAGCCCGCTATTCAGACGCGGTCTATCGCAGTTTTGGCGAAAGAAAATTGGCGGAGGCGTGTAGGAATCGAACCTACCTGAGCCTGCTCTCGCAGTCTCACTGACGGTTTTGAAGACCGCGCCATTCACCAGAACAGATGCGCCTCCGCGTCAGCGGCGTAATAGAGTAGCGACTGGGCAAGGCCTTTGTCGAACCGGCCAAACGGGGCTTGACCGAGTGACTCCGTCGTGATATTTCCTGCTGCGCATTCGAGCGGTCTCCCGAATTCCCAGCTTCCTGATTGCTTACCGCTCAGTGCTTGCAATGAAAGATTGGATTGCCCTCAACATGACTCCCGGTGTTGGTCCACGTGTGACCGCTCGTTTGCTGGAACACTTCGGATCGGCGGAATCAGTGTTCGATGCGCCCAGACGCGAGTTGGCGCTGCTTCGTTTGCCGCCGGAAGCGATTGAGAGCATCGCCAATCGTGAGTTGCACGAGAGGGCCGAGCAGGAAATCGAACGAGTGCGGAAACTCGGCGGTGACATTCTGGTGTTGGACGATGGAGTCTATCCGACGCTGTTGCGCGAAACCTACGATCCGCCGGTCACTCTGTATGTGAAAGGGGCCTGGGCTGAGTGTCTCGAACAACCCTGCGTGGCGATTGTTGGTTCGCGTCGTTGTTCGACTTATGGCCAGAACGCCGCGTTGATGCTGGCGCGAGAACTGGCGCAACGCGGCGTCACAATTATTTCGGGATTGGCGCGCGGTATTGACGCGGCCGCGCATCGCGGCGCGTTGGAAGGTGGCGGCAAGACGGTCGCGGTGATGGGCACTGGTCTCGATCAATTCTATCCACGGGATCACAGCAAGCTGGCGATGGAGATTCTGAATAAAGGTGGCGCATTGGTCACGCAATTTCCGCTTGGCACGCCGCCAGTCTCGGAAAACTTTCCTTATCGCAATCGCGTGATCAGCGGGTTGAGTTTGGGGGTCGTCGTCGTTGAGGCCGCGGAGAATTCGGGTTCATTGATTACGGCGCGGCTCGCGATGGAACAAAACCGGGAAGTGTTCGCCGTTCCCGGCAACATCACTTCGCGCAATTCATTCGGCACGAATTACTTGATCAAAGGCGCGGGCGCGAAGCTGGTGCAACAATGGCAGGACATCGCGAGCGAGTTGCCGGCTGAGATTGCCGCCCAACTCTTGCCGCCGCCGAGTAAGAAAAAGAAGAAAGGCGAGCTGGTTGATCAACTCCAGCTCGCCCCAACCGACTTAAACGAACACGAACGCGTGGTACTCAAACTGATGACAACCGACTCACCGCTTCAGATCGATACGCTCGCGGAAACTACAAAGCTTTCGATCACCCAGCTCACCAGCGCACTGCTCACGCTGGAAATGCGCGAGTTGATTCGTGCACTGCCCGGCAAGTGCTTCGTGCGGAAGCTCTGAGTCGCGCTATGACTTTTGCAGTTCAGCCAACGCGGCCAGGACTTCAGCGCTATGACCCGCAGGCCCAACTTTCAGAAAGACCTTCGCAACTTTACCCTGCGGATCAATAATGAAAGTGTTCCGGGCCGACAACTTCATGACCACGTCCTTGCCATCCACCTGACGCTTGAACTCCATAAGCGAGCCATAGGTTTCCGAGACTTTCATGTCCGCATCCGACAAGAGTTTGAACGCCAGACCTTCTTTGGCGCAAAAGCTTTTATGCGATTCAGCCGTGTCCACGCTCACTCCGAGAATCACCGCGTTTGCGGCCTTGTACTTATCAAGATCGGCTTGAAAGTTGTGGGCTTCCAACGTGCAGCCGCTGGTGAAATCTTTCGGGTAGAAATAGAGCACCACCCACTTACCACGAAAGTCTTTCAGTGACGCCTGATTACCCTCGTTGGTTGTCAGAGTGAAATCGGGAGCTACGCTGCCAACAGCCGGCGGCTCGGCGGGCGTCAGCGCGAGCGCAAGCGCAGCCGACGCGCACAATGCAATTACGGCTACAAACGAGATGATCTTCTTCATATGTTTTCTCGATTCGAAAAAAGGATTTGGGGGAATCGGGATAATACACCTGCTGCAAAGCGTTCGCGAATGCAAGAAGCGCAACATCATTCGCCAGTCGTAAACTTCCGCGGCAAAACCGTAACTTTTGCGCGCCGGCGAGATGTCAGTTTGGCTTTTCGGCGGTACTTAGTGCTATTTTCATGCGCCTCCTTGAAACCACAGGAAATCGGTTGGGAAGCAACCTCCGACCATCGAACCTTCATCAGTGCGTGGCCGAGGGGCAAGAATTGCAATGGCAAAGAATCTCGTAGTTGTTGAATCGCCCGCCAAGGCGAAGACGATCAATAAATATCTCGGCAAGGACTTCGTGGTGAAGGCCTCGATCGGGCATATCAAGGATCTGCCTTCGAAAGGCCTTGGTGTCGACATTCAAAACAATTTCGAGCCGGAATACGAGATCATTCCTGATTCCAAAAAGCGAAACAACAAGAAGATCGTTGCAGACCTGAAAAAGACGGCGAAGGCAGTTGATGCGATTTATCTCGCGGCCGACCCGGATCGCGAAGGTGAAGCGATCTGCCAGCACCTCGCGGAAGAGATCGTACCCAAGAAGCCGGCTAAACCTGCCTTTCGCGTCATGTTCAATGAGATCACCAAGCGCGCGGTGCAGGCGGCTTTCGAACATCCGAAGCAAATCAACGAGAACCTTGTTGATGCGCAGCAGGCCCGGCGGATCCTCGATCGGCTGGTTGGCTACAAAGTCTCGCCGCTGCTCTGTCGCACAATCGGCGGTCGTCTGAGCGCCGGCCGCGTCCAGTCCGTCGCGCTGCGGATGGTGGTTGAGCGCGAACGCGAAATCGAAGCTTTCGTCAAAACAGAATACTGGACGATCGCGGCAAATCTGTCCGGCAATACGCCGCCCGCTTTCGATGCGCGACTGCTGAAGATTGACGACAAAACCGTTAAAACGAGCGGTTTTGATCAGGATTTGAAAAAGTCCGAGATCCTCATCGGTAACGACGCGCAGGCGACCGACATTGTCGCGGAAGCGAAGCAGCAGACTTTTGTCGTCAACGAAGTAACAACCAAGGAACGCAAACGCAATCCGGTTCCGCCATTCATCACTTCGAAGTTGCAGCAGGAGGCCTCGCGCAAACTCAGCTTCCCGGTGAAGCGCACGATGATGATTGCGCAGCACCTGTACGAAGGCGTCGAGATTGGCAGCGAAGGTTCGGTCGGACTCATCACGTACATGCGTACCGACTCGACGCGCGTTAGCGAAACGGCGCTCGGTGAAGTGCGTGGATTTATCAACCAGCAGTACGGCGACAATTATCTGCCGGACAAAGCAGTTCACTATCGCTCGAAGAAGGACGCGCAGGATGCGCACGAAGCTATTCGTCCAACTGACGTAACGCGCACTCCGGATTCGCTCGCGCAATATCTGAAGCCGGAAGAATTGAAATTGTATCGGCTAATTTGGCAGCGTTTCGTTGCGTCACAGATGATGCCTGCGCTGTTTGACCAAACAACGATCGATATCAATGCCGGCCGCTTTGTTTTTCGCGCCACGGGCTCAGTTCTGAAGTTCGATGGTTTTCTGAAGGTTTACCAGGAAGGCCGCGACGAAAAGGCTGAAGATGAAGAAGACGAGCGCACCCTGCCGTTGGTAACAAAAGGCGAAACGCTCGCGCTGAACAAGATTGATCCGGAACAGCATTTCACTGAGCCGCCGCCGCGCTACACCGAGGCGACGCTGGTGAAAGCGCTCGAAGAAAAAGGCATCGGCCGGCCGTCGACTTACGCTGCGATCATGACAACGATTCAGGATCGCGAGTACGTGGAGAAGAAAGAAAGTCGTTTTCATCCGACCGCGCTCGGCAAAACCGTCAACGACGTTTTGATCGAGGGTGGCTTTGACGACCTCTTCAATGAAACCTACACGGCGCGGATGGAAGAAGAGCTGGATGAGATCGAAGACGGCAAACTCAAATGGACTGACGCGATCAGTGAGTTCTACAAGACTTTCAAAAAAGATTTAGCCCAGTTCGAGAAATACGCGAAAGATATCAAAGAGAAAGAGACGCCGACCGACGAAGTTTGCCTGAAGTGCAACACGCCGGGCATGGTGCAGAAGCTTGGCCGCTTCGGAAAATATCTGAAGTGCAACAACTGCGGCGCGACGCGTGACGCGGAACCTCCCGCTGCCTCGGACTCGGCCACCGCATCTGATGGCGAAGAAGAGATTGAGGCATGCGAGCTGTGCGGCAAGCAGATGCAATTGAAGCGTGGCCGCTTTGGACCTTTCTATGGCTGCTCTGGGTACCCTGAATGTAAGAACATCCGGAAGATTTCCAAGAGCGGCAAGGTCAACGCGCCCCCGGTGCCGATTGATGAAAACTGTCCGGTCGATGGCGCGCAACTCGTGCGGCGGCAGGGACGGTTTGGCGAGTTTATCTCTTGCTCGAACTATCCGAAGTGCAAGTACATCAAGCAGGAGACGACGGGTGTGAAGTGTCCGCGGCCTGGCTGTGGGGGCGAAATCGTCGTGAAGAAATCGCGTCGTGGAAAAGTCTTCTACGGATGCTCAAATTATCCGAAGTGTGACACCGTCTTCTGGGACAAGCCGATCGAGGAGAAGTGTCCGCAATGCGGCAAGCCTTTCCTGCTTGAAAAGAAGACCAAGAAGGGAACAACCAAGTACTGTTCCGATGCTGAGGGTTGCGGTTACAAGAGCGAGTTGATGCCGCTCAGTTCGCCACAACAGCCCCCGCAAGAGAAGCGAGCGTAGCTTTCTGCGTAACCCCAGCCGTTCACGGCTGGGGACAGAAGTGTTGAGTTTTTGAATAGCCCCCTTCAGGGAGGCTTAGTTTCTAAAAGCTCCTTAAGGAGCTAACGAATCGACTCCCTCGAAACCCAGCCGTAAACGTCTGGGCTACAGAAAGTCGGGTCATTGCCACTCCCGCAGATACACTGCTGAATACTCAACGTAGTTCTGCCAAAATCGATCGAGGCTGGTGACTTCTTCGTCTGTCAACGGCCGTTTCACTCGCGCGGGCATTCCCATCACAAGCGAACGCGGCGGAATGATTGTACCCGGCGAAAGCAAAGAGCCGGCCGCCACCAGAGATTCGTGGCCAACGCGCACGTCGTCCAAAACGATCGATCCAATTCCGATCAAAGACTTCCGCTCGACGTAACAGCCATGCAGCGTCACACTGTGGCCGACGGTGACCTCTTCTTCGAGAATGGTTGGCTTTTCGCCAGTCCGCGTGTGAATGACGCAGTTGTCCTGGACGTTCGTGCGATCGCC
>DASYPX010000048.1:0-8854 GCA_036006125.1 Pyrinomonadaceae bacterium | reverse complement strand
AATCGAAACGGTCGTAATGAAAATGCGCGAGCGGTAAACCAATCTTGTGAAAATCAAAACGGAGCGCGTTGTCTTTCATCGAAATCTTCAACGTGCCGTAGGCCGGGTGGTCATAGTCGCCCACATACTCTGACAAATCGTGCGAAGGTTTTGTGTTGGGCACACGTCCAAAACCGGCTTTGGCGCGCGCTTCCATGCCGGCTTTTTTATTCTTCAGACGAATGTCCAGCAGCCGCTGCGTCCACGGCGTCTCGTCCATGCCGAGCAGACGCTCGTAGACGTTGTAGCTGATTGGGTTGTACAGCGGCGCAATATGATTGCCGATTACGAACACGATCACGCCGATGTGCTCTGCCGGCATGTAGGAAATCTGGGAATGAAATCCCGGCAGGTCGCCGCCGTGGAAAGCGATTAGATGACCGCGATATGAAGCTGTCCAACGTCCCATGCCGTATGCCTGATTCAAAACCTCCCACCAACCGCGCGCTTGCGCACCAGCGTTTGGCAGGGCAATCGCCGGTTCCAGCGTCGCGTTGATGACCTTCGGCGGCAGCACTTGCTTGCCGTTGTACATGCCGTTGTTCATCAAGGCGATCAGCCAATGCGACATGTCTTCAATGTTTGAAATGATCGCGCCTGCGGCTGCCAGCCCATCGGTGTCTTCGTAATAAGGAATCTTGTAGAGCTCGAAGGAATCACGCCGTTCGGTGAAGGGAACTCCGTAATCCGGCTGCTTCAACATGTCGGAAATTGAATAAACCGTGCTCTTCATCTCGAGCGGTTGCAGGATTCGTTCGCGCACAAAGTCAGCCCAGGGCTTTCCCGATTGCAATTGGATCGTGTAACCAACCCCGGCGTACATCATGTTGTTGTAGAGAAAGATTTGGCGCGGCGATTCTTTCGGATCGAGATATTTCAGACGCTCGAAGAGTTCTTTGGTCGAATAAGCCGATTTGTACCAGATTGAATCGTGACGCGTGATGCCGGTGCGATGCGCGAGCATGTCGCGCAGAGTGATCGTGTTGTTGAGATAGCTGTTATAAAACTCGATCGTTGGAACTGATTCTTTGATCGGCCGGTCCCAGGTCAGCTTTCCTTCTTCGACTAACATCCCCGCCGCCATCGCGGTGAACAATTTCGTGTTCGACGCGATCGCAAACATTGTCTGGCCCGTGATGGGCAGCTTCTTTTCATAGTCGCGATATCCATACCCCTTTACCAACACCAGCTTGTCCCCGACCACGATGCCCACACCTATGCCCGGCGCATTCCAATCCTTCAAAGTCTTTTCCATGAAGGCGTCGAAGCCGGCAAGCTTTTGGTTGACGTCGATTGCTGGCGGTTTGTCTTGCCCGCGAACGGACGAGAAAGCGGAAAGGATCAGAATCGAGAATGCGAGAAGAAATCTCGCACGGCTTCGAGGGGTGTTCATGGACAGATCTCCGATCAGCAAAGTGTGGCTGGAACTAAAATTTTGGGCGAGCTAACGGCTTAACTCTTCTTCGCGTGCCAGGCCGCCAGTACTTCTTTTTCGCGTTCGGCGGAAATGCCCGAGCGCAGTTTCGCTTGCCGGTCGGCCGGCTGGCTGCGGAACCACTCGAGCGTGGCCGTTGTCGTGTCGCCAATTGAGCGAAACGTTAGACCCTTAGCAAGAGCTTTTTTGTTGCTGATTTGCGTGAAGCCGGTTTCATCACCTCGTGGCGCGACCCATACCGGCATATCTGACCACGGATGAATGTTGTTCGCGAGCAGAAAGTCCGCGTCAGCCCAGGTGAACTGCGCATCCGATTTCGTCGCGGCTTTGATCTCATCAAGCATCCGGCCAATCGTCAGTTTGTAGTTAGGCCCGACCGCATTGTATGGACCGGTCGCTCCTTGTTCGACCATGCGAATGATCCACTCCGCGAGGTCCCGGGCGTCGATGAACTGCACGGTGTCCTTTGTTGGATCGCCCGGCGCCAGCACTTCGCCGCCGCGCGCCACGCGCACGGGCCAATACGTGAAACGATCGCTCTCATCACCAGGTCCCACGATCAATCCCGGGCGCACAATCAACGTCTTGCCCGGAAACCACTTCTCAGCTTCTTTTTCTGATTCAACTTTCAGCGGCGCATAGAGCATCATGTTCGAAGCGCGCAAGCTTTGCTGCGTCTCTTTCATCGCGTCAGCGCCTTCGTATTTCGCGAGCGGACCACTCTCATCCATTCCCGGTTTACTGTTGTCAGAATAGACCGAGAGCGTCGAGACGAACACGTATCGATCGACGTTTCCTTTGAGTATCTGTGCCACGTCGCGCACCCAGACAGGTATCGTGGTTGGCACGTCGATCACGACGTCCCACTTTCTGCCTTTGAGCGCATCCAGTTGACCGTTGCGATCGCCAATTAGTTGCTCAACTTCCTTCGGCAGAATGCCCGGGTGCGTCCGCCCGCGATTGAATACGCTCACCTGGTGACCGCGACTAACGGCATACTTGACCTGAAACGGTCCGGTGAATCCAGTGCCGCCGAGAATCAAAATCTTTAACGGTTTCGCGGCGGGAAGCGATGCGAGCGAAACACTTCGCGATGAACTCAACAATCCCAATCCAACACTGCCGCCGGCGAGCGCAGACAGCTTTAGAAATTTTCGTCTACTGGTTGACACTCTTATCACTCCTTGGCGCGCCCGAGGGTACACGCGTTTAATCGAGAAGGGAAGCGCCGAATCAGGCTGGATACGGTCGAGTGTGTTGAATTGTTTCGCGTCTCAAGAAAAACGAGCCAGAGACCTCCGCGTGGGCAAGTGTCTCTGGCTCTAATGCGCGGCAAAGCCGCTGCTGAAAGTGTTGTCAGCGAACTATGGTTTTGCGGTTGAGACGTTAGTCTTGTTCAACCCGCGATTGACCAGCATCTTCACTTCGACTCGACGGTTTTGAGCACGGCCTGCGGCGGTCGAATTGTCAGCGACGGCGGATGACTTGCCATAGCCCATCGGCGTGATGAATCGCCGCGCCGGGATGTGATGATTAACCGTGAGATATTCGACAACGGATTCGGCGCGAGCGCGACTCAGTCGCATGTTCTTGGCTTCACCGCCGGTTGCGTCCGTGTGACCCGCAACCTCGATCATGTAGCCTTTGCCCGCAACCGCCTTCGTGGCGAAATCGTCAAGCTGTTGCTTGGCCTCCGGCGACAGGACGGCGCTGTTGACTCGGAAGGTGACTGCGACAGTTTCCTGTGTGTCGTAGTCGTCGAGCGCGGATACGCGTTCATCGACGCGTGTGACTTCCTGTCGTGCTTCCTGTGCAACTGCGTACAGCTCATCTATTTGTCCGGCAATCTTCTGCTGGTTTTCTTCAACTGGGCCGACACGCGTTTCGGAAGTGATAGCGGCGCGCATGTCCGATTCGCGGAACCGAATCTTGTCGGCGACAATTTGGCCTTGCGAGTCGCCGCGGCCTTCGACTTCAACGATTAAGCCGCGCAGGATGTCAGTGACCGGATATTTCTTCCCGCCCTTGAAGAACCCACCATAGGTTTTCACGCTCGTGTCGTCGGTGATCAGAACTTGATAGTCGGTGCGCGTGCGATCGCGGATAACGAACGAATCGCCGTCGCGTTGAATCACGACGCCTTGAAACTTCATCTTGGCGCCACTGGGAACCGCGTGAACCCGGCTCTCCGCTGAGACGGTTCGAGTGTTCGAAACTTGGGCCACACCTGCCGATACTGCTGCGAAGAGCAGAACGATAGCTGAAAGCAAACTAAAAAAATGTAACTTGCGAACTGCGAAAATATTCATTTCGATACTCCTTATATTTTTTTAGGGAAACTGATGCTTACCGCTGCGCGCCTAACAGGAGTGGACCGTTGGCAACGGGCGTCGGCGCGGCAACCAAAGATTGTTTCCTATTCAGACGGAAATTGTGTTGCGAAAGGTTGATCGTTGCGTGGCAATACGCGAGCGGAAATCCGCGAGAAGTCAGGACTAATGACACGTTTCGCCGTTAGGCGAGTTCTTCAGCCGTTTTCGGCCAGTCTTCGCGGAGTAGCCGCGACAGCGCACGGTCCGCAAGCAGCTTTCCGCCGGTTTGGCAGTTCGGACAGTAGTTAGTTTCGTTTGTAGCGTAGCGAATGCGCTGGATCTTCGCCCCACAGCGCCGGCAAGGCTCGCGATAGCGGCCATGCACCGCCATGTCTTGCCGAAACGCAGTCACCTTTTCGGGAAATCCAGTGCCGGCATCGGCGCGCAACCGTTCGATCCACAGCAACAGCGCTTCGCGTGTGGCGCGATGAAGCCTCTCGGTTTCATCATCAGTCATTTTCTGAGTGAGTTTCACCGGGGACAGTTGTGCGTGCCAGAGGATTTCGTCGGAGTAAGCATTCCCAATTCCGCTGAACAGGCGCGGGTCCGTGAGCGCCCGCTTCAGCGTATGGTTTTCAGATTGAAGGACGCGCGTGAAAGTGGCGAGATCGATGAAGCCATCGTTTTCAAACAACTCAACACCGCCGCGACTCAGCGCGTGGAGCTCACCTTCGCCTTTGACGAGGTGCAACGATGCGCGCCGCTGCGTCCCGGCTTCCGTGAGGGAGAGCGTGCCATTTTCGAAATGAAAGACGGCGAGTTGGTTCTTCGGCAACTTAAACGAAGGTTTGACCAGTGATGGCCGCTTCGGAGCGTTTGAATCCTTCCAATGCAATCGGCCGGCGATCATTAAATGAAGGATGAGCCAAACGTCGTTTTCCATTCCGATGCAAATGCGCTTTCCTAGCCGGCTCAGTGTAACCACCCGAAGGCCTTCAATGTCGTTTATCCTAACGGCAGCAGTGCGAAGCAGGAAAGGAGAGCTAATTTGAACTTTCTTCAGTTTTCGGGCGAGAACGCGCTTTCCAAGCGCCTCGAGATAAACCGTAATGTCCGGCAGCTCGGGCATCTGTAGCAGGGTAACTGGCGACGCCTTGTACGCAAAATACAATTTGTCAGAGTTCTACGGTCTGTGGTAGTTTTTCATGCGCAAATTTTTTGCGCTTGCCTACAATTCATAATGACTCATTGCATTAGCTCTTGCTTCCAACGCCCGATGCGAAGGAGCATTCTCAGCGCTGATGCATCTATGACTGTAAAGGGGAGTAAACCATGAAATTCGCAAAGCTTCTCGTCGCTTTGGCGGGGACTCTTTTGTTATTAGCTGTTCTGGTTCTGCCGCAAGTTATCGAAGCGAAACGCGCTCGCGCAGCGCTGGCGGCATCGGTATCCCAGGGCAACTCGAATGTTGTCGTAGGACATTCAACCCACAATGACACGTCACGGCCGCTGCGTGACATGCCGCAGTTACCGCTGACTTTCAGGGAGCAGCGCGAAGCTAACGAAAATCCTCGAGTCACGCACTCGCACAGGGACGTCAAGGACGAGGCGCTACAATCGGCACCGATTACTGCAGCGATGCCGAGCACGGTCTTAAACTTCGATGGCGTCCCGTTTCCGGGCGTCGCCTGCAACTGCGCGCCGCCAGATACTAACGGTGAAGTCGGCGCGACCCAATACGTTCAGATCGTCAACGAAGGCTATCAGGTATTCAACAAGTCCACCGGCGCCTCGCAGCTGGGACCATCAGGCATCGCGACGCTGTGGCAGGGTTTTGGCGGAGTCTGCGAAACCTCCGGCGATGGCGACCCCGTCGTGCTTTACGATCAGATTGCGGGTCGGTGGATCATCAGTCAATTTGCCGGCGCCTCTGTTCCGACCGACGAGTGCATTGCGGTCTCGACGTCGAGCGATGCGACTGGCAGTTACTTTCGGTACGCGTTCCATCTGGGCAGCAACTTCTTCGATTACCCGCATCTGGGCGTTTGGTCGGACGCGTACTATATGAGCATGAACGTCTTCAACTCTTCGGGCACGTTGTTCCTGGGCCCGCAACCGTTTGCATTTGATCGCGCGAAGATGCTGAACGGCCAGCCCGCAACGTTCGTCACCACCGGTGTCACCGGTGGTTCAAGTGAAGAAGTTTATCTACCTGCGGATCTCGATGGCTCAACGCTTCCGCCCGCCGGTGCCCCGGCGACGTTTGTAGAGTTTCCCGGTGGCGGTTCTTACCGGACGTTCCATTTCCACGTCGATTTCGCCACGCCGGCGAACTCATCATTCACGCTGTTCGCCAGTCCGGCAGCGGCAGGATTCACTTTGCTCTGCTCCGGCACGCGCTCTTGCGTTCCGCAATCGGGAACAACTTCGCGCCTAGACGGCATCGGTGATCGGCTGATGTTCAGGCTTGCTTACCGCAATTTCGGAGATCATGAATCGGTAGTCGGGAATTACAGTGTGAGTTCCGGTTCGGTGGCGGGCATTCGGTGGTTTGAACTTCGGAATGTTACCAGCGGCCCAGTCACAAAGTTCCAGGAGAGCACGTATCAACCGGACTCGACCTGGCGATGGATGGGTAGCGCCGCGATGGACGGCAGCGGAAACATTGCAATTGGCTACAGCGCGTCAAGTGGCACAATCTTCCCGCAGATTCGCTACGCCGGTCGTTTGGCAAGCGATCCACTCAACACGCTGTCACAAGGTGAAAACACATTGTTCGCGGGGACTGGAAGTCAGACCGGCACCAGCAGCCGTTGGGGCGACTACAGCGACATGACTGTTGACCCGGTCGACGATTGCACCTTCTGGTACACGACCGAGTATTATGCGTCGACCACGAGTTTCAACTGGCGGACGCGTATCGGCTCGTTTAGTTTCCCTGGTTGCGGTGGAGCGCCAACTCCGACGCCGACACCGACTCCGACACCCACTGCAACGCCTACTCCGACGCCCAACGGGCTGCCAGCAGACCCGACTAACCTGACAGCGAACGCGGTTTCACCCAGCCAAATCAATCTGGCGTGGACTGACAATGCTGACAATGAAACTGGCTTCTCGATCGAGCGGTGCGTCGGAAACGGCTGCACGAACTTTGCACAAATCGCAACGGTCGGAGCGAATACCACGTCGTTTTCCAATACCGGACTGACGTCAAAGACCTGGTATCGCTACCGCGTGCAGGCGTTCAACGGCAATGGCAGTTCCGGTTACTCGAATATTGCGACTGATCGGACCCCTAATCGCTAGTTTCCTCTAGAGGAGACGTCTCGATCGGCGGGCTTGCACATCGCGGCCCGCCGATTTTGTTTGGGGGAATCAGAAAAGTTTCTGTTGGCCTGTCCCGACGAAGAAGTTGCGGCCCCGCTTGTCATCCATCACAGTGCGGCCATCGAGTGAAGAGGAGATTGCCCTTTCGTGTTTGATGATGGCGTCAAAATCAGCCTGCGGTGAGAAGCGCCTCTCAATGGACCGCCTAAACCGCTCAAGGCGCCGTAACGCGTCGAGCTTTTCTTTGCCAAACTGGTATGGCGAGATGGCTGGCCTGTCACTGTTGCTGCGGGTTCCGACGGACTTGGCCCGGTCGAGCGCATCGCGAAGAAAGGCTATGGATCGGTCGTAGGTCTTCAGCGGCACCGGAAACGGATGACCATCCTTGCCGCCGTGCGCGAAAGAGAAGCGGGCCGGATCATCGAAGCGTGTGGGCGCTCCGTGAATCACCTCAGCCGCCAGCGCGAGCGATTGCAGAGTTCGCGGCCCAAGTTTTTCCAATAACAGTAACTCTGCAAAATCGTGCAGACCGCGGTCGTAAGCGACGGCGAGCACTGCGCCGAGTCGCTTGAGATTGACATCCCGCGCCTGCACGTCGTGATGCGCAGGCATCCTCAAGCGCCGCACTTCACCGAGCGTCCTCTCCGGACTTTCCTGCGCAACCTGGAGCATAGCTCTTTGGGCCGGCTTTGCGTGTGCATCGACCAGATTCATCACCGTGCCCTGGTGCTTGCCGACAATTCCCGTGTGCGGTTCGGCCACAAAATCCTTCACCGCGGCTGAATGCCAGTGATAACGCCGAGCCATTCCGGTTCGATCATTGAGGCCTTGTTGCACGACTGCCCATTCGCCATCAGCCGCAACCACAAAGCTGTGCAGGTAAATCTGGAATCCGTCGGCGATGGCGTTGTTATCCACGCGTGCGGTGAGGCGGCTTGTGCGCACCAGGGCGTCCGCATCAAAGCCGCGGCGATACGCGATTGCGCGCAGCTCGTTTGGCGTATTGCGAGAGAACCTTCCGCGTCCACCGCAAATGTAAAGTCCTAATTCGTTTGCGCGCAGCGCGAGCCCGCGCTTCAACGCGCCCATTACCGACGTCGTGACGCCAGAGGAATGCCAATCCATCCCCATTACCGCTCCCAGCGCCTGAAACCAAAACGGGTCGCTCAGTCGCGACAGAAATGCCGACGTGCCGTAATCCAAAACGATCGCTTCGGTAATTGCCGCGCCGAGCGCTGTCATGCGCTGCGCGAGCCACTGAGGCACATGCCCACCGTGGAGTGGAAGGTCGGCAATTCCCGAGCGTTTCATCGATGGGATTATAGCCGAGTTCTGAAACGCATGCCTCGCGGGAAACAAGCGTCAATCACAGGGCAGCCGAATTGTGAACGATGCACCACCTTCCGAGGTGTTTGCGGCAGTCAAGCTGCCGCCATGCTGTGTGATGATGCGGTGCGCCAGCGGCAGGCCAACGCCGTGACCGGAGGCCTTGGTGGTGAAAAAGGGAATGAAAACTTTTTGAATGTCGTCTGCGCGAATTCCTGGGCCCGTATCACGGATACTCACAACGGCCGAGCGTTGACCGTTGAGCGTGTCCGTCGACACTTTGGCGAAGACCTTCCGACTGGTACTGCTATCCGGAATGGCTTCGGCCGCATTGCGCAACAGATTCAGGAGTGCCTGTCGCAGCATGCGCGCATCTCCGTTGACATTGGGCACACTCGCATCCGATTCGATGGCT
>DASYPX010000047.1:0-3613 GCA_036006125.1 Pyrinomonadaceae bacterium | reverse complement strand
GGTTCTTTCGAAAACGGAAAACTGAAAGCGATGGCGCCGACAATCTTCCCGTCGATGTACACGGGCGAGCCGGACATACCGGCAAACACGCCCGTCTTCTCGACATTTCCGCCACTCAGTCGCGCAATAATCGCCGACTGTCGCGGACCAGGAAACCCCGGCAGGATGCCAAGGATCTCGACGCCGAATTCTTCGGTTCCCGAGCCGCTGAAGACTGTCTTCGCGGTTCCTTTCATTCCCGGTCGAAGGTCTTCGAGCGCGAAGAGTTCGGGAGCTTTTGGTGGGGCGATGTCCGCGGGTTGAGCCGCGGCCATTGTCGCCCCGAGGGCGACTAGTATTGCGCTGAGAAGAAGGGCAAATCTGTTCATCGTTAGGACTATAATCTTCGGTTAAGAAAGCGGTCAAGGTTTCCGCAGATTACGCAGAAAACGCAGAATCTGTGTAATCTGTGTTCATGAAGGATACGCAAGCTTTCATCCTCGCCGGCGGCGCCTCCAGACGAATGGGGACTGACAAGTCTCAGTTGCTAATTGACCGCCAAACGTTTACCGAACGAATTTCCGAGACGCTACTAACGCTCACCGATTCAGTGACTATCGTCGGCCGCCAGGAGGAAAGTTCGAATCTTCCGAGCGTCGCCGACGTCTACCCACAGTGGGGTGCGCTCGGCGGCTTGCACGCTGCGCTCGCGGCGTGTAAGCGCGAGTGGGCCATCGTCGCTGCCTGTGACCTGCCGTTTGTTACCGCGGAGCTGTTCTCGTCGCTTGCGGCATTAAGGTTGGACCATGAGGCAGTTGTACCCATTCAAATCGATGGGCGCCCGCAACCACTTGCTGCGCTTTATCGCGTCGATCCCTGCCGGCAACGCGCCACAGAACTCATCGAAGCGGGCCATCGCCGCCCGTTGGACCTCCTCGAAGCCGTAAAAACACGCTGGGTCTCGTTTGATGAAATAAGGAATCTCGAACAGTCGGAAAAGTTTTTTGTTAACATCAACACGCCGTCAGACTATTATGAAGCTACCCGAGGCTACTCACGCTAATGCCACCCAGAAGACGATTTGGTAAAAGACTCGTTAAGTCTTTCCTGCCAATAGCACTGGTAATCGTGCTGGCTGTGGTGGGCGCCATCTCCTATATCGTCTACTGCGTTTCGCATCCCACGAAGAGTAATTACGTCGTCACGCCGGAATCGTTTTCGAGGATTAGCGGCCGGGCGATCAAGGTCACTGATGAGACATGGACCACGCTCGATGGCCGCCGCGCGCGCGGCTGGTTGCTCAAAGGAGCTGAAGGTGCGCCGGCAGTCGTCCTCCTGCATCGTTACGGTGGCGACCGCTCGTGGCTTTTCAATCTGGGGGTCAAGATTAACGAGACCACAGGCTTCACGATTCTTTGGCCCGACCTGCGTGGGCACGGCGAGAATCCGCCGATTAAGTGGAGCTCGCTCGGCGGGCGGGACGGTGACGATCTGAAGGCTGCACTCAATTTCCTGCGCAGTCTCAAGTCGGAGAATCAGAAGACACTCGTTGCGGAGAGTTTTGGGGCCTATGGAGTGGAGCTCGGCGCATTCAGCGCGCTCAAGGCCGCGCGCGCGGAACCGCAGATTAAGGTGCTGGTGCTTGATTCCATATCGAGCTCGTCTGACGAACTGCTGAGAGCAGCGATCTCGAAGTGTGTGGGCGTGGACAATTCCCTCGTCCGATCTTTGTCGCGTATTGGAATGAAGACGTATCTGACAGGAAACTACGAAGACGATGGTACCTGCGACTTCGCGTCGATGATGCAGGACCAGCGTGTGCTGCTGCTTTCGGGGAATGATGCCGGACCGCTGCGTGATACAACCGCTGCGCTGCAGAAATGTTTTCGGGTTGCGGGAAATGTTGAAGTGAGGACTGATTTGCCGTTAAGTGGATTTAGTCTTCCGTCGGCGACGGGTGAACAAAGCGAAGCGTACGATCGGATCGTGATTGAATTCTTCGCCCGCAATCTACGGTGAGTTGTAGACAGGATTAACAAGATTTGCAGGATTAACAGAATTTCATCTTGTTAATTCTGAAACTCTTGTTAATCCTGTCTTGACTTACGGTTGCCAGCCAAGCACCGCCGTGTGCCCGTTATCCCCAATAATCTCGATCCGCGGCGCGCCTCTGTAATTCTCAACATACCGCACCGGAATAAACACGACGAACTTCGAACCACGCGCGCGCGCATCATCGACTGAGATTTCATCAAACGTCATCACCTCGCCATCAGTGCGATAGATAACCCTGCCGTACGCATAAAACTCCGCCGAACGGTCATCACCACGTTGCGCAATCACCGGTGCGTTCGCATATCCACGCGCATCAGCAAGCGCGAGTAAATCTTTGACCGATTCGCGCCTCGCAAATGGCGCCGCAAAAAAATTCAACACGATCACGACCAACAACATCGCCGCGCCAGCAATCACCAACGGCCACCGCATTTTTTGATTTATCGTCAATCGATCAGCAACCAACAGTGCAGCCGCCGGCAACGCAGGCAATATATAGCCGGGCAGTTTCGATCCGGAAAACGAAAAGAACACAATCGGCAACAGCAACCACGCCATTGAAAACACTCGAACGAGGCTCGCGCTATCCGCGCCCCGCCACTCCCAGCCCCGTGCCTTTACGAGTGCGACGATCAAATGCACGCTCCACGGCAGCGCGAGCATCAGGATAATCGCGGGGTAGAAGTAGAACGGCTGTGGATGGTGATACTTGTTAGAGACGAACCGCGCAAAATGATGCTGCACAAAAAACTCATCGATAAACGTCCACCCGTGTCGCGCGATTACTGGTCCATACCAGGTTGCGGCGACGAGCAAAGCCAACGGCACGCCCCAAACCAGACTCAGCCAGACTGACCGCGCGGGCCATGCGCGTCTAAACAAATAGTAAAGACCAACCACACCAAATGGGACCACGATCCCAACCAACCCTTTTGCCAGCAGCGACAACCCGACGAACACATAAAAGCCCGCCAGCAGCAGGCGCTTATTTTTAGTTGACGGCAACTCGTGCAAAAGAAAAAACGCGAGCGACCATGTGGCAGTCATCGTGATCACGACATCAAAGCTCGCCGCGCGCGAGAACACGACCAGCCCCAGGCAAGAAGCACAAACGACGACTCCCCAATACGGAAAGTTGGGCGCCTCCTTGGAGTGCGCCAACTTGTTGGCGCTTTGGTAATTTTTACCAAAGCGGTGCCAAGGCACCGCACTCCAAGGAGGCGCTCCATTCAAGCCAAGTCCGACACACCAGACGGCCACTACCGTCAGCAACCCGCAGACTGCCGGACCAAGTCGTGCGGACCACTCGCTGACGCCAAAAACCTTGAACGAAGCGACGATCATCCAGTACAGCAGCGCCGGTTTCTCAAACCACGGGTGACCGCCGAGTGTCGGCGTGATCAGATCGCGATTGAGGAACATCTCGCGCGCCACTTGTGCGTAGCGCGGCTCGTCTGGTCCAAGCAGCGGCAATTTGCCAAGTCCGTAAAAGTAAAAGACGATGATGATGGCGAAGAGTAAAAGGTAGACTCGCTTGGCAAGCGTCGAAGGATGCAAGTATATTCGGCTCCGTTAATCC
>DASYPX010000046.1:0-5144 GCA_036006125.1 Pyrinomonadaceae bacterium | reverse complement strand
TCTTTCAAAGCAAAATCGCGCGAGAAGCCCGAGAGATTTGTTGCTTGATAGATCTTACGGCTCAATTGACGTGCTTTCTGCCATGCGATGAAGTCTTCGAACTTTTCGATTTTCTTTGACATGTTTCCTCCTTTGGGAGTTAAGGGGTCAACCACTCATCACTCGTTACTCATTACTCATCACATCTTTTCAAGCGCTGCGATAAAGTTGTTCGATCAACTCCGCATAACGCTCGTCGATAACATTGCGCTTGACCTTAAGGGTGGGCGTCATCTCGCCGGCGTCGATCGAGAATTCATGCGGCAGGAGCGCGACGCGACGCACACGCTCGTAATCCGCGAGGTGCGCAGTAATTTTCGTAACATCGCGTTGCACGATCTTCACTGCTGCTGGTTGTTTCGCGATCTCTTCATGCGTTTCGGCGGTGGACTCACCCGCGGCATGCAACGCGCTCTTTAAGGCTTCCCAATCAGGAACGATCAAAGCGGCCGGATATTTTCGGCTTGAGCCGATGACGACGACTTGATTAACGAACTCACTCTGCTTCAGAAGACTTTCGATCTGTTGCGGCGCGATGTACTTGCCGTTCGAAAGCTTGAATAAATCCTTTTTGCGATCGGTGATGAAGATGTGGCCCTCTTTGTCGATGTGGCCGACATCGCCGGTGGCGAACCATTCGTCACGCATCACGGCGAGCGTCGCTTCCGGATGCTGATAGTAGCCCCGCATGACGTTCGGCCCACGCACCAGCAGTTCGCCGTCGGCCGCGGTCTTCACTTCAATCCCCTTAAATGGTTTGCCGATCGAGCCGACACAGTTGTCTTCGGGGCGGTTGGCGCAGACGATGCACGTTTCAGTCATGCCGTAGCCCTGCAAAATTTTGATACCCGCGCCGAGAAACGAATACGACAGCGTCGGCGACAAAGGTGCGCCGCCAGAAACAAAGTAACGCAGACGTCCGCCGATGCCTTCGCGCCATTTGGTGAAGACGAGGCGATCCGCGATTGCATGTTTCGCGCGCAACGAAACCGGTACGCGCCGCTTCTTATCTTCCAACTCAGCGACGCGTTGGCCCACTGCGAGTGACCATTCAAAAATTTTCGCTTTCGTGCCGCCCGCCGACGTGCCTTTTTTGATGATACGGTGATAAACCTTTTCAAACAGCCGAGGCACGGCGGTCATGATTGTCGGCTTTACTTCGCGTAGGAATTCTCCGACCTGGTCGAACGAAGCGGCGTAGTGCACGGCCACGCCCATGTAAGCGAAGACGTAAAAAACTGTGCGCTCGAAGATGTGAGAAAGCGGCAGCACGGAAAGCGAAACGTCAGCCGGCGAAATCGGCAGCCCGGTCGTAATCGAACGAACGTTCGCGATGAAGTTGTCGTGCGTCAACATCACGCCCTTGGGCTCGCCGGTCGTTCCCGAGGTGTAGATGATCGTAGCGAGATCTTCCGGACGTCCGCGGTTAAGTAAGCGTTCGAACGCTCTTCCGTCCTGGCGATCAATCGTGGCCCCGCGCGTCTCGACGGTTTCGAGCGTGACGGCGCGATTCACACCGTCGGTAGACTTTGGCTCAAACACGATGACATCGGTGAGACGATCTATTGCCTCGAATCCTTCACGCGCGTGTTTCAGCACGCGACCACCGGAAATCATCAACGCGCGCGCACCGGAATCTTCAAGGATGAAGCGGATTTGATCCGCCGCTTGCGTTGTGTAGAGCGGCACAACGACGGCGCCGGCGCTGAGGATCGCGAGATCGACGATCGACCACTCCGGCCGATTTTCCGAAATCAAGCCGACGCGATCACCGGGCTGAATTCCGAGGTCCCCCAAGCCTAACGCGATATGGCGCACCCGGCGCGCGAAATCGTCGCTGGAAACACGAAGCCACTCTCCGCCGCGCTTTTCGCTGACGGTGTTTGGTTTGTTGTGGCGCACGATCGCCTCGAGACAGAAGCCGGGCAGCGTATCTATTTTCACCGCTGACAGTTGATCGTTGGCTTCTGCCCTCTGGAGCGTGGCGGCTGACATTGACCCCGGTCTCTGACGTCGTAAATTTGGCGGGAAAGCGGCAACAGACTACAACGGGATTTAGAAAAGTTACAACGCGGCGGCGCTACCAATTGCAGGAGGCGGCGGCGTGGCCGGTTCAGCTTCCGGCTCGGTCCGCCGGCGCCGACGACGAGCGCGGGCACGCAGTTCATAAGTCGTGTTGACGCGTGTGTCCTGGGTCGCGACCGCACAGATGATCACAAACAGCAGCGCATTCGCCGTGGTGTGCAAAGTAAAGTCAAAGAAACTGTGGACGAGAACCGCGAAGCAACCGGCAAGGGCCCCAGTAGTAACGCCGCGGCGAAATTTGTCATGTGTGTCGCGTCGCGCAAACCCACGACGAAATAACATCACAATGAATGCTGTGCCGAGTAGACCGCCGAGGATGCCTGCGTCGGACAAGGTCTGCAAATAATCGTTATGCGCCTGCTCCAGTCGAAAAATTCCGTTGCGCGTGTCATAGCGAGTATAGATAACGCTAAACGATCCGAGGCCGGAGCCGAGCAGCGGATGCGCCTTGATCACGTCGAGCGTGACATTCCAAAAGTGCGCGCGCCCCTGCGTTGGATCTTCAGCGACCGGCGTCCCGAGGAAGCGCGTGAAGACTTCGGGACCGCTGACCACCAGCGCGCCGCCGAGCAGCACGAGCACAATCGCCATCGCCGCGGCGCCGCGCATTAGTGCCGAGCGAATCCGTTGCGCGCGTGGTTGATCTTTATGGCGACGCCAGGTGAACCCGCCGACGACCAACACGAAGAAGATTTCTGCGCCGAGGCTGATGATGCCGCCACGCGAATTCGTCGCGACCAAAGACATCGCCATAACGACAACTGCGAATGCATAGAGCGGCCGCTTGTAACTTTCGAGTGCGCCGCTGATCAGGAGGCCCAGCGGCATCGCCAGGGCGAGCTCCATGTAGCCCGCGAAGTGATGACGATTAATGAATGGACCGAAGGCCTGGCTCTGCGTCAGTTGGCGGAACCAGTAAACGCGGGTGCCGTCCGTCGTGAAGGATTGCGTCAACCCAAATGCGGCCAACAGAAAGCCGAAGATGACGACCGTGCGCACTAACGCTTTCAAACGGCGCGGCGTGTCAAGAAACATCGTCGTCATAACGAAATAGATCAGCAAGGCGCTGACCTGGAAGATCACTAGACGCGTCGAATACGGATCGAGCGAAAGCGCACGCACCGGCGAGAGGGAAAGTCCTCCGTCGTCATAATCGCGCAGCGGGAGTAACTGAAGCAGCCCCAGCAGGATCAGCCCGAGAATGGGCCATTGCAAACGATTCACGGGTACGAGCGCGGAGCGCAGCACTGCGGCATCAACCGCCCAAAAAGCAATCAGTCCCGCGGCGCTGATTGTGAACACGGCGAGTGCCCAATAATGCACTGTGCCGTAAGCGAGCGTTGTCAGCACGATCGCCACACAGATCGTCAGAAATGCGAGTCGGCTCGCCAGCGTGTGACGGCGACGCGAAACTGGTTGCGCGATCTGCCTAACGGGCTTTTGATCCGTCGGTTCGCGCAACGCCACTGCGCTGGAGACTGAAGTCGTCATACCAAGCCGTACCAAATAGCGGACAAATATCACTCACTGAACATGGCAGCCGGCCAACAACGATCGTGATACCGTCGCTGTTCCTTGTCTTGAAATCGACAGAAAGCTTTTTCCAATCATTCGTGCCGGGCGACGCCGCTTCGGACACACCCAGAGAATTACCGTCCGCGGCGTCCAGTACCAGGACAACTGGAGGACTGGCGCTGTTCAGTTTTTCCGTGCGGACAAAGTATTCGAGGTGATATTGGGTGTTCGGTTGCACGACCAGAGTCTGCGAGGCGTTGACGCGATCCAATTTGTTGGTTGCGTTGAAAACAATCTGCAGACTATGCGTGCTGTTATGGCCACTGCCATCAATCGACATCGCAGCCTGACCCGTCGAACCAATCGTCCAGCCAAAAAATTGAGTAGTGGGAAGCGCAAGCGCAACTTCGAATCCGCCATTCAGGAGCTTTTCCGGTTCGGAAATACCTGAGTTGCCGGGCTCGACGTCGCGAGTAATATCTAACGCCGCGCGAAATTGTTTGGCGGCGATTAGTGCTTGACGCAATTCCAGGCCGCGTCCAGCCAACTGGCTGCGGTCCCACCCTGAGAGCGTTTTCCAAAGACGCACGGCATCGTCAAATTTCTTAACGCCCACCAGGTAAATACTGAACATCGCGCGCACCGACGACTGTTTGCACGCATCGTTGGCAATCCGATCGACATTCTGGTCGTATGCCTGCCAGGCGAGATTGAAGACCTGCGGCCAAAGCTCCTCATTCGCGGCTGCCGCGCGAAAAAGGTTTGAGAATGCTTCCTCAAACTTGCCTTCACGCAAGAGCAAGTTTCCCAAGTGCCAACGCGGGTAGTAATAATTCGGCGCTAAATCAACGGAGCGGCGCAGCGCTTTTTCGGCCGCTCCGGAATCACCGGACGCTTCGAGTGCGCGACCATACTCGTCCCAATACCGAAAGTCATTCGGCGACAACCGCACCGCGAACCCGAACTGATGTACGGTCTCTTGAATGTTCGCGGCCGTAAAGTCGCTTTGAGCCACGACGCCCAGCCGCCAATGGGTAAAGGGATCGGCTGGTCCCCAACGCGTCGCCATTCGCGCCAGGTCGGCGTTTGGTGTATCGCTGGTGGTGACAACTTCCGAGATCACATTCGCCAGGTACCAGCGTGTGCCATACCAGCCCCAAACCGCCGCGCACACTAACGGCAGGATCAAAAGAAGTCGCGCGACACTGGATTCCAGTGAAATTGTTTTGACTGCTGGCGGACCCGATCGAGACATGCTGCGGAAAGTTTCAGCGCCCTTTTTCGGTGAGTGGAGAGACGGCTAGTTCCGGCTCGCCAATATTCTCTATCGTTATCGCCATGCGCTTCAGTTCGATGTTCTGTGATTCGCATTCGCGCAGAATCTCAGTAATGCGCTCGTGCGATATTCTCGGGGTGGAAATGAGCACCTGCTCGATATTGTGCTGCGTCACGATGCGGTGAAACATACCATTACCGCCGAAAACTGGATAGCCATGAATGACTTT
>DASYPX010000045.1:0-4556 GCA_036006125.1 Pyrinomonadaceae bacterium | reverse complement strand
ATTCTTGCGCGCCATGGAAGACCGCCTCGGCACGCGATATCGATTGTTGGGGGTGCTGCCATTGATATTTTTTCTGGTGCAGACGATTCATTACTGGCGCTTTGGCGGACTGGGAAACCTGTTGTGGATGTGTAACGCCGGGAATGTTCTGCTGGGAGTCGGTTTGCTGATTGGACATCGCGAAATGATTCGCGCTGCCGCGATCTGGACGATTCCCGGATTGGGAATCTGGATCAAGTACGTGCTGCTCGCGAGCGGCTTCTATTTCTCGACGACGTTAGCGCATCTCGGCGGAATAACAGTCGCGCTCATCGCGCTCCGGCGCGTACGCATGGATCGAGTCGCCTGGCTCTACGCTTTCGGTTGGTATCTGCTGACACAGCTCGCGGCGCGACTGTGGGCGCCCGCGGACCTGAATGTGAATGTCGCTCATCATGTGCAGACTGGCTGGGAGACGACTTTCACAAGCTACTGGAAATTCTGGATTGTGATGTCATTGGCGGTAGCCGCAATCTTGTGGGCGATTGGATTTGCGCTGTCGCTTATCTGGCCGGCGCGCCTTACAGAACCGCGAACGATGGTGAGCGGATCCTACAGCCAACCTTGAACTCGCTCGCTATCCCGACGCGTCGGGATTCTGTAACTCTTACTTTCCGAGCACCGCTGCCTGCGGGCTCAACGTCAACAAGTGCCAGCGTGGAAATGCCGGAAAATCATTTGCCAAACCGTAGGCAGCCGTCTGCGCATATAGCTTTTCAGGCACCGGCCATTCAATGCGAATAATCGGATTGAAGTTGTAAGGAACTCTGATTGTGGACGAATTCGCGCTCACATTTGCTATCGATGGATCTGGACTCTTTTTCGGGGAGTTCTTCTCAATTAGAGCCAACGACGCTGTCAGCATTCGCTCACGCAAGACAATACGGGCTTGGGTCGGCGCTTTCCCAGTTGCATCGTAAATCCCGATGTCCACGTCAAACGCCGTGGCGATCTTTGCGGAATCGGGCGACCATACGGGCGGCGCCTGCGCCAGCTCGTCATCCAATAAACGTTCCTGCCCTTCCAACGAAATCACGCGCGGCCGGCCATTGGGCTTTTTTAAGTCTTTTTTGCGGGTATCCCACTCACTTTGTTTGCAGGCTAGGGCGGCCAGTGCGTGGCCGTCGGGCGCCCACGACAACGCAAAATAGATCAGCCCATCGCGCGTCGTCAGTGGTCGCAGATCGTATCCATCGCGGTTACAAATGTAGATTTGCTCGGTCGAAAATGTCGCGACTGGCGGAAATGCCGGCATCACCGTTGGGGAAGGCACCGGCGATTCGAGCGGCTCGGGTGGTTCGAGTCCTGGCGGCGTGGGACTCGGTTGCGATTGTGCCTTGAGGCCGATGAATGCGATGTAACCGCTATCCGCCGACCACTGAACTGAATCTTCGAATTCGACCGCCAAGTCCGGCGGGGTCAGATTGCGAATAAAACTTCCGCTGCTCGCATAGAGATCGATGTGAAAAGTCGTCGACGGTTCATCCTGTGCGCTGTAGAGCGCGAGCGCCCGCTGCCCATCGGGCGAAGGTAAGGTGCGATGCAGCACGAGTGCCTCATCTTTGCGGCGCACGTCAAAGTCCTGCTGAATCGCCTGAATCGGTTTAGTATCTTCGGTCGCAGCGTTCGGCGGCGCTTCAACATCGGCTGTAAAAGTGAACGCGAGGCGCTGCGCCGGCACATCCCGCAACTGGCGCGGCCGCACACGTTGCGCTTCACTGTCGCTCTTACACGCAATTCCAAACGCTGAAAGCGAGACAGCGAGCGCGAGCGTTACGACCCGCAGCTTCGAGTGGTCATCACGATTTGCGACGTTTGGAGCGATTGATTGAAACACTAGCTGATGCCGGAAAATCAAGCTTAAAAAGCGTGCTGCGGCGTGATGTTAGAAAGCAGTGGCGCGTCCTGTCAACGAAATGCGGTTCCGCGAAGACGATCGCGCGGCCGTGGTCAGCAGCTCGTGCGCTAAGTCGATATCCAGCGCAAACAACGCGCGAATTGTGTTGCGTGGCGAGAGGTGATCTTCGTCAGAGCCGTCGTCATCGACGCAGTTGTGCTCGACGGCGCGTGCGATTCGGCGCGGCTGCGGTTCCCAACTCGGAGTTTCGTTAATAAACTGCTGCGTGGCCATCAAGCCAATTAAGTCACAAGCCAGCTCTTCAGCGCGTTGTCCCGCTATAGTCAAATTGATCCGGCCGGCGGCGCGGCGCGCAATCGCACGAAACAATGGGCGCAGCAAATCGGACTGCCCGCTCGCAACGTGGGTGAGCTCGTGACCGAGGACGCTTACCATGGCTTCATCGGACTTGAGCCCAGCGAGAAAGATTGTGCCGAATTCGATTGCGCGCGGATCGCGCAAAAGAACCGAAGCGTTGTCGCGGGCATCGACATTTGGCCGGATGCGCTTGACGGCTTGCACGCGAGCAGAGGCTGCATTGACGCGAGCGCGCGACGCGGGCGCATCGTACAAATCATAGTCTTTCGACAGTTGCACGATCGCATTCGCGACCAGCTTTCGCGTTACCGGCAGCAAGCGATCCGCGCGTTTGGCGCCGGCGATTGCATCCGGATTGCTCGCCGACAAAGATGGGCGCGCCTGCATTTCGTCAATAGGCGTGCTGCCGAGTGGATCACGGATGCGTTCGGCGCAGGCAGTGCCGATTGCCTTTTCGACTGTATTGCGATCAGCCGCGCTGAAAGTGTCGCGCGGGATCGAAGAGTGCGCGCCGCTGCGGGAACGCTTTTGGGCGCCGGCTGAGAAGTTGACGACGAGAACGAGCACGGTGAGAACGAAAAAGAAGACGCGGAGACGCGACGACACCGGGACACGGGGACACGAGACGGCGTAGCCGTTTCTCCGTGTCTCCCTATCTCCGCGTCTCCGTGTCCGTTCTTTCATCGGTTCTTCCACTCCGGTTTCCGTTTCTCCATGAACGACCGCGCGCCTTCCTCAGCGTCTTCGGTCTTCATCAGCTCATGCAGATAGAGATTTTCGACGTTTGTAAGCGCAGATTCAAAGCCAAGTTGTCCCCCAATGTCGAGCGCCATCCGCGTCATACCAAGTCCGGCAGCGGAAAGCTCCCTCAACTTTGTCAGCACGACTTCTGTTTTGGCGGCCAGTTCGCTGGCGGAGACGACATAATTCACCAACCCGAGCCGCAATGCCTCGTTCGCATCGATTAGCTCACCGGTAAGAATCAATTCGCGTGCTTTGCGTTCGCCGATGATGCGCGGCAAAAGAATCGCGGCAATCGGCGGAAACACGCCCAGCTTTATTTCAGGTTGGCCGAAGCGCGATTGGTCACTCGCGATCACGATGTCACATGCGCACACGAGCTCGCATCCACCGCCCAGCGCCCCGCCGTTCACGACCGCGACGGTGGGCTTCGCGATTTGATGCAACGCGCGAAAGATTGAATGAAAACTGTCGAGCATCTGAAATACCGTGTTAGGCATGTGCTCTTCCACGGCGACGCCGGCGCTAAATGCGCGGGTGCCTTCAGCGGCCTCGAATACGATTGCGGCCAGCGTTCGCTGTTGCGCAACTTCGTTCAACGCGACGTTGATCTCACGCATCATCGCGATGTTCAGCACATTCAGCGGCGGGCGCGCCAAAGTAACGCGAGCAACGCGATCTTTGATTTGGAATCTGATGTTCTGGAATTCGGGCATTAAACGAGTTTCGAGGTTCAAGTTCCAAGTTTCAAGTCAAAAAAGAAACAATGGTTAAGTTCCACGTTAAAAAGGGGGCCTGACGACAGAATTAGGACCGCCAACTCGAAATCTGAGACTTGAAACTTATGTCACTCTTCCGCCGGCTCAGTCATCACCGGCGTCTTCAGATACTTCGCAAAGAACCTCACATATCTTCGCACGCGATCCATGTTGTGACGTGGCTCAGTGAAACCGTGGTTCTCGCGCGGATACACGACGAAATCAACCGGCACATTCATCTCTTTCAGCGCCATGTAAAACTCCTGCGCCTGCGCAATCGGCACGCGCGTGTCCACCTGGCCATGCATGATCATCACCGGCGTCTTCACGTTCTTCACATACTTCATCGGAGAGCGATCCCAGTAAAGATCCGTCGCATCCCAGGGTGCTTTGTCCGAGTAGAACCACCGCAAGTAACGCTGAATGTCGTTCTGCGAATACATCGAGTAGATGTTCGTCAATCCCGCGCCGGGTGAAACTGCTTTGAAGCGATCCGTCTGTGTCAAAATCCAAAACGTCATATAGCCGCCATACGACCAGCCGAACGCTCCCAGACGATCTGCGTCAGCAATGCCGCTCGCGATCATCGCATCAACGCCGCTCATGCAGTCTTCGTAATCGCCTTTGCCCCAACTATTCTTGTTTGCGCGCGTGAAGTCGATTCCCTTGCCAGTCGACCCGCGGAAGTTGGGTTGCAGCACGGCGAAACCATTTGCCGCCAACACCTGTACCGTTCCGCTCCAACTATTCAACGAGGCGCCGGTGGGACCGCCATGCGGATTCAACAAAAACGGCACCTTGCC
>DASYPX010000044.1:0-4687 GCA_036006125.1 Pyrinomonadaceae bacterium | reverse complement strand
TTACGTCGGGCCATCAAATCTGACGACGCTCCTCGAATCTATTCCTGCATATTGGGAAGCTTTCCGGCAGGTCTTCTACAAGCGCATGGGTGATCCTTCGACGGCCGAAGGCAAAGCGCAACTCGATCGTCAATCGCCGTTGTTTTCGGCGAACAAGATCAAGACGCCTTTGCTGGTGGTGCAGGGACAGAACGATCCGCGCGTGAACAAACGAGAAGCCGATCAGATTGTCATCGCATTGCGCGATCGTGGCTTCCCTGTCGAGTACATTAACGCACCTGATGAAGGTCACGGCTTCGCGCGACCCGAGAACAACCTCGCCATGTTTGCGTCGGCGGAAAAGTTCATGGCGAAGTTTCTCGGTGGTCGTTATCAAGCAGAAATGAAACCGGAAATCGCCGGGCGTCTGAAGGAAATTACGGTTGACGTAAAAACGGTAACGTTGCCGAAGAAAGTCGAGGCCACGGCTGCGGCGCCAAAACCCGCGATGGATCTTACGCCCGGCACGTCGAGCTACAAGGCCAGCCTCTCCGTGCAAGGTCAGACGATCCCGATCACGACGACCACCGAGATCAAAGAAAACGGAGCGAATTGGATCGCCACGGAAACAGCTGAATCCCCTGCATTCGGAAAGATCATAGACATCTCGACAATCGAAAAGGGCACCCTGATCTTAAAGCATCGCTGGATGAGCCAGGGCGGTATGGAGATCGAACTTGATTTCAAAGATGGAAAAGCGACCGGAACGATGACACAGAGCGGACAAACCAAGCCGCTCTCTGCCGACGTCGGTGGTCCTCTGTTCGCGGACGGCGGCGGCGCGTTTGATGTTTTGGCGCACTTACCGCTGGCGGCTAACTACACCACCACGTTCCGGAATTTCGACGTTCAGAAACAGAAGCCAATGATCAGACAATTGAAGGTCGTCGGCAGCGAGAGCATTACGGTCGGCGCGGGAACATTCGAGGCTTACAAAGTCGAATCGGTAGCAGCCGAAGACGAAGCGGACAAACAGACGCTGTGGATCGCCAAGGACTCGCATAAAGTACTGAAGATCAGTGCGACGATTCCCAGTTTGGGTGGCGCGATACTAACGAGCGAGTTAACACAGTAGGAGTAAGAGCAGGTTTCGCTCCTTAGGAGCGAAATGTTTATAGAAACTGAACCTCCCACTTCTTTTTTTATCGCTCCTTTAGGAGCGAAATGCTATGGCTCGGCCTTATCAACTCTCAAACCGAATGCGAGTACCTCATGGCCAATACTTTCTCTCAAATCTACATCCAAACCGTTTTTGCGGTTAGCGGTAGAGAATCAATAATAAAGCCTGAATTCAAAGAAGAACTCTTCAAATACATTACTGGCATCGTCAGAAATCAAAAGCAAAAGCTCATCGCGATCAATGGAGTGTCGGATCACGTTCATATTTTGATTGGTTTGAGACCTTCCATAGCTTTGGCTGATTTGGTTCGGGAGATCAAAGCCGACTCAACGAATTTCATAAACAAGCGGAAGCTTGTTCACGGCCGCTTCAATTGGCAAGAAGGCTACGGTGCGTTTTCCTACGGCCATTCCCAATTAGATCGAATTGTTCACTACATTCAAAACCAGGAAAAGCATCATCTAAAGCACTCGTTCAAGAATGAATACATCACATTGCTGCGCAAGTTCAATATTGGGTTTGAAGAGAAATATGTTTTCAAGTTCATTGAGTGACACGCATCGCCTTTCGTTTCGCTCAGCGCTGTTAGGCGCGAAATGTTTATAGAACCCGATTCGCCAATAACCATACGCTCCGTTAGGGATCGAAATATGAGACCTCTCCACATTGCGCTCCTAAAGGAGCGCGGTTGACTTGGACTGATTGGGTGCTATAAACATTTCGCTCCTAACGGAGCGAAAGCCGGAGGCTTTCCGCACATCAGGCGGCAGGCCACACAGGACAATTTTCACATGAAAACTCTAATCAAGAACGGCCAAATCATCACCGCCACAGACAATTACAAAGCGGACATCTTCATCGACGGCGAAACAATCACGACGATCGGCGCGAAGCTTGAGATGGAAGCTGATGTAACAATCGATGCCGCAGGTAAATACGTCATTCCCGGTGGCATCGATCCGCATACACACATGGAGTTGCCATTCGGCGGCACGACCGCGGCGGATGACTTTCGCACCGGCACAATAGCGGCTGCGCATGGCGGGACGACCTCCATCATCGATTTCGCCGTCCAATACAAAGGCGAATCGCTGATTCAGGGCGTCGATAACTGGCACAAGAAGGCCGAGGGCAAATGCGCGATCGATTACGGCTTTCATTTGATTACGACTGAACTCGAAGACAAGCAGATCGAAGAGATGTACACGGTCATGGACGAAGGCGTGACCAGTTTCAAGATGTTCATGGCTTATCCCGGCGTGTTTCTTGTCGACGATGCGACGATCTTTCGTGCGATGTCAGCCGCGGGCACTCGCGGCGGGCTTATTTGCATGCACGCCGAGAACGGCATAGTGATCAATGAGATTATCAAGCGGGCACTCGAGAAAGGGCACACCGCGCCAAAATATCATGCGCTGACGCGACCAACTGTCGCAGAAGCGGAAGGTGTGCATCGCGCGATCGCGATTGCGGAAATGGCCGAATCGCCGGTCTACATTGTTCACCTGTCGTGTGCCGACGCTTTGAATCAAGTACGCGAGGCGCGCGATCGCGGGATTCCGGCATTCGCCGAAACTTGTCCGCAATATCTCTTCCTTTCCATCGACGATTACGGTGAAGACTTCAACGGCGCGAAGTACGTGATGACACCGCCGCTGCGCGAAAAATGGAACCAGGCGGAACTTTGGAAAGGTCTGAAGATGGATGACCTGCAAGTTATTTCCACCGACCACTGTCCGTTCTGCATGAAAGAACAGAAGGAATTAGGCAAAGATGACTTCACCAAGATTCCGAACGGCGCGCCTGGTGTCGAGCATCGCGTCTCACTGATTTACAGCGGCGTGGTTGAGAATCGCATTTCGCTGAATCGCTTTGTGGAATTGACGTCGACGGCGGCGGCAAAAATGTTCGGACTATTTCCGAAGAAGGGCACGATCGCCGTAGGGTCGGATGCGGACATTGTCGTGTTCGATCCGAATCGCGATCAAACGATCAGTGTTAAGACACATCACATGAACGTTGACTACAGTGCTTATGAAGGCAGGAAGATCAAAGGTGTCGTTGACACCGTTCTGTCGCGCGGATCTGTTGTCATCGACAGATGCGAGTTCAAGGGCAAAGCCGGCAATGGTCAATTCCTGAATCGCGGAGAGTGCGTGAGTGTTTAATTCATTTCAAATGTCCAAAATTCTTTCGGCCATCACATTCACCTTGATTAGCGCCGGATTTGTGGCGCAGGCTCAACAGCCCACACCGCCAAAGCCGCCGAATAAGCATGCTGTTGTTACTGCCGCACAGGTAAATGGCGTATATCGTTATTATGACAACGAGTTCCGCATCCTCGCGCTGGGACACGGCAAGCTGAAGGTGCAGTTTGACGGCGTCTATCACACGATCTCGAAAAGCGTGAATACTGGTTACGCGAGCGGCGAAGCGACGATCGAAGGAAATATCGCGAGCTTTAAACCCGAAGATAATGAACCTTGCGAGATAACGCTTGTGTTTCTCCCTAACAAACTCAAGGTCGAGCAGTCAGGATCGGATGCGGAATGCGGCTTCGGTCACAATGTGAATGCGACGGGCGTCTATCGCAAGATTCGCAGCGGCAAACCGAAGTTTGAAGAACCACCGGAATGAAGTCAGTACTGCTCACGTAAGCGAGAGGAAGAAGTTCAACGTGTGTCGCGTGGCCCATTCGCTTACGCGAATGTACTGACCTCGTCAGACACCCACCGCTAACCCACAAAAACACTTGTCGCCTCACGCGTCTTTCCCTTACTATGACCGCCTTGCTATTGCCTTCAAATCGTCTCGCAGAGGTTAATCGCTGATGCTCGCCACTCTGTTCGTTCTTGTTGCCCTTCTCTCGTTTGGTCAGGAAGAAGGGCAGGGTCGTCGTCCACCGCAACAACCCACCGCTACCCCGGCCGCAACCACTTCGCCATCCACTCCGCCCACGACCGGAGGAGCACAGCAACCACGCGGGCCGCAGGAGCGCCCATCACCATCGCCAGAAGAACCACCTGTCATCACTCATCATGAAATTCGCGTTGGCGGCCGGGTGCTGCGTTACACCGCAACGGCCGGCCTGATGCCGATTAAGAACCGCGACGGCGAAACTGAAGCGCGAATGTTTTTCACGGCGTACACGCTCGATGACGGTGGCGGGCGCGGACACCGACCGCTGACTTTTTCGTTCAATGGTGGTCCGGGTTCAGCGTCGGTCTGGCTGCACATGGGCGCGATTGGACCAAAACGTGTGCGGATGAATCCGGATGGCACAATGCCCGCGCCGCCGTACGAATTGGTCGATAACGAATTCACCTGGTTGACGCAGTCGGACCTGGTGTTTATCGATCCGGTGGGCACGGGTTACAGCCGGGCGACGCGGCCGGAACTCGCGTCAAAGTTTTTTGGTTTGCAAGGCGACATCGAATCGGTGGGCGAGTTCATTCGCATGTATCTGGTCCGTTACGAACGTTGGACGTCCCCGCTTTTTCTCGCCGGAGAAAGCTACGGGACCACGCG
>DASYPX010000043.1:0-4398 GCA_036006125.1 Pyrinomonadaceae bacterium | reverse complement strand
GGGGCGTAGTGAAGGTGCAATCAAGCAGTTGCAGTTTCGCGCGCTCCAGAGTCTGCGCGCGAAGCTCGATATCAACTAACGTATGAGTGAAGTTGAATTAACAGAGCAACTCGATCGAGCAATCGACGCCATGATGACGGGTGGCGTGATTCCGGCTGACGTCGATGAACAGATTGCCGAATTGCTCGGCATCGCGGTCAAGTTGCGCGATCTGCCGCGGGCCGATTTCAAAGTCCGTTTACAGGCACAACTTGAACAGGAGGCAGCAATGAGTACGGCGGTCAAAGAAGCTCCGAGCAAGAGCAGTCCAATACGCGAGGGATTTCGCACGGTCACTCCTTATCTGGTCGTACCCGATGTTCATGCCGAGGCTGAGTTTCTCAAACAGACGTTTGGAGTCACCGGTCCAATCTTCGGCCTCGGAACTCAGGGTGGATTTCATGCTGAATACAACATCGGCGGCTCGATGATCATGGTAGGCGGCGGCGGCGAGGGTTCGCGGTGGAAGGGGACGCCGTTGCCGGCGTACATTCATCTCTACGTTGACGATGTCGATGCCGTCTATGAAAACGCGGTGCGGGCAGGCGCGACGAACCTTTCTGCGCCGGCTGCTCGACCCTACGGTGACCGCGAATGCGGTTTTCGTGATCCGGGCGGCAATGAATGGTTCGTAGCCACGCATCAGGGTGAATCGTTTGTGCCGGAGGGCCTGCCTAACTTGATGCCGACGCTGCTTCCCATCGGCGCTCCGAAAATGATCGACTTCCTGAAACAGGCATTCGGCGCCGAGGAACTCGCGGTACATAAGTCGCCGGACGGCGCCGTTAAGCACGCTACGATTCAGGTGGGCACTTCAGTGATCGAGATGGGAGAAGCTCACGGTAAATGGCAGCCGATGCCTTCAGTCTTCATGTTGTATGTCGATGATGTGGACGCGTGGTACGAGCGTGCGACGAAAGCCGAAGGCGCAATCGCAAAAGCGCCGCCCGCTTTGCAGCCGCATGGCGCGCGCATGGGCTCGATTCAGGATCCGTTCGATAACACCTGGTACATTGCTTCGCAGGTTCAGACGACTGGAGATAGATCTCCGGAGTGAGAAAGGCAAACTATGGGCGCACCAAGAATGTTTCGCATAGCTTTGCAAGTCGGCGATCTCGCAGCGGCCGCGGACTTTTACTCGAAGTTGCTCGACGATCCCGGCATCCCGATTCCGCGTGGCTCGCGTCACTATTTCAACTGTGGCAGTGTGATTCTGGCGCTGGTTGATGTCGCTAAAGGCGCAGGCGAGAAGCCACAGCCGACGCCGGATTACATTTATTTCGCGGTGAACAACCTCGAAGAGGTCTTTCAGCGGGCGAAAGAGATGAATTGCTTGTGCAAGGATCGTTATCACGATCAGCAAGCGGGCGAGATCGTGAAACGGCCGTGGGGCGAAGTGTCTTTCTATGTCGAGGACCCCTGGGGCAACGGGTTATGCTTTGTCGATGAAAATACTCTGTATACGGGAAGGTAAACATCGTCAGTACCGGCAGCGGTAGCGACCGGATCGAGATGCAACGTGGGATTCACTGCGGGCGTCAATTTAGTAACGGTGCGTGATGATCCGGTTGCTACCGCTTCCGGTACTGACACTAGGAGGAGAGAACAATGGCAGTCAAAACAATTCCTGAAGGTTATCACTCAGTTACGCCTTATCTGATTGTGCGCGGCGGCGGCGATGCAATTGAGTTCTACAAGAAAGCATTCGGCGCGGTCGAGTTATTCCGCTTCCCGTCACCGGACGGAAAGATTGGCCATGCGGAGATCAAGATAGGTAATTCGCCGATCATGTTGGCGGATGAATATCCGGACATGGGCTACAACGGTCCGCAGTCGATCGGCGGATCGCCGGTCAGCCTCATGATTTACGTTGACGACGTCGACACAGTTTTCAACCAGGCAGTTACGGCAGGCGCGACCGTAAAAGAAGCTCTGCAGGACAAGTTTTATGGCGATCGAATTGGCACGGTTATCGATCCGTTCGGTCACAGATGGCACCTCGCGACGCACAAAGAAGATGTCTCGATGGAAGAGATGCAGCGACGCGCGAAGGCTGCTCACGGTGGTGGCCAGTAGAAGTTTACTTGCGTTTATTTGCGACTTTGCGGCTTGGCGTGAACCGAGTTCTTTTCTTAGAAGACATTTCACGTAAAGTCGCAAAGGCGCAAAGGCGCAAAGGCGCAAAGGTCCCGCAAATACGTCCGTGAGTGAGTAACTTTGTCCGGAGCGGTGAACCGGTGTAGATTCTTCTCCCGAGGTGATTATGAACGGAAAGATCTATGCCAGTTTACTGCTGTCTCTTATCTTCGTATTCGCTGCTTGTTCAAGCAGTGCAAGCCTGACAAATCAGAATCAATCCGGTGTACCGGCGAATGGCCAACTGCACTTCAAAGCGCCGGACGCGTGGACGACTGAGAAGCCGACGTCGAACATGCGGGTCGCACAGTACAAACTGCCAAAGGCCGATGGCGATCCGGAGGATGCTTCGCTGGTGCTTTACTATTTCGGCGCGAGTCAGGGAGGCGGCACGCAGGCAAACATTGATCGTTGGATCGGGCAAATGGAGCAACCCGACGGTTCAGCTTCAAAAGACAAAGCCAAGACCGATAACCTGACCGTCAATGGTTTGAAAGTCTCAACCGTGGACGTCACCGGCACCTACACGGCTGAGATGTCGCCGGGCAGCGGCGACCGTCACAACAACGCGAACTATCGTCTGCGCGCCGCGGTGATCGAAACGCCGAAAGGAAATTACTTTGCGAAACTTGTCGGGCCCGCGAACACCATCGCGAAGTGGGACCAGGCCTACAACGATTATTTGAAGTCATTTGAGTTTAAGTGATGTCTGCCGCCGCTAAACCTACACCGATCCGCGATCAAGTTTCCGAAGCCGAATGGCAGGCACGCGTCGATCTGGCAGCGGCGTATCGTTTGGTGGCGTTTTATGGTTGGGATGATCTGATTTTCACGCATATCTCGGCGCGCATTCCCGGGCCGGAACATCATTTCCTGCTGAACCCTTACGGCATGATGTTCGAAGAAGTCACAGCGTCGAGTCTGGTGAAGATCGATCTGGACGGCAGAAAGGTCTCTGACTCGCCCTACTTCATAAATCCTGCCGGCTTCACGATTCACAGCGCCGTTCATGCGGCGCGCGAAGATGCGCGGTGCGTGATGCATCTGCACACCGACTACGGTATCGCGGTGTCAGCGCAGGAGAACGGGCTGCTTCCGATCTCGCAGCAAGCGATGTTTCCGCTTGCTTCGCTTGCATATCACAATTACGAAGGTCTCGCATTAAACGAGGAAGAGAAGCCGCGGCTCGTTGCTGATCTCGGCGACAAGAAGTACATGATTTTGCGTAATCACGGCTTGCTCACCGTTGGCGAGTCATCCGCCGAAGCCTTTCTGTCGATGTATCTTCTCGAGCGCGCCTGTCGCATTCAAATCCTTGCCCAATCCGGCGATGGCGACCTGCATTGCGTTCCAAAAGCCATAATTGATCTCACGGCCAAACAAATGAGCGCCGTAACTGTCGGTCAGGGCGCCGAGCTGACGTGGCCCGGTCTACTGCGCAAGCTCGATCGAATCGACTCGTCGTTTCGAGATTAAGTTTTCCAAGCGACCCATCTCGCAATTCGCGAGTCGCACCGCGGTACCGCAGGCAATTCAATTCCAACTTACGGGGTGAGAGTGATGAAGTGTCACTTACTGCTAATCCTGGTCGTCATCAGCTTGTTGACTGATTCCGTCGCGGGGGCGCAGGAACCAATCGACCGCGACCTGATCGCAAAAATCAAAGATGAAGGACTGAATCATTCCCAGGTCGAGGATACGTTTACGCACTTCACCGAAGATATTGGTCCGCGACTAACCGGCAGTCCGGCGCACAAGCAAGCCGCTGAATGGGCGCGCGCCAAGTTGCAAGAGTGGGGATTGAACGACGCGCATCTTGAACCGTTTGAGTTCGGACGCGGCTGGACCATGGACAAGCTGACCGTCGAGATGGTTGCGCCGCGTTACTTGCCCCTGATTGGATTTGCGGAAGCATGGTCGCCGTCGATGATGAGGGAGGTGATCGCGCCGCCGGTGTTCATCGGTGACAAGAACGAGCAGGAGATCCTAAGGATGCGGTCGAAGCTCAAGGGCACAATCGTTTTGAGCCAGCCGATTCAAACAGTATTTGAACGAGCCGATCGTCCCCAGCCAACGTTATCCGAAAAGCCGGTTGCGATCGGTCAACCGCGGCGCACGGCGCCGCCGCCGCCCGTCAATCGACAAACCATGACGCGACTGCTGACTCAGGCTCGCCCCGCGGTCGTGTTGCGGCCTAACTTTGGTGAGCACGGAACGCTGTTC
>DASYPX010000042.1:0-43511 GCA_036006125.1 Pyrinomonadaceae bacterium | reverse complement strand
GGGCAACTCGGAGAGATTGTTTTGCGCGGCGAAAATATCCTGAAGGGTTACTTCAAAGATCCCGAAGCGACTGAGAAAGCGTTTCGCGGCGGATGGTTTCATACGGGCGACGTTGGCTATCGCGACCAGGACGGATTTTTTTACATCGTCGATCGTAAAACCGATATGATTATTCGCGGGGGCGAGAACATTTATCCGCGCGAAATTGATGAAGTGCTTTACAAGCATCCCGCCGTCGCGGCTGCCGCAACGATCGGAGTCCCGGATCAGCTGTACGGTGAAGAGGTCGCCGCGTTCATCGTCTTGAAAGATGGAACGCACGCAAATGAAGAAGAATTGATCGCGCACTGCCAGTCAGAGCTGGCTGACTACAAATGTCCTAAGTCGATTCGTATCGTGAAAGACATTCCCAAAGGGCCGACGGGAAAACTTCTCAAGCGCGAGTTGGCCGCGAAATATTGCGGATAGAGTCGCTTTCCAAAGAGAGAGTCCGTCTAGCGGACTGTCTCACCTGCGCGCACAAGTGCGCGCGCTCTAAAACGAAAAACTGTGTCGGTGTTAGCTCTTAGCCGGATCGAGGTTGATTCCAACACTGCGCACTGGCTTAACACGATCGATCAACCAGGCAGCGAGTAGCCACAACGCGCAGACACTCACCATCACCAATGAAAACCATTGCCCGTAGACGCCTTCGGGCGAAAACTTTTCCGTGGCTGTGTGAATCGCTTCGCTGTTTGGGAGGACTCCCGCTTCAGAGAATTCGTGGAACGAATAAATGCCGACCTGAATCATGAAAAGCACGAGAAATATTCCCGTGACTTGAAAGAATCGACGAATATTTATCAGATGACCGAAACGTCCCCATGCCCACGCCATGGTGACTGCCGCTGCCAATCCCAGCAACGCGCCCCAAATCAAACGCGGACTGCGCACCTGCAAAAGCATCAGTGCGGTCTCCATCCCTTCGCGGGTGATCGTCAGGGCAGTGAAGATAAACACTCCCGTGAACGCCAGCCAGCCTGTTTTTGCAGACATGCGCGTGAGACGTCCTTCCATGTGTGCCTTCAGCTTCGGGCCGGTGCGCCACATGTAAATGACGAGCGAAAGCACCATCACGATCGCAATTAGGCCGAGCACGGCTTCGCGCAATGCTTCGTTCCCCAGGAATCCAGCGATCCTCGGCCCAAGCTTTTGTTCGATCATTTCGCTGCTGCCGGTTTGCATCTTGAAGAGCAGGTAACCCAGCCCTCCGCTAACCGCCAACCCAACTGCAATCGCGGAGTAAACAGAAGCCGTGAGTTGCGGTCGTCCCGACTTGCGCAGGTAAGCGAGAATCACCGCGACAAGCATGAACGACTCGAAGCCTTCACGCAGAATGATTATGAAAGATTGGAGCAAAGCAGAACCCTTTAAAAAAACGGATTATCAAGGCGGTCTAAAACCGTGGTAAAGCAGTATCGCCAAATTGAAAATGATTGTCAATTTCGGATCTGACGCCAAAAAAGAGGGAAACATATCGTGGGTTTGGCTAGCGCTTTAGGCCCAGGTACCGAGATTTGTTCGAAAAAGTTAGTTTTCGGCAAGGAACTCGCGAATCAACTTCTGTTCCTTTTCGTCCTCGATCCGCGTGAACAACTTCGTGCCGAGCCTGGTAATCGTCGCGGGTTTGTCGAAGGGCAACTTGTCATAAACCTGCCCGCCCTGGAAATGACATGGCTGGCAACGCGCCTGGAGGATTGGCCGAATCTCCTTATCGAAGTCGTGCTTCACAGGCACCGTGACAGAGGTCGTCTTGTCAGCGTTTGCGTGGCGGCCGTCGAAATGAAAAGCGAAAAATGCCGCCAGGGCGATCAGCCCAAAGGATAAAGCTAACGCAGTCACGCGCATGATGGCGCAATGCTACACCCTAATTGATCCCATGGAAATAGTAAGCGTGCGAAATGAATTGGCCCGCCTCGCCTCGTCATTTTTCACCAGGCTTAAACAATTCCGCGTCGCCGATCTTTCGATTCGGGCTTGTACGCCTTTAGCTGGTGATTATCTTTCGGTAACTCGAGGGAGTGGCGCCCATGATCCGCCTAAAAGATCTGTTGAAGTGGCTTTGATCAGCGAAGCCACAGGTCGTGGCTATATCCGTAAGCGACAGATTTCGACGCGACATGAGGCGCAGGGATTTCTCAACGCGAACACTGCGAACATATTCACCCAGAGTGCAGCGAAAGTATCGAGAAAAACTGCGCGACAGATGAACCGGATGAATATTCAACTCATGAGACAGTTCGTCCAACGAAAAGGTTTCTGAAGATTTGTCTTTGAGTAGCTCCTGCAAACGGCCGACCCATAACGGTCGTGGGTTCCTGGTGGATACCTCACAAAAGAGTAACCGGCTCAGAATATCGAGCGCGATCCCGTGAATCGACGATGGGGAAAGATCGTCTGCGAAGACCACTTCTTTGAATGCTTTGTAGCACAACAGCTTGATCTCCGAACTCTCGACATCGAAGATTCCCTGTAAAGTGTTTTGGCCGCGCGCAATGTTAGCGAGATAGTCCGGAGCAAAATCAATATGCAGGCATCGAACATCGTTTTCGACATTGCGGTTGTAGTGCGGCTCGAACCCGCCGTGAAACAGTAACTGGCCGGCCGCGCAGTGATGGATCGTGCGCTTCGTGCCTTCGACGACTGTTCCCCGCAAAATGAAAGTCAGATGCGGTGTTTCATGGTAATGCCATCCGACGCGCTCCCCTGAATTTGCTGCTTGCACCAGTGCGAGTGCGACACCGGGCATCTTGAAATATTCCCGGACGCCGAAATGCTGTGTGGCCTTTGGCAACAGATCCATGACTTTGACAATCGAAGGTATGGCCAACCGCAGAATTTGTAAACCGGCCAGCGATCGGTGTTCGACATTGTGATTGCATCATTCGGTTCTCGGTTGTGCGAACGAATGCCGAAAAATATTCCGTGACGTGTATACTTTTCAGATAGTCACGGCCAGACCTTTGCGAGTGATTTTCGTCGGAGACTCTTAGGAATGATACCGGGTTTTGCCCGGGCGGTTCATTAGAAGAAGTCGATCAATGCAAAGCAACAATCACTGGATTCGCAAGATGCTGCCGGCGTTAAGCGGGCTTGTGCTGAGCTTCTCGACCTTCGCACAGAACTCTCGTCCGGCAAAACCGTCGCCAACGCCAGACGAGGTTATTCGGGTTGAGACGAATCTCGCGCAGACCGATGTGATCGTTGTTGATAAGAAGGGCCAGGTTGTCACCGGCCTGAAGCCATCCGAGTTCGAGTTGCGCCTCGATGAAAAAATACAGCCTATCACCTCTTTTGACGAAGTGATTAGCGGAAGTTCGATCGAAGAAAAACGACTCGACACTACCGGAGCATTAAAAGTCACCGCGAAAGCTTCCGTCGCGGAAAATCCCGAGCAGAGGCGTCGTCCCTTCATTTTCTTTTTTGTCGACGATGTTCATCTATCCGTGGATGGATTCACGCGCGCGCGTTCTTTATTGCTGGACTTTCTCAACAATCAGATGAAGCCCAACGACCGTGTGGCGATCGTTTCAACCAGCGGACAAATCGGTTTTCTTCAACAGCTCACCGATAACAAATCGGTGTTGCGCGAGGTGATCGCTCGTCTTGCTCCAAGATATGATCCCGAAGCAATGCCGGCGACGCACGTCATTATTAGCGAAGCCGATGGGAATATGGTCGCCAACCATTCAGACAGCGGGTTATTTGGCTATCTGGTTGCGGCCACGATGAGGGAATACCAAATGTCGAACCCGGTGAACGCCATTATGATGGTGAAGAACCGGGTCAACCAGATAAATCAACAGGGTAAGATTGCAGAATATCTGACGCTCATAGCCCTTGAAAACTTGATTAGATCTACTGCGCCGCTTCCGGGGCGTAAAGTTGTCTTCTTCGTATCTGACGGTTTTGTTGTCGATTTGAAACGGTCGAATGGCGCCTTGCTCGTCCGCAGAGTCGCCGAGCGATCGGCAGCCGTCGGCGCCGTGATTTATACCCTTGACACGCGAGCTAACGTCTTTGGGGCTGCCGCCGACGTTTCGCGAAATGACTACCCTGATTTCAGCACCTCAACTACGTGGCGAAGCCTCGTTGAAAACAAAGCGCCACAAGAACCGCTTGAAACTCTGGCGGATCAAACCGGCGGCCGCGCGCAACTCAATGCCAACGCGTTGGCGGACGCTGTGTCTGATGCGCTGAACGAGAATTCTTCCTACTATCTGCTCGGTTGGCGGCCTAATGAGAAACAGCAAGCGGGCCGGTCCAATATTGAAGTACGCGTCATCGGACGATCCGATTTAAAAGTGCGAACACGCCGGCGGTATTTTGATCTTTCACATTCGCCGCTGACGAGCGCCCTAACGTCAGCCACGTCTTCCCCGGAAAATGAATTGAAGTCAGCCCTTGGTTCTCTCTATCCGCGTCGAGATGTGCCAACCACAGTTTCTGCCGTTATCACTTCAACAGACAAAGGCAAGGCATTAGAAGTGTCGATGAAGATTGACAGCAGCATGCTGACTTTCGAAGGCATCGATGGCAAAGCGTCCGCGGTAGTTGATGTGTTAGGTGCGGCAATCGACGATCGGGGCGTGTGCTCAACATTTAAGCAGAAGCTCGCGGTGCCGCGCGATATCGCTGCGCGCGATCGTTTCGTTCAATGGAAGAGAATTGTGCCATTGCCTGTGGGTCTTTATCAGCTCCGCGTTGCGGTGCGCGATCGGCGGAGCGGTCAGGTGGGTAGTGCGATGACCTGGATTGAGATTCCGAAGCCGGAAGCTGGGGCGCTACGCGGAATCGGTTAATTCGTTAACTTTCAACGTGTTTCGTGATAAGAAGGACTCTGAAATCGAGGCGATCGCCCCCAATTCTATAAACGCGCCCGGTTAATGGTGCCCGATGCTCCGGAACTGGGCGTTGCATGAACGTTTTTCATTCTTAATTGTATTTACCGAAATCGACTGAAAGTACTGCTTAAGCAAGTTAACTTATGAAGCGTTCGAACGACACGTTGCGTTTTGCTATCGCCGCGCTAACCTCTCTCGTGGTTCTCTCTTCTGTCCTCGCAGAGCGCAGCAATACAGCGCCCTCTGGTGACACGAGTCAAGACCACCTCAAGGCATCGGCTTTGGTCCTTAGCCGATCGACCCAAGAGTCAGGAGCAACGCGCGTAGATGTGGAACCCATAGATCCAAAGATTTTCCACGGCGATGTACGCCGACTTCCTCTCGTTAAGCCGCACATCAAAAGGCCACGGCCGGAACCAAAGGAGCCGCCGGCCGAACTCCCGTCCAGACTGGAACCAGATACCGCGCTGCAACCCTTTGTTCCGGCCGCTCCAGCACCGACGCCCAGCTCAGCTTTTCCCGGTCTCGATTTTGCCCAATGGGGTAACGGATGGCCACCGGATACGAATGGAGATGTGGGACCGAATCACTACATCCAGACAGTGAACACTTCGATAGGAATCTTCAGTAAAGCTACCGGTGCACGTTTAGCAGCTTTCACGTTCGATACATTCTTTTCTCAACAGCCGACAGGAACACCATGCGACAACTCAAATCAGGGCGATCCGGTAGCGTTGTACGATGCGCTCAGCGACCGGTGGATCGTCAGCGATTTTGCGTGGTCAAACTACACCTCCGGGGCGATGTATCAATGTATGGCTGTGTCGCAAACCAGCGACCCCGTTTCCGGCGGTTGGTATTTTTATGCCTGGCAAACGGCGTCGGGCGGAAAAATCCCGGATTATCCGAAACTTGGCGTTTGGCCCGATGGGATTTTTATGACGGCGAACATGTTTGCGACGACCGGCAGTGGGTCGTTCCAAAATGTGCAAGTATGGGCTTTCAACAGAACCGAGATGGAAAGTGGAGTAACAGCCCACGCTGTTAGCTTTAGTCTGCCAAAGAGCATTCAGGGCGTTTCGATTTTCAGTTTGCTGCCGAGTAATCTGCGTAACAATGGAAGCCAGCCTATTTTCGGCACTCCGAACTATCTAACCTCAATTTGGGGAACCAACCGAGCTCGCGTTTGGAAGTTCCATCCGGATTACGTGGTGCCTGCGAATTCGACTTTAACAGGTCCGTCGAACGTCACTATTTCCAGCTTTAGTTCTGGACCAAGTAACGCGCCCGAGAAGGATGGCAATGGTCTCGATACGCTCACCCATCGAGTAATGATGCAGAACCAGTATCAGAATCTGAATGGGATCGAGTCGTTGTGGTTGACGCAAACAGTTGGTAATGGCGGCACACCCAACATCGCACAGATTCGTTGGTATCAGTTGAATGTAACGAGTGGCTCGGTTGTTACGTCTGGTCCAGTACAGCAAGGAACTTGGGCACCCGATTCTAAGAATCGATTCATGCCAAGTCTTGCTTTAGATAAGAATGGTGATATGGCGCTGGGGTACAGTGTCTCTGACGCGACGATGTACCCCGCGATCCGTTATGCAGGCCGCCTCGTCAACGATCCTCTAAACACCCTCGGACAGGGTGAGACCTCGCTGATCGAAGGAACGGGATTCCAGTGTTGCCGGTTCTCCGATGGCACACTCAACAACCGCTGGGGCGATTACAGTGCGATGACGATCGACCCTGATGGTTGTACGTTCTGGTACACGAATGAGTATTACGATTCCCAACCCACAACTCTTGCGCAGGACAATTGGAAGACCCGAATCGGATCGTTCAAATTCTCTCAGTGCACACCGAATACGGTTGGTACTCTCCAGGGAACTGTTACCGATGCCGCCACGACGAATGCGATCAGCGGTGCGATAGTGAGCGCGGGCTTTCACGTTTTGAAAACGGATTTGAACGGGTTTTACAGTTTCGGTAACTTGCCGACAGGTTCGTACCAAGTGAATGTGTCAGCGGCGGGATACTCAGGTGCGGCGGCCAGCAACGTAAACGTTTCTTCCGGTGGTACGACTACGCAGAACTTTGCGCTGACTAGCGGTAGTCCGACACCGACACCGACACCGACACCAACGCCCACACCGACGCCGACGCCGACGCCGACACCGACACCAACGCCAACGCCAACGCCAACGCCAACACCGACGCCGACGCCGACGCCGACGCCGACGCCGACGCCAACGCCAACACCAACACCAACGCCGACGCCGACGCCGACGCCGACGCCAACACCGACGCCGACACCAACCCCGACATCGACACCAACACCAACCCCTTCTCCAGGGATACAGGACGTCGTGTGGACAGCGTTGACTAATGCGACTGCAACCGGCAACAACATAGAGCACAACGGCGGCGGCTATTTCGCCAAAGGACAGTCGGTACAAACAATTTCTGGTCCGGGTTATTTTGAGTGGCGTTTTGATGGTGAGTACGCCATTGTTGGTTTAGGCAATAACAATGACGAAGGACTAACGACAGGTTATTCAGACCTCGACTTCGCGTTCAACTTCGGAAGTCCAACGACCTACTCAATCAGAGAGCAGGGGAATTACAAATCGGACGGTTCGATCGCCGCGGGGGATGTGTGCCGAATAGAGATCGCCAGCAATGGTGACGTCATTTATAAGAAGAACGGGCAGATCGTCTATACGACCAGCAATCCCAACAAGGGTTATCCATACTATTTGGTATTTAAGACTCAGGAGACCGCGGGCAATGGCATCAGCGCAGCCGTAGTGCAGACCGGTACTCCATCGTCTCCGCTAACAGCTCTTTTCGAATGGGTTGACCTGCTCATGTTGGTGTGGGCGACTTCGTTTTGCTGAGTGCAACTCGTCTCGTTGGCACACCTCGTTCGGTTTAATTAATTCTCGGACCATTTGAGAAGCCATATGAGTCCTGCTTTCTCAGCAAGACGTTATCGCTCCAATGGCTCGGGACCCGGACTCTCAGATTCACTCGTTAGTTCGAGCTAGATCCTTAGCCGTCGGCGGATTGCACCAGCAGCACCGATTAGCCCTATGCTGAAAAGCACATGTGCCTGGTTCAGGCACAGAGGCCACAGTCTCACTGGTAAGCTGAAACTCAGCAGTGGTTATGACCACAGCTAAGGCAATACAAGTGATGTATAGAGTCCGACGCTTCATCAGTGACCTCCAAAATATGTAGTTGTTTCGCACCGGTTAAAGAGAAATTCCTTTCGCTCCCTGTGCCAATCGTGATCTCAACGCAGCGATTCGTCCGTCTGACATCATGCTAAATGAACCACGGAAACCCACCTTATTCCGGATCGTTCGGATTATTGAATAGGATCGTCAGCTTTACGCTCCCATGACCAAATTGAGGGAAATTAAACGCGGAGCGATTGCCGGGATCGAGATTCGAAGCAGTGTCATCTGGGGGAAAGAGAATGAGCGAGTTCAAAAAGCTAATCACGCGGGCCTGATCGTTAGCCGAAAGTGACGCGAATGCATCACGCGCCGCCTGTGCCTCGCCACCGTGACGAAGAATCACCTGCACCAGATTGATGCTTCGGCCATCGTGGCCGTAAGGCGAGGTACTACCGACCCCCCACAACGGTGCAGTCAGAAACTGCGTTCGCAAGGTGCCGTCGTAGTTCCGCTCGTAGAAGTTCGGTCCCAGATCGTGTCGCCTGAAATCTGTGAAGATGTCTTTGACGAGAAATGATCCGAGCTTTGGCGGTTTCAAACTGGGAAAGCCGGAGTGATCGTCAGTTTCGTTGAACAAAGGTGTGGCCGTGGCAAACAAGTTGTTAAAGATTCCGTTGACAGAATCGTAAGCGGTTTCGAGATCCGCGACGCGCCGGTCATGATTAATCTGCAAATCGGCGATGTGGCACTGAGCGCAGCCGGATTGTTGAAAAATAGCCCGGCCTTTCATCGTCTCATTGGTCTGCTGGTAAATGCCGGGTTTGAAGTAATTGAGCAGATAGAACTCCATGTGATCGACCAGGCTAGTGGGAATCTCGTTGACTACTCCATCGCCATCAGAGTCAGCCGCAGCATTATCCGTGGGCGGAGCTTCAACCTGATCGAGCGAGCCGTCGAGCACCATTCCGGAAGGCGTGACAATTCGCGAACCGTGATGCGCCGCCATCAAATCGGGATCAACTGCCTGAAGGCCCATCTCGTTCTGAAGCGCGCCGACGACAAATTCACGAATCGATATCGTGCCGCCGTGCAGGAAGAACGGGCGAACGCGCAAATCAGGATCGACGCCTTTAATCTGCGAGGTATCAAGAGTGCCATCGGCGTTCGCGGTGATGGAGCCGTAATTGATGCCCTTGCTGACCAATGGCGTCGTCACCGGATGATGGCTATTTTGCGCATTCGAAATTGTCTGCGTACGGATCGCGCGCAGGTCCGATGTTATCTCGTCAGCCAGCATCTCCTTCAAGCCGAGTCCAAAGAGATGCGGCGCATCGCGACTATCCGGCCTGGTTACCACGTCACCGCCGGAGCCCGCGCTTCCGCGGGGCCGGCCGTGACAGCCGGCACAACTGTCGACAAGACCTGCGCCAAGTGCGAGATTAGTGTTGATGTCGCCCATGCCGTCAGGACCGGCGAGCGGCCCCTGCCCCTGTGCGCGCAGAAACTTGCGTTGAAAAAGCTGTCGCCCGCGCCGGATTGCCCGGAAAGGATCGCGCGCAATGATGAACGAGGACGAATCAGGAGTCAGCCTGTCACCCCGACCGGCGCCGACCTCCTGGGCGAGCGACTTGGCGATACCGGCGTTCGCAATATTGGGATTCTGCGTCCGATCGATCGACTGAGATAAGACTGGAGCTGAAACCAGGTAGATCGCTACTGTAAACAAAATGAGCATCGCGGCAATGTGGAGTCGATATGTCTTCATTTTCGGGTCTTCCTTCCTTGACGATTTTCAGTTTGCTGGACAATGTGAGCAGTGAAATGCGGGCTAATTGCGAGAGGCGGAAACCGGGGGCACGCTTGCCGAAGCCAGAGGCCGGGGTCACGCCGATTCTGCAATTCCCTGGGGAACTAGTACATGTGCCTACAACGTAACGCATCATCAACCTCCTTTTCCGGCAGGAAACAGGGCCCTTCTCCTTCTTCCAATTGCCCTGGAGAAGAACACCTGAGATCGGTCAGAGAGCGTACGGGCGGACGCATCCTGACAAGACGATCGGATTGCTGTCCCCCGAGGTCGCTGCTAGAATCAACTGCAATCCTCTTGTCTTAACTGGCGTCAAGTTAACCGTGAGGCCGGGAAAAGTCCTGAGGAATCCATAAGGAAGTTCTTAGGAAGTCTTTAGGGCGGTCATGTCTCTCGCCTCCAGCCATTTTCATCGGTTCGGCATTTTTACCGTTGACACCGATCAAAAGGTCCTGCTGCGAGATGGAGTACCTTTGCCTCTGGCGCCCAAGGTCTTTGAGACGCTTCTGATTCTGGTTGAAAACGGCGGGCGGATTGTTGAGAAGGAAGCGTTGATGAATCGCCTCTGGCCTGACACCTTTGTCGAGGAATCGAACCTCACCTTTAACATTCACCTGCTTAGGAGAGCGCTCGGCGACAATACGCGCCATCCGCAATTTATTGAGACAGTCGCGCGTCGTGGTTACCGCTTCATCGGACAAGCTCGTAGTGCCTCAACTCTGAATCATCCCAATGTCCGCATAATCCATAGGATTGGCGCTGATGACGGACGGCCCTCCATCGCAATGGAACACATTGAAGGCGGAACGCTACCTCAGCGTATGAATGAAAGCCTTGGTACGGATCAACTTCAGGCTAGCCGCTTGACGACAATTCGCTTGCCCGACATTCGCCGCAGCCGTTGGCCACAGCCGCTCGCTTTAACGGGACTCATACTGATTAGCGTCGCCGGCCTGGCGGCTGGGATCTACAAATTGACCAGGCGAATTGATACGCCGGCGCCAGCTCGCTTTCAGCGAATAAATGTGACCAAGCTGACGACTAATGGGAACGCGATCTTTGGCTCGATCTCCCCAGATGGCAAGTACGTCGCCTATGTTAAAAGCGAAAATGGCAAGGAGAGCCTATGGCTTCGTCAGGTGGGTAGCGCAGGCAATCTCGAGGTAGCCCCGCCGCGAGAGGGACACTATCAGGGCATCGCCTTTTCACCCGACGGAAATTCCATCTATTACGGTTATGCAACCAGCTCCGCCAACGAGGCCGGAGAGATCTTCAAGGTTCCTGTACTGGGAACGGGCGCCCCTCCCCTTAAGGTCAATCCTGAAGAAGGTCCAAGCAGCCCTTCGCATGATGGCAAACGCATTGCGTTCCTGCGGCACAGTCGTGCCACTCAGACTGACGCTTTGGTCGTCGCCAAGCCTGACAACAGCGAAGAGCAAACTCTGGTTACGCGCAAGTGGCCCGATAGACTTTCCTGGGACTGGGCAAGCGCGCCTGCCTGGACCAATGACGATCAGAACGTTGACGTCCCATTAGTTAGGTCCGATGCGAGCGGTTTTTACTTCTCGATTTACGAACTGCACCTGGCTGATCGGTCTGAGAGGACCATTCCTCTCTCGGCTAAGCGATTCGAGCAGCCGAACAGCGTAAGTCTCCTGTCAGATGCCAGTACGGTTTTACTTGCCGGTCGCGCTCAAGGAGCCTCTTTCGAACAGATCTGGTATTTGGGGCGCGACGGATCGGTGCGACCGCTGACGAACGATCTCAGCAATTACTGCACCATGATGCTGACGACGGATTCAAAATCAATAGTGACGACCCAAACGCAAGTGTTGGGGAACATCTGGGTAGCGCCCAAAGGGGAAACAGCTCACGCTGCGCAAATCACCGCCGGTCTCGGCCGTTACTTCGATCTTACCTGGGCTCCGGACGGCGAGATTATCTTCGCCTCAGACGCGAGCGGCAGCGCAGATATTTATGAAACGGCGGCGAACGGTTCTCAGATGAGACAATTGACCTCGGGAATGAAACGCAATTATGCGCCCACTGTTTCTCGAGACAATCGCTTCATTGTTTTTCATTCCAATCGCTCTGGTGTCTTCCAGGTCTGGCGTATGGACCGCGACGGTAGTAATCCCCAGCAGTTGACTTTTGGCGAAACGGAAAACCATTGGCCACAGTTTTCGGCGGACGGAAAATTCGTGTACTACCAACACTCTGAGCCGGGAAACACGACCTCGCTCGGGCGTGTTCCGGTGGCCGGTGGCGCTCCCGCAAAAGTCAGTGACGGTTGTGCTGTCCGACCTGTAGTTTCTCCGGATGGTAAATGGTTGGCTTTCTGGCAAAACGAGGGCAAGCCGAGGTCGCCATGGAAACTCGTGCTTTTCTCATTGGAAAGCGGCAAGGTGGTTAGGACCTTGGCAATGGGCCCGACCGTCAAAATTGCCTGGGACTCCCTACTCCGTTGGAATAGTGATAGTCAAAGCCTGACTTACGTAGCTAACAGTGGCGGCATCGACAATATCTGGGCGCAACCTATCGACGGCCGCCCTGCGAAACAACTGACGAACTTTACTGACAACACAATCTTTTCGTTTGACTGGTCGCGCGAAGGAACTCTTGTCGTTTCAAGAGGTGTAATTACCAGCGACGTAGTGTTAATCAGCGATGCGGGCCCGTAAAGGGCCTTGACAATACCAGGACTTGCTGCGCCGGGTCGGACTAGCTCAATAGGTGCACCTCATCGTTTCGCAGTCGAACTATCAAATCAAACTGAAGAAGATGACTTGTTTGCGGCGATTCCTCAAAGCCCTACTCTGAAATGTTTCGAAAACCGCCTGGAAAGACTTTTTCCATTGCAGCGGTATAGAATCTGACGAACTAATCTACGGGAAACAGAAAATACAAAACTGGTTCGTTCAGTATCTTCTGTGAGGGATCGGAACAAATTCGGGCATGAATAACAAAACCCGTTTGGCATTTACTTTCTGGTGCGTTGTTGGTTTTTGTCTTCTTGCCTGCGAACCCGCAACCGGCCAGGAACGACTCTGCGATCCTTCTTTCGAGAACTGCTATGACCCTATCCTGCAGCTCGTACGAGATGAAACTGTCGGTATCGATATTGAGTTCTACTATATCGAGCTTCCCACACTCGCTGATGCGATTATCGCGAGACATCAAGCGGGTGTACCTGTTCGGATTACAGCAGAGCCACGCGCAAGCCTGAAATTTCCTCAAAACCAACCCTTACTTGATAAGTTTGCGGCGGCGGGCATCCCGATGCGTTTCAAACTTGGTGACGGGATCGTGCATGTGAAGGAACTTATCCTCGCTGGCCAGAACAAAGTGGTTTTCTCGAGTTCGAATTTCGGTGACGCTGACGTTGCCCCTTATGTTCCCTTTCAGAATTACGTTGATGGAGCATGGTACTTCAGCGATGATGCGGCAGTAGTCAACAGTTTTAAGACACGCTATGACGACAACTGGACCAACACGACTACTTATGGAAACTACGCCAACATCTCCGCCCCTTTAACGCGCCGGTACCCAACTTATCCGATCGATCCATCGGTCAATCTACTGCCTAACGTGAACCCAGCGGAAGATTACGGCGCACGCACCGTTGCGGAGATTGATCGGGAGACGCAACAGATCGATCTGACGATGTACCGGCTCACTGATATCAGCATCTGTGATGCACTGATTAGAGCGAGGGCCCGCGGGATACCGGTACGTCTACTGGCTGAGCCTCTCGAGTATCGTTTTGATGCTAACAGGGTTGGGGCTGAACTGACCGGGCCTTACAACGTCGATCGTTTGTATGTGGCCGGAGTCCAGATTCGTATGCGCAAGCATCTCGGACTTACTCATCAGAAATCGGTATCGCTGTACGGCCGAGGCCTAACCATCTTTGGATCCTCCAATTGGAGTTGGCAATCATTCAACTATCAGGAAGAGCACAATTACTTTACCAATAAGGTGTGGTTCTTTCAGTGGTTCGTAAATCAGTTCAATAGGAAATGGAACTCGGCTACAGAATTCCAACCCTTTGTGCCGCTACCACCTACGGCTCCCATGAACCTGTCACCCACTCAAGACAGCACAGTTGACAGTGGGACAGTAAATTTGGTTTGGGAAGGTGGGAGCTGGGGAGCCAAGTACGATGTCTATGTTGGTACGAGCGACACTAACTTGTCTCTGGTGGCCTCGGACCTAATCACCGGTACTCTCGGGTCGGGTGGTACAGAGAACTACATCGTGTCAGGTCTGCAGCCAGGCGGCACTTACTACTGGCGGATAGTGGGGAAGACAATGGCGAACGAAACTGCCGTTGGTTCAATCTCGCGCTTCAATGTATCCGTCACAGCGCCGACGCCAACACCGACGCCGACACCAACTCCGACGCCAACGCCAACACCAACACCAACGCCAACGCCAACTCCAACGCCAACCCCGACACCAACTCCGACGCCAACGCCAACGCCAACTCCGACGCCAACGCCAACTCCGACACCGACACCGACGCCAACACCGACACCGACGCCAACACCGACACCGACGCCAACACCAACTCCGACGCCAACGCCAACGCCAACGCCAACGCCGACACCGACACCAACTCCGACTCAGAGTCCCATCGAGCTATTGCTAGATGGGACCGGTCTAATTTCCGATGAAGTAGCAGCCGTGGATTCGCTTCTCTTGCTGCCTGGTCCCTTTCGGGTAATGAATTTGGCAGACTGGGTAAATCTTGGCTCGGATCGCAACACAAGAGTGATTGTCTTTGTTTTGAATCTCCCTGCCAGCCCGTCACCGTCAGTGATCGTGAATCTAGTGGATAGCAACAATCAAAGTTATGACTTATCTGCGGAAGACGTCCGTCCGGTAAGTGGTACAAATCTCACTCAGATCGCCTTCAGGTTGCCGAGCAACTTGCCGGTCGGCGTCTGTTCCGTCCGAGTCAGAGCGCTGGGTAACACGACAAATGCTGGCGTGATTAGAATCAGGATCTAAAAATGCTACGGTTTTCTTCAGAGTTGGCGTCCCGTACGGGAGTCGAACCCGTGTCGCCGCCGTGGAAGAGAAGCGAATCACGGTAATTCAAGGAAACTCTGCGGCATGGATAGCACTCTACTGCACTTCAAACTCCTACAGGAACCGTTATTGGACTCTTAATGGACGCGCATTCCGCAGGCCGTAAATTTTTTTCTCCGGTGAGTTCACGTCTCGATCAGCGACGCTTGCTGACGAGAAGCGTATGGCCCTCGAACCGCGTCAATTCGTCATAATTGGCGAGAAGAGCCGGATTATCGAGCCGCGGGTCGTAGCTATTGAGGACGAGCAGCGAGAAATCCCCGGCCTGGATCTTTCGGTTGATGGTGTCCTGCCTCACGATGTGCAGAGAATCGGCTTTCGTCTGCGACAAGGACGACAACCAGCTCGCCGCGTAGCTCTCCATTCCGGGCTGGGGTGGACAGCGCGATCCGAAGTAGACGCGCATGTCGGACGCGTAGAGAGATCCGCAACCCTTCGCCCGGATCTCTTCCGTGATAGCCTCGACCTCCCGCCATTCGTGCTCGTTAGGATCATGCAAGAAGGTCGATAGCCATTTCGCAGTGTCATAGCTGAAGACGAAGCACGTAACGAGAAGCAGAGCGACCAATCGCAATCGCCCACCTCTTAATACGTGTGCGTGAATCGCGAACAATCCAAGAACCGCCAGCACGGCCGCAAACGGCACAGCGGGCATGTAATACCAGGGAAACGTCGGGTTCGGCACCGAGACCCAGACGCACAGCAATCCACCGAGCCAGGCACAGAGGTAGAACTCAGATCTTCTCATTGAGTCAAAGGGCTTATGGCCGATGAGGTAACCCAGGCCGAGCAGCGGGAGCAACACGAAGAGCAGTCCCTGACCCATCCCCAACCAGTCGGTCACCGTGTGAATGTGAGTGCTCCAGGCGTCGTGAGCTGTCCAGTGACCGTCGAGGGTTCTGTGGCGCAACTGGAGGATCAGCAGATCGAAAACGACCTGAGGAAATGCTCTCACGACAAGAGGAATCATCAGCGCAGCGGGGGCGACCATCCCGGCCAGAAACTGAATCATCGCGTGTTTGCGCCGGTTCGCCGGGCAATTTCGAAACAACCAGATGAAGAGCACGATCGGAACCGTAACGATGAGCAGCGAGCTAATGCACGCAGCGCCGGCGCACAGACCGGACCAGAAAGGAAGCCAGGCGCGCGGCTGTCCGGGCGAAGCCACCGCCAACCGGAAGGCGACCACGCTCAGCAGTGACGTCAGCGGGAAAGGCTGTGCGGAGACGCCGTTCTGCAGCACAAGCACGTTCAGTCCGACGAGCAATGCGGTCATCGCCGTAGCGGGGACTTCCCACCCGGTTCCCCGAAAGCGGGTATACGTGAACTCGCAGATCACCGCGATCATCGTCAGCGTCAGAAGCGCCGAGAGAGCATGAGCGCTGCGCCAGCTTTCGCCGAACACGGACATCCAGATTGCGTTCAAACTAATGTATCCGGGTGGATGGTGATACAGGAAATGGAGGTAGGGCCACTTTCCGTGTTTAAGGAGTTGTGACGCCAGCAGGTGCAGCCCCTCGTCTCCCGGGCTCGTGCCGAGCTGGGAAGCGATTGCGATTGCGGTGGCAACGGCGACTCCGGTCGCGATGAGCCAAGCGGGGCCGGCGAGGAATATTCTGGCTCGGTTCGTTATGGATGTCTCAGTGGTGGGCATTTCGAATCGGACAAAGAGCTTGCGGAGAATATCAGGCGTCGCTTTGCTGCCGGGTACTCCCGTCGCACTCACCCAATTGAATTCGTTGACGCGTTGGTACCGGTAAGCTATACATCTGCCAGGCAAATGGCTTACCCCGGGAGGCAAATTTACCCGATGAGGACGCCAAAGAAAAGAGTCGGCATCTTCGTGATCGCCTATAACGCCGTCAACAAGCTTGACCGGACGTTGGACCGGATTCCACAAGAAGTATGGGACAAGATTGAAGAAGTTTTCCTCTTCGATGACTGCTCGACTGATAACACTTATTATGCCGCCCTCGGTTACAAACACGCCAAACGTTTAGACAAACTAACGGTTCACAGGAACTCGAAAAACCTTCGCTATGGTGGCAATCAAAAGGCCGGATATCAGTACGCGATTGAGCGCGGCTTCGATATCGTGGTAATGCTTCACGCCGACGGCCAATACGCGCCAGAAGTCTTGCCGCACCTCCTTGAGCCCCTGGAAAAAGATGAAGCTGACATGGTCTTTGGCTCCCGCATGGCGGTGGGCGGAGCTCCGCTCGCAGGCGGAATGCCGCTTTACAAGTACGTAGGCAATCGAATCCTAACCGGTCTGGAAAACAGATTGGCCGGCATGAGGCTGTCCGAATTTCATTCCGGGTATCGTCTGTATAGCTGCGAGGCACTTAAGAAAGTTCCGTTCATGCTGAATTCGAATGAATGGCACTTTGACACCAACATTCTTATACAATTTCACGAAGCGGGCCTGCGCATTGTCGAGCGTCTTATCCCCACCTATTATGGCGATGAGATATGCCATGTTAATGGAATGACCTATGCGTTCAATTGCATAAAGACGGCGATGAGATATCGCTTGCACAAATCAAAACTGGCCTACGAGGGAAAATACGACATAGCCGGCGATCGTTATGTTTACAAGAAGGCTGATTCCTATAGCAGCCATGCGCAGATCGTGAAGTGGATCGAGCAGGAGCGACCCGGCGAAGTGCTGGAGATTGGCACAGCGACCGGCTATCTCACGTCAGAGATGGTGAATCGTGGCTGCGTTGTGACCGGAATTGAACAGGATCTCGAAATGGCTAATATCGCTCGGCAGTATTGCCGCGAGATGATAGTTGGCGATATTGAAACAATGGATCTAGCCAACCTGGGCCAGTACGACGCAGTTGTTTTTGGCGATGTGCTGGAACACATGCGCGACCCGCGACGGATCCTCCAGAGCGTCAGAGCTTTGCTGAAACCAGGCGGCAAGGTGTTGGTGTCGCTGCCTAACGTAGCGAACATTTGGGTGCGGCTTAATTTGCTATTTGGACGTTTCAACTATAGTCGCGTGGGAATACTCGACGAAACCCATCTGCGGTTCTTCACGCTACAGACTATGAGGCAGCTCGCCGCCGAATCAGGGTTCGATGTGATCAGCGTCAACGCGACGCCCATCCCACTGCCGGTGATGTTCCCGGCGACAAGCCAAGGACGCTCGCTTAGTTTCCTGCATTTTCTCAACTGGGGTCTGACCAAATTAAGAAGCACGCTATTCGGTTATCAATTCATAATGGTCTGCCAGCCTAAAGCGTGAGTAACAGGGTTCGCATAAAGCTTGCCATTGTCGCCGACCAGTCTCTCTGTCACCTGAAGAAGTGTCGCGCGTTCGTTGACGAACCTTTGAAGAAGGGAATTGATAACTTGCCTCGGATCCTGCAGGTGCTTGGAATGATGGCGTCCCGTACGGGAGTCGAACCCGTGTCGCCGCCGTGAAAGGGCGGTGTCCTAGGCCACTAGACGAACGGGACGCATAGTGTTGATTTGCGTGAGAGCGCGAAACGGTTACGTTAGCTTAGCGTCGCAGCAGTGTCAAACGACTGTTGCACGAAGAAACGCGCTGATTGTGTTGCTGGCGCGACTCTGTCGATCCCGGAGGGACCAAATGTTCATAGAACTAGAATCGGAAAGATCGTCAAAGCTCCGGAGGAGCACAATACTCTCTTTTCCCTAAGCACATCGCGCTCCTCCGGAGCTTGTAACATCTATTCTTTACCTGAGCTATAAATATTTGGCCGCGCTGCGGCCAGGACAAAACACAGGTTCGCGTTTCCAGCAACACGATTAGCCCCTCAGCTTCCGCAGTCATCGAGCAATTTTCAGAAGGAGACGCCTTAGTCTCAACGCGAATCTATTCAACGAACTTTGGTATCCTCGCTGAAAACGGAAAACCGCCAGCGCTGCCCAGTCACATGACCACTCGTCAGCATTTCTCGCAGCGTAACGTCAAGAGTTAATGCGTGAGAGCATTGCATCGTTCTTGCATGGCGCGAAGTTAAACCTATAATCTGTTCGTCTTGCTGAATCGATAAAAATTTCCGCACTCTAAGCACAGGAGATTTACCCCAATGATTACTCGTCGAATCACTCTCGCGTTGTCAGTCATCCTCTGTGCGTGCAGCTTAACGTTGGCACAACACGATGTGGGCGGCGGTTCGACTGTGGGTGGCGGCTCGACCGATCGCGGCAGCGTCCGAATCCGTCGTGCGTCCACGCTCCCCGTGCGAAGACCGCGGCCCGCGACACCGGTTCGTCGCGGCGTTACTGCCGAACAGCTAAATCAACAAGGCGACACATTATTTCAAGCAGAGAACTATGACGATGCGCTTGATGCGTATACCAAAGCCGTTCAGCTCAAGCCGATTGCGACCGCCTACTATCACATTGGATGGATCTATAACGATCGTGAAGACTACGACTCAGCGCTCACTGCTTTGCAGCAAGCCGTGCGGCTAAATTCGAATTATGCGGTCGCGTTCGATGAGTTGGCGTACACGTATCGCAGCCTGAAACGTTACGACGACGCGTTCTTCGCTTACCGGCGCGCCATTTCCATCGATCCAACTTTTGCTAAAGCGTTTTATGGAACGGGCTGGACCTATAACGAGATGAGCCGCTACGCGGAAGCGGTGCAGCCTTTGAATCAGGCAATCAGTCTCAGGCCTGATTACGCCGAGGCTTACAACGAACTCGGCTACGCTTATCGCAAACTCAAACGATCTCAGGAAGCCATCAGTGCGTATCGTCGCGCAATCAGTTTGAAGACTGACTATTCGAGCGCGTATTTCGGACTTGGCGACGTTTATTTCTACGACACGAACCAGTATCGCGAGGCGATTCAAGCGTACAGCAGTGCGCTCGCGATTAAGCCAGAGAACGCCACGGCAAATTACAACATCGGCTGGTCCTACAACGAACTGAAGCAGTATTCGCAAGCGATCACTGCGCTGGAGAAGGCCGTTCGCCTGAAGTCGGACTATCCGGAGGCTTACGCCGAACTCGGCTTTGCCTATCGTCGCGTAGATCGCTTCGACGATGCGATGCGCGCTTACAACGAATCGATCCGCCTGAAGCCTGATTACGCGCAACCGCGCTTCGGACTTGGTGATCTGTACTTCGACAATCTGAATCGTTACGAGGACGCGATTACTGCTTACGAAGGAGCGTTGCGCCTGCAGCCGAACAACGCCATCGCCAACTATCGCGTTGGCTGGTCGTACAACGACTTGAACCGGTACTCCGATGCGATTCCGTATTTGCGTGAAGCCGTACGGCTCAAGCCCGAGTACTCTGAAGCGTTCAATGAACTCGGGTTCGCTCTGCTAAACATCCAGCGCTACAACGAGGCTGTGGCGAGCTTCAAAGAAGCGACGCGGATAAAGCCTGACTATGGTTTGGCGTACTACAACCTTGGTATTACGTACCTCAGTATGAGAGACAAAAACCGCGCCCTCGAACAATACAGAATTCTTCAGCGGATTGACCCACAACGCGCAGCGAAGTTGTACAGTGAAATCAAATGAGAGGCTGGAGGCTGGAGGCTAGAGGCTGGGAAGTGCCGCGTTCTGCCTCGGATTTGGCTGCGAGTCGATTAGACGTAATGACAATTGAGACTCTGACTCAAACCGGTTTGCCAGCCTCCAGCGTCTAATCTCCAGTCCCTCGATCGATATGACCACCGCGATCGTCCACCATCCAGTCTTCGAGAAGCATGACACCGGCCCGGGACATCCTGAGCGGCCGGAGCGCTACACGGTCGTGATGGATGCGCTGCGCAGCGACTCAGATCTTTGGTCGAGCGTCATTGAGATTGAAGCTGACCAGGCGCGCCGCACTGAGATTCAAGCTTGCCATTCGCCGCAACACTTCAAACATGTCGAGCGCGCGGTCAATGAAGGCGTTGGTTACCTCGACGCGGACACAACTATCTCGGTTTATTCACTTGAAGCCGCCTTGCGGGGCGCCGGCGCAGCGTGTCGCGCAATCGATGCAGTTATGGAAGGTGCGGCCCAGAATGCTTTTGTGCCGGTACGCCCGCCGGGCCATCACGCCACGCCTGATCGCGCCATGGGCTTTTGTCTCTTCAATAATGTCGGAGTTGCCGCGCGCTACGCGCAAAACCGTTACAAAGAAATCGACCGCGTCGCGATCCTCGATTGGGACGTGCATCACGGGAACGGCACGCAAGGAATTTTTTACGACGAGCCGTCAGTTTTTTATTTTTCGATGCATCAGTATCCGTGGTATCCGGGCACCGGAACGCGCGAAGAAACCGGTCACGGCCGTGGCCGTGGCTACACTCTGAATGTGCCCTTGCGCGCGATGACACCGACGACCGATCAGCGGCGCGCCTTCGATGCCGCGATTGGCGACATTGCGGCAAAGTTCACTCCTGATTTGATTATGATTTCCGCAGGCTTCGACGCGCATCTGAATGATCCGCTCGGCCAGTTGCTGCTAACTGATGACGACTTTGTGCAGATGACGCGCGTGTTGAAGGACTGGGCGAACGAAGCGTGTCAGGGTCGCATTGTTTCGTGCATGGAGGGCGGCTACAACCTCGAAACGCTTGGCCAAACGGTGCGGTCGCATGTCCGAGAGCTCCAAGCCCCTCAATAGTTTACGAATTCCCTTGTACAGTTCGCGCAGCCGAGAGTACACTCTGCGCACGTAGCTCAGATAACTCACGGGAGAAGCCCATGCCAGATCTCGAAATCACTTGCGCCGAGTGCGGAACTACTTTCCCTTTTACTGAACGAGAGCAGGATTATTATCGCGAACGCGGACTGACCCATCCCAAACGCTGCAAGCCTTGCCGCGATGCGCGGCGCGCGAACTTTGGCGGCCAAAGACAAGGCGGTGGAGGCGGCGGCGGTGAACGCGAACGCTTCGAAATTGTTTGCGATCAGTGTGGCAAGAGCGATAGCGTGCCTTTCAAGCCCCAGGCTGGCCGGCCGGTTTTGTGCGGTGAGTGTTTTTCCGCGAGCCGCGCGCAACGCGGCGCGTAACTCTCAGAAATCAGCCACTGAGACATCGCGACACGGAGAAGAGAAATCAAAGATTATTTCGTGTGCCTTGTAACTCTGTCTCTTCGTGGTGAACAAGGCATTACCCCGTAGCAGTAACAATTACAGCTTTCACTCCCAACAACTCGGAAAAATCTTTAGTGTAGACCGCTTCAATTCGTCGAGCCTCGCCGATGGTTTCGACGAGTTCGTCGCTTGAGACGAATCCGTCGCTAATGCCGGCGATGGACCACAGCGGAATGTGGGCGGCGATGTTCAGGAGGTCTTCAAGCGACCTGAGATACTGCTCTTTCGTTTCGACATTCGCGCCGAGTCTGGCTTGCGGTTGCGACGCCCGGCTTTGTCGCAGCCAGTCCTCGCGCCAGGAAATCACCCGCGCGTTGCGGCTGTCGGTGGCACGCGGCGGATGTGGCAGGCGCAGAAACAACAAATCCGTATCGTAGGTCTCGGCCAGGAAGCTGCGAGGGCTTTGGTTCGTGCTGCTGTTTCGTTGGCGATTGTTCACCGGTGGCGGTAAGGCGCGCCACAAGCGGCGAAAGACATTTGTCAGGCATAGCGGCTGGCGCAAGTCGCGCGTTTCCAGATTGAATGAAAAGACGTAATCGCCGACGGCCATGCCCAACGCGAGCGCGAGCGCGCGTTTGTATTGCGACTCCAACTTTTCGATATTTGAGCGCACATTGTCGAACCACCATGCGTCCGTTTCGTTGAACCATGAAACCAGGCTCGCGTTTTTAAAAAAGTTTCCCGGGACGTACGCGTCAGCAAGCACGAGTTCGACATCGCGTTCAGTTAAAACTTCAGAGTTGTTTTCCACGAAGGCAACCGACTTCGTCCAGGCCCACTGCGCGGGATCGTTCGCCACCACCCGCACGTCCCAACGCTTCAGATAGTTTCCGAGATGCGGCTCACCTGTAAGCGGCAGCGCCGCCGACTTGAATTTCAGGCGACGCAAAATATTGAGCTCGAATCCGAGCCAACTCATTCCGCCGCTGTTGACGCTAGTCTGTGTTTGCAACTATTACCCCAACTGATCGATTCGTCCAATCAAGTCATCGGCAATGGCGGCGAGATCAGGAGGCGTACTCTCGACGTAATAGCTCGTTAACTCTTTGAACGGTTCGAGCGAGAGCAAAGACTTGACCACGCCTGGATCGAATTCGATGCCAATCCACTGGAGTAGATGATCTCGCGCCTGCTTTTCGGAAAGAGCCGGACGAAACGGCCGCTCATCGGTGAGCGCCGCGTAGACATCGGCGACGTGCAAAATGCGCGCTCCCAGAGGAATTTGTTCGAAACGCAAGCCATCCGGATAGCCACCACCGTTCCACCACTCGTGATGCCAACGCACGAGCAACTGCGCCCCGCGATCAGCGCCGGCCTCGGCCGCCTCATGTTCGCCTAGCAACGGATGGCGCGCGAGATCGGTTCGCTCATCCTCACTCAATGTTCCGTCGCGATGAATGTAATCACGCCCCATGGCCGCTTCACCCAGGTCATGTGCGAGCGCGGCGACCCGCAACGACAGGCGATCACGCGGTCCGAGGTGAAAGGACTTCCCGATTTCGTCAGCGATCGCGGCGACACGGCCGGCGTGCGGATGTGTATAGCGCTCGAAACGATCGGTTTCCATGGCGAGATTCCGGAAAATCTCGAGCTGCGCAAAGTGATGGTGGTCGACAGGTTCTATAGCCGGCATGAACTCAATTACAAACTTAATTCTTCAAACTTGCGAGCAGTTTTCTCGCCGCGTCGCTCTTTGGATCGGTCATCAACGCCCTTTGCAGCTCGCCTTCTGCCCTTCGACGTAAGCCCAGCGCCTTGTACAGCTCGGCCAGCGCGACGCGATAGGAGACATTTGCCGGCTCAAGCGCGATAGCCGCTTGCAGCTCGATTTCGGCAATACGACGCGTCTGTGGATTGTTAATCAACGCCCGTCCGTACTCCGCACGATACCGTGCGCGGCGCGGCTCGAGGCTGGCTGCTTCGGCGAACAGACGGACTGCATGTTGCAGTTGATTGTCCTTTATCGCTGCCAAACCTTTTTGGAAACTCTCTTCGGCCCGACCTTCATTCCCGGTGACTTTGGTCTTGGCCTTAGGGACTGGCGGCGAAGAAACGTGTTCCGGGGGCTTTGCGCCGGGCGTCTGCAGCCGCTCGTCGTAATTTGCGCGCTGTGACGCGTCATGGAGCACTTCGTAGGCGCGGGCAATTCGCGCAAACGCTGACTCAATTCGAGTTCGGATGCTGGCACTGGACTGGTGGAAGCGGTCGGGATGATAACTACGCGCAAGAGCATGGTATGAATTCTTGACGTCATCCGCGGTCGCTGCTCGATCGATGCTCAACGTTTCGTAGTGATCAGAAGCTTTCTCGATTCGCGCCAAAAACTCTTCAAGATTTTCGCCAGGGGTGCCACCGCGGTTAGAAGAATCGCTGATGTGCGGTGTGGAGGGTGTTGTGCGCCTCAATAAACCCGCCGTGGTCAACGCATAAAGTGCGCGTAGTGTTTCTTCTTCACGCATTCCGCCGAGCGCCAGCAAATCGTTTATTGAGATTGCCCCGGTTACCCGCGAAAGCACGAACGCTTCGCTCGGCGAAAGGTTCAACGAGTAGCCATTACGTTCCGCGGTTTCGAACTGCTCCTGCCGATTTGCGAACCGTGATTCAATATATCTACCAGGCAGATGCCGAGTCGATTCAAGCAAGAGACGTTGCGTCTCCACCTTCACACGATTCTGGACCGCCACACGCACGCGCGGATCGAACTGCCAATAGCCTTCCGTCCAAAGAAGGGCGGTGCGCAGAATGTCTGTTACTTGATTTGCGCGAAGTCTGCCGACCTTGGCCGCACTTAAGCCTTGCGTAGTGAATTGCGCCAGAACCTCTTCGTCAGTCGCCGTGGGCGGCAGATTCGTATTCACTTCTTCCCCATCCAGCCCGCCGCGCTTTAAGAATTCGATGAGACGATGCGCGCGGATGTTCGAAACCGCGAAGACTGTCGCGCCATTCTCAAAATAGATGACAGTTTTTGCGCGCTCGCGCGAAAGCCGCAGCGCGCCGGAATTCGACTCGTCCTGGATTTCGCGAATTAGTTCGCCGAGAGATTTGTCGGCGAGATTTCCTTCTTTGGCGGTAGTCATCGTTGCGGCTTTGGCGCCGTCAAGAATGATAGCGCACGGCTCGCGCACCGCGGAAGTTGAAAAATTTGCGCGAATGGGCGAAACGCGGAACGATCAGGCTTTTGGATGAGCTTTATCGTAAACCTCAATCAGCTTTTCCATTGAGACGTGGGTGTAAACCTGAGTGGTGGAGAGGCGCGCGTGGCCGAGAAGCGCCTGAATGTCGCGCAAGTCTGCACCACTATCCAGCAGATGCGTGGCGAAGGAGTGACGAAGTGCATGCGGACTAATGTCATGAATGCCCGCGCACATTCTGATGTATTTTTCCACGAGGCGACCCACCGAACGCGTGGTTATGCGCGTGCCTTGATAGTTCAGAATGAGCGGCTGCGCATCACGTTTTGCCACTGGTGCGTTCATCAAAAACTTGTTTCGGACTGACAGATACTCTCGCAGCGCTTTCGCCGCCGGATCGCCAAACGGAACGATCCGTTCTTTCCGGCGCTTGCCGAAGACGCGCAGCAGTTTGTTGTTGAAATCGATATCGCGCAGATCGAGCTGCGCCAATTCGGAAACACGCACGCCCGTGGCGTACAGCAACTCAAGGATTGCGCGGTCGCGCTTGCCGAAATCGGTGTCTGGGTCAGGTGTCTCAATGAAACGAACCGCATCCTCGACTGACAAATGAACCGGCAATTTCTTCTCTTTGCGCGGCGTCGCGACCAGTTTTGCGGGATTGGCTTCGACGACACCTTCGCGCACCAGGAACTGAAAAAATGTGCGCAGCGCCGCGAGCTTTCGGGCGATCGAAGACTTCTTCCTGTGATCGGAGTGAAGTGTCGCCAGCCACTCGCGAATTGTGATGTGATCGATTTCCTTGATGTCGGGTTCGGCGCGCTTCTTTCCGTTACCCTTCTCGTTCGCCGGACTCAAATAGTCCAGAAACTGTTGCAAATCGCTTTCGTAGTTCCGTAGCGTATGCGCGCTGACGTTGCGTTCATAGCGCAGGTGGTCAAGAAAAGAATTGAGAGAATCTAAAATCATTGGAGTTTGAAAGAACCGCGAGCGACAGCAAGCAGATGCTTACATACAAGTGCGCAAACGAATTCAGATTTTCAGCAAGTTGAGGGGCAGGATTCCCGACGCCTCGGGATTCGATAACGGCTGCACTCTACACTACCGCTCGTCTTTTGACCAGAAATCCTTTGCGCGCGCGAATGCGGAGATTGTTGTGTGTTTTCACGCGCAAAGCGATTAAGTGATACCGGCCGTCGCGTTTGTCTTCTGTCGCGTAGTAACTGAGAACGTATTGCTGCGCCAGATCGCCGGCGATCTGGGCGAACGCGTTGTCGAGATCGTCAACCGTTTTCGGAATGTAAACCGCGCCGCCGGTTTGAGCCGCAAACTGCTCCATGCGGCGTTCGGCGGCGAGGTCGCGAACATTAGCATTGTCATAGAGGCCGGTTTGCACGACATAAATTTGACTCTCGTCGCCCATCAGCTTTTGTAGGGTCGCATCGAAATCGTGATCGTTACGACTTGTTGTGTCGCGGCCATCAGAAACAATGACAATCACACGCCGGCCATTAAACGGCTTCAGATAGAAGAGGGCGGCAAAGATGCCGTCGTAGAGGGAAGTCGCGCCTTCAGGTCTACCAAAATTGTCGATGGTCTGCTGCAAGAGCCGAACGTTATTCGTCATTGGCTGCGCAAGAAAGACATCGGTCGAGATGGAATAAATCGCCGCCTCGTCCACCGGGCGCATGACGTTTTGGAAGAAGCGCACGGCCGCGTGCTTTTCGAAATCACGTGACGCAGTCAGACTACCGCTGTTGTCAAACAGCATCACCAGTCGCACCGGACTTTCGGATCGGGCGATATCGCTGATCGAACTCAATTGCCCGTCGATCCGCAGTTCGAAGTCATCTACGGTCAGATTTGTGACCGCCACTCCGCGGTTATCCACGATCGTCGCCGGCACGGGGACGAGATTTGAACTGACACGAAGAACTTCGTCAGTTTCGTCCGAATTCATGTTAGACGGATCGGCGACAGGCGTGTGGATGTTTCGTGGATCAGGTTTGTTCGCGTTAGCCGTCTTCGGATCTTTCTGCCGGCCGGATTGAGGACGTGTCGTGAGTGGCAAGCTCAAGAGTAATACCGATACGCCCAGGCAGAGTGCGATTGGGAGTAAGCGGGGGCAATTTGAAAGGGTTCGCATAAGAGCTAATGTGCGGTCGCCACCTCAGTTTCCGCAGTGGATTGAAGCCAGTGGTTCCATTCTTCCAACCCCAGCTTCACTTGCAACAGGTGCCGATCACGTTTACGGCGGACGCTGCGTGCTTGTTCCGGCGACAAAGGCTCAAGCAGCGCGAAGGTAATGTTCACCGGCTGATAATCTCTCTTTTCGGCGCTTGAAACATATTGCGCCAGGGCGCCAATAGCGGTCGCGCGCGGCGCGATCAATAGTTCTTCGCCGTGAACGAGCCGCGCTCCATTTCTGCCTGCCAGCCATCCCATGCCCACCGATTCGACGTAGCCTTCAACGCCGGTAATCTGTCCGGCAAAGAGAATATTTGGATGCGCCCGCATCTGCATGGTTGGCTGCAATACGCGCGGCCCATTTACGTAGGTGTTGCGATGAATCTGTCCGAATTGAAGAAACTCTGCACGCGCGAGACCGGGAATCAGCCGCAGCACGCGCGCCTGTTCGCCATAACGGAGATGGTTTTGGAAGCCGACCATGCTGTAGGCGTCAGCCATCAGGTTTTCCTGCCGCAATTGCACGGCCGCGAATGGTTGAAGCCCTGTGCGCGGATCGACGAGGCCAACCGGCTTCATCGGGCCGTACCGCAGAGTGTCGACGCCTCTTCGCGCGAGTTCCTCGATCGGCAGGCACGCTTCGAACCAACGTGTTTCTTCGAATCGTTGCAGCGGGACACTGTTGGCGCTGTTGAGCTCGCGATAAAACAGCGCGTACTCCTCTTCGTTCAGCGGACAGTTGAGATAATCATCGCCACCTTTGCCGTAGCGCGCCGCCTTGAACGCAATCGTTCGATCAATCGAATCGGCCGCGATAATCGGCGCGATCGCGTCATAGAAGTACAATTGATCGTCACCAGTGAGCCGGATGATCTCATCCGTCAAAGAATCTGAAGTCAGCGGGCCCGTTGCGACGATTGTAACGTCGTCAGTCGTCAGAGAAGTGATCTCTTCACGGACGACTTCGATGTTTGGATGAGCTTCGATTTCGGATGTGATGTACTCGGCAAACCGTTGACGATCGACCGCGAGGGCCGCGCCGGCGGGAACGCGGGCGTACGCTGCCGCGCGCATCACCAGCGAATTTCCGCCCCGCAACTCCTCTTTCAAAAGGTGCGAAGCGCTGCCAGGCTCATCGGATTTGAGCGAATTGGAACAAACAATCTCAGCGAGCTTGTCTGTGTGATGGGCCGGGGTTTGTCGCACGGGCCGCATCTCGTAAAGTTTCACACAGGCGCCGGCGCTCGCCGCCTGCCACGCAGCTTCAGCGCCAGCCAACCCGCCGCCGATGACAGTGATTTCGTCCATCTTGGGAGCGCAGGCATCCTGCCTGCGGTTCGCCGGCATCTTGCCGGACTACCCGCTCGTTATCACGAGCGCAGTGCCCTATTTCCGCTTCTTTCTCCGCAAAACCTTCTCGTGCGCTTGTTTCGTCAAACGCGCGACACGCTCCGCGGTCGTTTCTGAATTTGTTGAGCCGCGTTCCGGTTCATCGCCGTGATGCTCGTGCATTTCGCCCTGATGCTTATGAAAGTCGAACTCGTTCACGCGGGTCGCGCCGACCTTGAATGTTTCGATGTTTCGGGTTTGATCTTTCATGATCACTCCTGTCGGTTGACAGTTAAAACAGCCGATTCGTATAGTCAAATCTTCGCACGAGCCGGCTTAGCTCAGTTGGTAGAGCGTCTGATTCGTAATTAGAAGGTCATCGGTTCAAGTCCGATAGCCGGCTCCATTCAGAATCAACGATTCCGCAGTCAGTCTAAGACCCAGAGCAGGCGACCGCAAGGTTGCCTGTTTGTGTTAACAACATCGCACCCCGCCATGCTCACGCGCGAACAAATTCAGAGATACGACGAAGACGGATTTCTCGTAATGCGCGAGTTCGTGGAACAGTCAGCATGCGACAGGCTGCGTCGGCGCGCCGAAGAATTGGTGCGCGATTTCGATCCACGGGGAGTCATTTCCGTCTTCTCAACACACGAACAGACACGCACGAGCGATGATTACTTCCTGGAATCTGGCGACAAGATTCGTTTCTTCTTTGAGGAAAACGCGTTCGACGCCGAGGGCGGTCTGCGCCAAGCAAAAGAACGCTCAATCAACAAAATTGGCCATGCACTACACGATCTCGATCCCGTCTTTAACGAGTTTTCACGAAGCGCGGAAGTCAGACGGTTGGTCCACGAGCTAGGTTTCACCAGCCCGCTCTTGCTCCAATCGATGTATATCTTCAAGCAGCCGAACATCGGCGGCCAAGTGACTTGTCATCAGGACGGAACGTTTTTGTATACGGAACCGCTGCGAGTGCTGGGCCTTTGGTTCGCGCTCGAAGATGCGACGACTGAAAATGGATGTCTCTGGGCGATTCCGGGCGGACATACAGCGGGTTTGAAATCGCGATTCCTGCGCGCAGATGGCGGCGGAACACGATTCGAAACCTTCGATGATTCGCCCTGGCCGGAGGAAACGTTAGTGCCGCTTGAGGTCGAAAAGGGGACACTCATTGTTTTACATCCGCTTTTGCCACATCTGAGTCGCGAGAATCGCTCACCAAAATCGCGCCACGCCTACACGCTGCACATCATCAATTCATCAGCGGATTATCCTAAAGAGAACTGGTTGCAGCGCGCGGCTGACATGCCGCCGCACGGCTTCTGAACTACTCGACCGTCACAGATTTTGCGAGATTCCGTGGCTGATCGACGTCGCAGCCACGGCGCACCGCAATGTGATACGCGAGCAGTTGCAAAGGAATGATCGACAGCAGAGGCGAAAGTAGATCGCTTGAGTCGGGAACTGAAATGATGTGATCGGAAACGACTGAGGACATCGTGTCGCCTTCCGTGAGCACCGAGATCACGATTCCTTCACGCGCCTTTACTTCCACAATATTCGAGTGGGTTTTCTCGTAGCGCAACTCAGACGCGCGATTTCCCGTTTCGCGCGTGTTGATGAACATCACCGGCAGACGCTCGTCAATCAAAGCATTCGGGCCATGCTTCATTTCGCCGGCCGGGTAACCCTCGGCGTGGATGTACGAGATTTCTTTCAACTTCAGTGCGCCTTCGAGCGCGATCGGAAAATTAATTCCGCGGCCGAGATAGAGAAAATCGGTGGCGCGAAAGAATTCACGCGATAGTTCGTCGATCGCATCTGACTGGTTCAGGAGATGCTCCATCTTTACTGGTAACTCGGCCAACTGGCGGACATGCGCGAGACTTTCTTCGTCGGTCAGTGTGTTACGAATTTGCCCGAGGTAAAGCGCGAACAAATAGAGCGCGATCATTTGGGATGTGAACGCCTTGGTCGATGCGACGCCAATTTCAGGTCCGGCATGCGTGAGGATCGTGCCGTCGGCTTCGCGTGTGATCATCGAGCCCTGCACGTTGCAAATGGAGAGAACCTTGATGCCACGCTCTTTCACTTCGCGCATGGCCGCGAGCGTGTCGGCGGTTTCGCCCGATTGCGAAATCACGACCAGCAAAGCGTTGTCGTCCAGGACAGGATCGCGATAACGAAACTCAGACGCGTAATCAACTTCGACATTGACGCGGGCGAGTTGCTCGATCATGTACTTGCCGGCGAGTCCCGCATGCAGCGAAGTTCCGCACGCAGCAATTTTAATTGACGTCAGCTGTTTGAACTCGTCCTCGCTGATGTTCTTCATCTGATCGAGGAACACGCGACCCGTAGCATGTGAGATGCGGCCTTCAACGGTTTCGCGAACGGCGCGCGGCTGCTCGTAAATCTCTTTGAGCATGAAATGCTTGAAGCCGCCTTTTTCGACCTGAATCGGATCCCAGGTGATGCGCTGCTTTTCCGGTTTGACTTCTTTGCCCGAGAAATCGGTGACGCGAATACCATCCCGCGTCATCACGGCCATCTCGCCATCAGCGAGGAAGAAAACGTCGCGCGTGTGTTCCAGAATCGCGGGCACGTCGGATGCGACAAAGAATTCTTGATCCCCCACGCCCATGACAACGGGTGGGCCTTGTCGCGCGGAAATAATTGTGTCGGGATAATCAGCCGAGATGATTGAGAGCGCAAAGATACCGCGCAGGCGTAGCACGGTCTCGCGAACTGCGGTTTCAAAATCGACACCGCTCTTCAAATATTCTTCGACCAGATGTGAGACGATTTCGGTATCCGTTTCGGTAACGAACCGGTGATCCTTCTGGCGCAGCTCTTCTTTCAGTTGCAGGTAGTTTTCGATAATGCCGTTATGGACGACGATGACGCGACCGGTACAGTCGCGATGTGGATGCGCGTTTTCTTCCGTGGGCCGGCCGTGCGTCGCCCAACGAGTGTGACCGACGCCGTACGAACCGGCGATGGGACTTTCGTTTAGGACGGCTTCCAGGTTTCGCAGCTTGCCCTCGGCGCGACGGATTTCCAGGTCGTGGTTTCCATTGACAACCGCGATACCGGCCGAATCGTACCCGCGATATTCAAGCTTACGAAGTCCGTCGATGATCAAGGGCACCACGGGCTTGTTTCCAACATATCCGACTATTCCACACATAGGTTAGTAAGCAGTATGCAGTAAGCAGAAAAAACTTCGAAAGGGGCACGAGTTTCACTACTTAGAGCCATCTTTCAATTTCCGTTTCACTCTCGCCGGGACGCCGGCGACCAGAGTGTTTGGCGGAACATCTTCAATGACCACCGAACCCGCGCCGGTCACAGCGCCGCTACCGACGCGCACCGGCGCCACTAACATCGTATCTGAACCGATGCGAACATGATCTTCGATAACCGTCGGGTGCTTGTTTTTCCCGTCGTAGTTGCACGTGACTGTGCCGGCGCCAATGTTCGTCTCTTCACCAATGGTCGCATCGCCGAGGTAAGTCAGATGCATGCTCTTTGTGCCGCGTCCGATGTGCGATTTTTTCACTTCCACAAAATTTCCGACCACGGCACGTTCCTCCATGCGCGCGTTCATGCGCAAGTGCGCAAAAGGGCCAGCTGCGCAGTCGTCGGCGATTTCGGAATCAACCACGAGGCAATGATCCTTGATCGTCACGTGATTGCCAATGCGTGAGTCCACAATGCGCGAACCCTGATGAATTTCGCACGCTTCACCAATAACACTATTGCCTTCGATGTGAACATCGGGGTGAATAACGGTGTCACGGCCAATCTGCGCCGCGGCGCTGATGTAAGCGTGTGAGGGATCGATGAATGTCACGCCGCATTCGAGCATCAAGCGCCGAATAGTATTTCTCCGCAGCAGGTTTTCGAATTCTGCCAGCTCAGCACGCGTGTTGATGCCAGAAACTTCGCGCGCATCATTGTGTTGATAAACCGCGATCTTGTCGCCTTGCGATTTCAAAATTGCCGGCACATCCGTGAGGTAGTATTCGCTCTGGCTGTTGTTCGGTTCGATTTTTTTGAGCGCGCCGAATAGCTTCGCATTGTCAAAACAATAGATGCCGACGTTGATTTCGCGAATTTGACGCTCTTCATCCGAAGCGTCTTTCTGTTCGACGATCTTCACGAACTCACCGCGGTCGTTCTTGAGTACGCGTCCGTAGCCGGTTGGATTTTCCAGGCGCACGCTCATCAGCGTGCAGGCGGTGCTTTGTCGATCGTGCGCTTCAATTAGCTTCGCGAGCGTTGCCGTCTTAACCAGCGGAACATCGCCGGAAAGGATCATGACCGTGCCGTCTTTGCCGCACAATGAACTCTCGGCGGCTTTTACCGCGTCGCCCGTCCCCCGCTGCTCGCGTTGATGTACAAAAATTGTCCCGTAGATCTGCGACGGAAACTCTTTCTCAACCGCTGACTGAACTTCCTCGGCCTGATGACCTACGACGACGTACACACTTCTTGGCTCGAGGCCGAGTGCGGTCCGGCAGACGTGGGAGATCAACGTTCGGCCGTCGAGTTGGTGCAAGACCTTCGCGCGATTCGATTTCATGCGCGTGCCCAGGCCCGCAGCCATAATGATGACGTCAAGTGGCTGGGCCCGACCTACAGTTGATTGATTGGTGCCGGCGGAGTTTTGCAACGGATAAGTTTGCGCCGATCAGACCGCAACTGGCAATCGAATGAGCGACTGGGCCGCGCACGCGAGCACGGCCTGGGCAAGTTTTTTCGGATCGTGCCGCACCATCTCGCCCTCTTCCAGCAAATTCGCGCGAACTATTTCGCCGAAGCCGGAGCCGTTATTGGGCGACGGCAATTGTTCAGTCCAGGTAACCTGATAGGCGCCGTCAGCCGCATACAGGCGCGTTTGTTCGGAACTAATCGGGTGATCATTCAAGAGAATGTAATCGAATCGAATCGGGGGTGCGTATGCGCGAACCTCGGTCAGATGTTTCTGTGCGTCGAAGCCATCTGTCTCACCCGGCTGCGTCATGAGGTTCGTCACAAAAATCTTGGTCGCTGCCGATTCAGCGATGCTGTCGGCAACTCCGGATACAAGCAGATTCGGCAAGATACTTGTGTAGAGCGAACCTGGCCCAATCGTGATTAGGTCGGCGGCGCGAATTGCAGCCAGCGCACCGGGCAGCGCCTCACAGTGATCCGGTTCCAGGCGCAGCTCACGGATCGGCGATCTGGCAGCAGTGATTTGAGTTTCGCCGTGCACAGTGCGGCCGTTTTCAAGGTCGGCTACCAGGCGCACGTCGGTGACCGTCGCGGGATAGATGTGCCCTTTGCTGGCTAATACCTCGGAAGAGAGTCGCACAGCTTCCACGAAATCTCCGGTGACGTCCGCCAGCGCAGCGAGAAAGAGGTTGCCGAAGCTGTGGCCGGCTAAGTCGCCTGAACCTCCAAACCGGTAGCGAAACAGGCGCGAAAGGAGGTTCGAATCCTCGGACAGCGCGATCATGCAGTTCCGAATGTCGCCCGGCGGCAAAATCTGAAGTTCGTCGCGCAAGCGGCCTGAACTGCCGCCATCATCCGAAACGGTTACTATTGCGGACAATGACTCGATCCATGGTTCATCGTTCTGGCTCTGCGAGACGTATTGCTTAAGTCCCGATAACAGGGTTGACAACCCTGTTCCGCCACCAATCGCAACCAGTCGCAGCCCCCGTTGAAAATTTGTTTTGTTCACCAGCGATTTCACGGAATGCACAACACACTCCAAAAGCGAATATACCTGAAAGAGAAGGGATCTGGTAGAGATTGCTGAAGAGCGACGGGCCGGTTTACTCGGCTGGCGAGAAGACTATCTGATCGAATTCGGGATCGCTGCGGAGCGAATTCAAGTCCGAATCACGTTGCGCGCGAATCTTCAACTTCGGTTGCAGATCCAGCGCACGTCGCAACGACTTCAATGCAGTATCAATCGCGCCCAGCCGTGCACGCGACGCCGCCAAACCGTAATGGATATGCGCCGCCTCAGGTTCACGCTTTAAGGCGCGCTCGAATAGTTCCTGCGCGGCCACGTACTCGCCGCGGTTCAGTTCGATCACTCCACGATCATAAAGCGAGTCGGCATCTCGAGGTTGGGCAAGGTCCGTACGAAGACGCGACTCGGCGACGGCCAAGTATGTCCGGGCGCGGGCGGCAACTTCTGAGACAGTCGGGTACTTATCGATCAAGCTTCGAAATTGGTTGCGGGCCTCAGCGAAGCGACCGCGCGTGAACTCTTTGTGCGCAGACTCGAACGCTGTGAGCGCGGCAGCCTCTTCAAAGGTAGGCTGTGGCGGAGGCGGCAGCGGCTTCTTCGCTATGGGGATGATCGGTTTTGTTGTCGCACGACGCAGTGCGGCTTTGACGGGCTTTGCGACTTTCGAAACACGTTTTGACGCTTTTGCCTGGGTTGTTGCCTTGACCGGACGCTTCGGTGCGGACTTTTTCGCGGTTGCCACCTTTGCAGCCTTCTGAGCTCGCGCTTTGCCGGCAGGCGAACGTTTGGTAGCCGGCTTGAGTCGTGTTGACTTCAAGACACGTTTCGCCCGACCCGCCGATTTCGACGATGAACGCACTGCTGAGCGTGACGACAGTCTCTTTTCGGGGCTGCTCATATTCCGACCAATAGGGAAGGGGAAATTCGAAAATCCTCGCCTGAATTCGGGCGCAGCTTAACACAGATTTCGCCGTAATTCAATGAAAGAATGGGATTTGCGGTCTGTTGAGGGAGTTTGAGTTAAACAATGGCAGTCACCAAAAGCCTTAGAAAAACAGTTGAAGCTGTAATCGGCGCCGTGTTAATGTGACTCGTGGTTTCCGACGTTGGGATTTGGGTCGAGACCGCAGATTTCACTCGTTAGATTTCGCACGCCCTGCCCCGCATCTTCGCCTCTGAGCAACACTGTTGGCCAATCTTGAGCTATCGCTCGAACTGAGCTGCCCTTCCAATATGCCAATTCTGATTCGCGAGCAGCGGTACCACCATATCAAGGCGCTGTTGGCCCGGTTGCGGCTCGATGCGTCGGCACGAGTCGTCGTCCTGGTCGAAAAAGACGGTCAGCAAATCGCCGCCCATGGAGAAGTTGGGGCATTGGATACGACTAGTTTGGCTTCACTGGTGGCCGGCAACGTCGCCGCCACCGGAGGAATGGCGAAACTGATCGGCGAGAAAGAATTTCCTACGCTCTCGCATGAGGGTGACAAGGAAAGTATTCACATCAGTGTGATCGGCCGGATTCTCTTAGTGGTCGTCTTTGACCAACGATCGAGTCTGGGCCTGGTCAAACTTCGATCGAAACAAGCGTCACAGGAATTGGCAGCAGCCTTCGCAGAAATCGAACGCGAATCTGAGGCGAGTGACAACTCGACCCTGCCGTTCAGTGAAATCACTGACGAAGAGATTGACAGTCTGTTTGTTCAAAATTAGCCCCATTTAGAACTATGACTTTCATCAATTACGCATCTCGGGAGATTAATTGCAAGATCGTCTACTACGGTCCGGGTCTCTGTGGAAAGACTACGAATCTCCAGCACATCTACGACGCGACCGCCCCACAAGCGAAAGGCAAGTTGATCAGTCTGGCGACTGAGACAGATCGAACGCTCTTCTTCGACTTCATGCCGCTGGAGCTGGGAACCGTGCGAGGATTCAAAACGCGGTTTCACTTGTACACAGTTCCTGGCCAGGTGTTCTATGAAGCATCGCGCAAGCTGATCCTGAAAGGTGTTGACGGCGTGGTGTTCGTTGCTGACTCGCAGGAAGAACGTATGGACGCCAATATCGAGTCGCTTTATAACCTCGAAGAGAATTTGAAGGCACACGGTTACGACTTGATGAAGATTCCCTACGTCCTCCAATTGAACAAGCGCGATTTGCCCAATGTGATACCGACGGAAGAGTTGACCGTGGAGTTGCTGAAGAAGAACGAGCCTGTGGTCGAAGCTGTCGCATCAACAGGCGTGGGCGTGTTTGATACGCTCAAAGCCGTAGCCAAACAGGTTTTGACTGAATTGCGGAAGAGTTAGTTCAATCCAGCGGCTTAACCATCAACAAGCCATCACCGCCATTTGAATAGTATTTCGGTAGTCTTTGCGTAACTGTGTAGCCAAGGCTGAGGTAAAGCTTTTGGGCCGGGACGTTCGTCGCTCGCACTTCTAACCGCGCGATGCGCGCATGGCGCCGGCGAAAGCCATCTTCGACTCTTTCCAGGAGACAACTTGCCAGTCTTCGCCGACGATGTTCGGGAGCAATTCCGATCGTCGTAATGTGGCCAGTGTGATCAGGTTCGAGCAAGCCGATTACAAAGCCTGCCATTGCGCTATTTTGAGTAACGACGCGATACGAAACTGACTCCAGTGAGCCGAGCAGATACTCAAACGTGTCGCGACTGTAGGCCTCGCCGTCAAGGAAGCAGCGTTGATCCAATAACCAGCATTCATCGATTTGGCCCATGGTCAGCGGTCGCAGATCGTATTGCGCGGTGACGGGCGGCACGAGCGCAAGCGTCGGAACAGTCACAGCCGACTGCTCCCGACTATTTGACCACCATCTTGGCCTGAATTTCTTTAAGACTGCCATAACCCGATTGTTCTCGTCGCGGGAAACCTGGAGCGTGGCGCTGATTATATCCGGACAGGTTTGTCGAGTCCACGTCTGGCCGTAAAAAACCACGCCCCTCGGCCAGCCCTAGAGGATCAACATACAGTCACCGTAGCTGTAGAATCGGTAGCGTTTATGGACTGCGTGGCGGTAGGCGTCGAGCACAAGATTGCGTCCGGCAAACGCGCTCACCAGAAGCAGCAGGGAAGAGCGCGGAAGATGAAAATTTGTGAGAAGCGCATCGACCACGCGAAAACGGTATCCGGGCGTAATCGTGAGGTCAGCCATACCGTCAACCGGAAGGACGTTGCCGGATTCTGAAACGGAGCATTCCAACGCGCGCGTTGTCGTGGTGCCTACCACGACTACTCGTCCTCCCGCGCCCCGACAGTTGTTAATAACACCCGCTGCTTCGTCACTGATCATGAATCGTTCCGCGAGCACTCGGTGCTCGGCGACATCATCAACGCGCACGGGCTCAAACGTGCCGTAACCGACATGCAACGTTATTTCGATAACTTGAATTCCGCCTTGCTTTAGTTCTTGCAGGACGTGCGGAGTGAAATGCAAACCGGCCGTCGGCGCGGCGATCGCGCCCGTTTCTTGCGCGTAGATTGTCTGGTAGCGATCGCGATCTTCACTAACCGCACCAGAATCGCGCTTGATGTAAGGTGGCAGCGGAGTCTCGCCGATTTCTTGAATCGTCTTGAGCGCCTGGTCGGAAGGTTCGAAGCGAATCACGCGCGTCCCATCGTCTCGTGCCTCGACAACGGTTGCGGCATGTTCCGATCGACCAAATTCAACCCGACTGCCAACGTGAAGCTTGCGTGCGGGGCGAGCGAGGACTTGCCATTTTCCGGGTTCAAATTCGCGCAGAAGTAAAATCTCAATGCGGCCGCCGGTTGGTACTCGCCGGCCTAATAATCGAGCGGGAAACACCTTCGTGTTGTTCAGCACGAGGCAATCGCCAGCGCGCAAGTATTTTGGCAGGGAGACGAACTGGCGGTCTTCCAAAGTTCCAGCCGCGCGATTTAATACCAACATGCGCGAAACGTCGCGCTCGGGCAACGGATGCTGCGCAATTAACTCTTCCGGAAGGTCATAGTCAAAATCAGAGATGTGCACAGCAGATTGGCGAATCGGGACTCAGGAGAAAGAGGCTGAAGGAACTTGCGCTCCTGGGGCGGCAATTGGATGTTCGATGTGCTCGCGATGAAACACGCCGGTGAGCTGCGCGCCGAACAACAGCACGAGACTCGAGACATATCCCCACGTCAGCACTGCGACCACCGCGCCGACTGGGCCGTAGATCTGCTCGTAATTGAAGTAGCTCAGCGTCCAGGCGAAGCCGTACTTGGCTCCTTCCCACAGCAGGCCGCCGATCACTGCTCCAGGAATCGTGTCGCGCACGCTGACGTAGGCGTTGGGCATGAATTTGTAGACGATCGAGAAAAGCGTGAACGTAACGAGCAGACTCACTACCGCAAAGACGATTTGCCAGAAAAGACTACCGACCGTAGCGAGTACTTTGTAGTTTTCAAGTTGCCGTGGTGACAGTTGACCGGCCACGTCTTGCAGGTAAACGAGGACAGAGGTGACGAAAACGGAGAGCGACAAGAGCAGGCCTACGCTTCCGATCATCGCCAGCGTGAGCGCGCGACCGTGCAGAAACGTTCGATGGGTCGTGCCCCAGACGCGATTGAGCGCACGTTCGACGACGGCAAATACCCAGGATCCGGCCCACAGAACGATGATTGCGCAAGTAATGATTATTCCCGGACTAATGGTGGACAACGACGTGATCGTCTCGTGAAGAAACTTGGACGAACCGGGATAAACCTGCACGATCTGCGAGATCATGTGCGTTCCGGCGGCGACGCGATTGCTTAACGCCAGCAGCAGAAACAGAGCCGGAAATAACGTCATGAGGCCGAAGTAGCTCATCGCTGCGGCCGACGTGAAGAGATCGTTTTCGTGAAATTGATGGACAGCTTCAGTAATCATTCGTCGCCAGGGCGAACGATTGCGCACACCAAAAGAATGACGCGATATTCTCTTCAAACGATCTGAAGTTGAGGTGGAAACGCCCACGATCTTAATGCCGCGGAGAGTCAAACAGGGTCGGGCGTTGCTGGCCCGCTCTCATCCCGAAATGTTCATAAGCGAGTTGGGTTGCGGTGCGGCCACGCGGCGTGCGATTGAGAAAACCTATTTGAATCAAATATGGCTCGATGATTTCTTCGATCGTATCTTTCTCTTCATTAATCGCCGCTGACAATGTATTGGCGCCGACCGGACCGCCTTCGAACTTTTCAATAATCGTCGACAAAAGCTTGCGGTCCATCTCATCGAGACCGTAAGTGTCAACTTCCATTCGATTCAATGCATCGGTCGCCACTTCATGGGTGATGCGTCCGTCATAATCGACGTCGGCATAATCGCGCACGCGGCGGAGTAAACGATTGACGATGCGCGGAGTGCCGCGTGCTCGCTTGGCGATCTCCTGTGCGCCCCCTTCATCAATCTCAACATTCAGGATGTTTGCCGATCGCTTAACGATGGTTTCGAGATCCTCGTGCGGATAGAAATCAAGATGGAAGTTGATGCCGAAGCGTCCACGTAACGGCGCGCTGATCAAGCCGGCCCGCGTTGTTGCCCCGACCAGCGTGAATTTTGGCACCTCAAGTTTAATCGACCGGGCTCCGGGTCCCTGACCGATGATGAAGTCGAAAGAGAAATCTTCCATTGCCGGATACAGTTTCTCTTCGATAATCGGCATCAGGCGGTGAATCTCATCAATGAAAAGAACGTCGCCTTCCTGAAGTGTTGTTAACAGTGCCGCGATGTCGCCGGTCTTCTCAATCGCGGGGCCCGACGTCGACTTTAATTGCGCGCCCATTTCGTGGGCGACAATGTGCGCGAGTGTTGTTTTGCCCAGGCCTGGCGGGCCGGTGAGGAGAACGTGATCCAACGCTTCGCGTCTTTTGCGCGCGGCCGCAATGTAGACGCGCAGATTCTCTTTCGCTTTTGTCTGTCCAATGTATTCCGCGAGCTTAGTGGGTCGCAGCGAGAGATCGAATTGACGATCCTCTTCCGTTGGCGTTGCGCTTAACGCTTCCGCGGCTCTGGTTGCTTTGGCCATCTGCGACCTGAATTGTGAATGCCCGGAAAGGTTCGGTCAACTCTCCGTGTAATTTTTGGAGTGCGGCGGCTTGACGCCGCTTTGTTTCTCTTTCCTATTCCGAGTTCGAATCGAAGGCGAACGGAATTTCACTGGCAGACAGAAAGCGGCGTCGAGCCGCCGCACTCCAAAAAATCAGACCTTAGCGAGCGATCTCAAACTCCGGCGCAGAATCACCTCGACCGAAAGATCGCCACCTTCATCGATCGCGTTCTTCACGGCTTTCTCAGCCGCCGCTTTTTGATATCCCAGGTTCGACAACGCTGACATCGCGTCGTCTCGCATCGCGTCGGTCGATGCTGGCGCGCCGGATGCCGCCGACCTGGCGGCGAATTCTTCTTCGAGGGCTGGCGACGACAGGGCCGCGATCTTGTCGCGCAAATCCACTACGAGACGTTCTGCTGTTTTACGGCCAACCCCGGGAATGGCGACCAGCCGCACCAGATTGTTCGTGCGAATGGAAGCAATCATTTCGTCGGCATTCATGCCCGACAGAAGTTTTATCGCTAAACCTGGTCCGACGCCGTTAACGGAAATCAATTGGAGAAATAGCTCGCGCTCGCGTGTAGTCTTGAATCCGAAAAGCTGAATCGCGTCCTCGCGTACGTGGGTGTAGACACGCAGCTGCACCGGCTCGCCGACTTCGCCCAACTCGTAAAATGTCGACAGAGGAATAGCGACGTCATAACCGACGCCGCCAACATCAACGATTGCCGATGTCGCTTGTTTAGAAAGTAACGTGCCTGAAAGATGCGCGATCATTTTTTGAGTGCGATTGTTCCCTCTCCCGCTGGGAGAGGTTAGGGTGAGGGTACTAGCGCGAAAACGGAAAAAGAAAAAACCATTTTCTTCGTCAGTCGCTAAGCTTCGCTCCCTCACCCCAGCCCTCTCCCAAATGGAGAGGGAGTAACGCGCGCGATTATCGCGAAGCGCCCAAGCAATCGCAAATAGAAGTTTCGCGCTCCGCCAATGCGGCGTTATACTTCGAACGCACGCACGCGATGAAAAAAGAAAAGATCTCTGAGTTGACGACTAACCGCCTGAGTGTTTACCTTCGTTGTCTAAACGAACTCGCGGCCGCCGGAATCAAAACAGTCTCGTCGCAGGAGCTGGCCGAACAATTCAATCTGAATTCCGCCCAGATTCGCAAGGACCTCGGGTATTTTGGTGAGTTCGGAGTGCGCGGCACGGGATACTTCATCGAGGATCTGCGAAGTCATCTGACGAAAATTCTCGGCTTGGATCAGAGGCATCGGGTTGGGATTATCGGCGCGGGAAGACTGGGCCGCGCGCTCGCAAATTACAACGGGCTGGAGAAATCTGCTTTCACGGTGGTCGCGCTGTTCGACAACGACACATCGAAAATCGGCGAGCGGACGCGCAACGGCATCGAGGTCTTTGACGTCAAGCACATCACGAGAGTCGTTCAGGACAAAGGCATAGACGTCGCCGTGATAGCCGTGCCAGCGCGCGGGGCACAGAAAGTTTTGAATCAAGTTATGGCGGCGGGCGTGAAGGCGATTCTGAATTTTGCGCCGGCGCCGCTAACGTCGCGCCTTGGGGTGAAAGTGAAGACCGTTGATCTGACTACTTCACTGGAATCGCTTTCGTATTTTCTCGCGCAGCCCAAGGCCGCGCACGTGACGAAGGGATTAAGCGAAACAGCGGAAGCTGCGACGCCACGATCGCGCCGCACGCGCGAACTCTAGGATGGACGAGCAAACTGCCAGACGGGATCTAATCAAGATTTGCCATCTGATGTATGAGCGCAGCTACGTCGTCTCGTCAGATGGCAACGTGAGCATCCAGCTTGACGATGGACGCGTGTTGGCGACCCCCACGATGACGTGTAAGGGGCGCATGACGGAGGACTGGCTTGCCATCACGGACCTCGAGGGACGCGCGCTGAATGATAAAAGAGCGTCAAGCGAACTCGCCATGCACCTGCTGGTTTATCGCGAGCGGCCCGACGTGAAAGCGGTCTGTCATGCACATCCGCCACACGGGACCGCCTTCGCTGTCGCCGGTTTGCCGATCGACCAACCGATTCTTTCAGAAGTGATTCTGACGCTGGGTTGTGTGCCGTTGGCTGAATACGGCACGCCTTCGACGCAAGAATTGACTGATGCGATGCGGCCTTTGGTGAAGCACCACAACGCGCTTTTGATGGCGAATCATGGCGCAGTCGCGTACGGCGCGGATTTGTGGCAGGCGTGGGATCGTCTTGAGACGCTGGAACACACGGCGAAGATCGCGATTCTTTCACGCGTGCTCGGCGGCTCGCGCAATCTCTCACCGGACGCGATCGAGAAACTCATTAATGTGCGCGAGGCGTCGGGCTATCTCGGCGAAGAGGCGCGGTGCCAAGCGTGCGGTTACTTGCACGAAACTAATCTCGCGTGCCCGACGGGTGATCGGCCCGAAGTTCGATCGCATACAAATGGCGCAGGACGCGTCTCGCTGTCGCGAGAAGAACTGGTTGAGTTGCTGAGTCAGGCGGCACGTCTCAGCGAGTAAACCGTCAATCGTGAATCGTAAATAGAGAAACGCGTGCTATTCTATTCACGATTTACTATTTACGATTTACGAATCACGCTTCTCACAGGAGAAACTGAATGCAAGAAGCATTAGGAATGGTTGAGACCAAAGGTCTTGTGGCGATGATCGAAGCCGCCGACGCAATGGTCAAAGCGGCAAACGTCACCTTAATCGGCTACGAAAAGATTGGCGCAGGTTTCGTCACAGCCATCGTGCGTGGCGACGTCGCGGCAGTCAAAGCGGCGACTGATGCCGGCGCGGCAGCCGCGCGTCGAGTGGGCGAACTGGTCAGTGTCCACGTAATCCCTCGTCCGCACGGCAGCGTTGATGATGCAATGCCGGTCACGGCGCAAGCGCGCGCATGATCATCGCGCGAATCATCGGCACAGTCGTGGCGTCACAAAAGGACGAGCGGCTGGAAGGAAAAAAGCTGCTCATTGTTCG
>DASYPX010000041.1:0-12119 GCA_036006125.1 Pyrinomonadaceae bacterium | reverse complement strand
CTCGTCACGTCGATTTATTTCCAACAGTCCCAGCGCAAAGCTCAGCGTCGGCTCGAAAAATAGCGGCGCTCGCGAGAATCTGATTTCAGCAACCTTCGCCTTTACGAGATTTCGATAAGCTTCCGATGAAACGTCAAAGCTGACCTTGTCGATCTCCTTGTAACGCGGGTCTTTGCCCAGACCATAGACGCTGAGTATCCGGTTCAGTCCCGCTGCCGCATCCTTCCATGCCGCTACCAACATCTGGTCATCAGGTTGGTCGGAGTATTTGATAAAGACACCCGATGGTCGCAGATCGTTTCGGGCAAGCCGTTTGAACTGGGGCGTATTTGCCAGCCTTCGAAGTTCGACTGCTACAGTATCGACTGTTGGGCCATTAAAACGAATCACCTCGTCGACGCAGTCCATGTTGTCGCAACTTGAGGCTTTCTTCAGCGCGACCATTTTGTCTTTCGCCAATTGTCGTAAAGCTTTGTTTTGGCTGAGGAGCTTTCGCGCCTGTTGGTTTCTTTGAAATAAACTCAACAGGTAAAAGTTTTTGTCCTGAACCGGCTTTAAAAGGGACAGGCGGTAAGCAGGGTCAAAGCCTGAGGTGTTGCGCGCGGCTGTTTGAGCAAATCCAACGTTCGTTCTGAGCTGGCTCGTCTGAAAGCTTGATGAAGTGAGCGCAGCGTTATAGGCGAACGCATTGGTTAATAGGACAAGTGAGAGACTTAGTTTTCGCAGCTTCATCTTGTGTTTAGTGAGCTACAGGATGGTTTGACCACTCGGCAGTGTTCTTACCGTCACTTCAGCCGCTCGTACTCTTTCTTTGCTTCGATTAGCAGCGGCAATTCCGGATCCGCATCTTTCCAGGTAGCGAGTAGATCCTGGTAACCCTTACGCGCGGCGGCGGTATCGCCCTGAGGCACGGCCGCACGCGCCAGTCCCAGTTGCGCAAACGGGTAGAAGTACGAGAGCAGAGACCACCCGCGATGGTCGATGATCTCCTGAAACTGGGCCGCCGCCTCTGCGCCTTTTTTGTCGTGCAGGTACGCCTGGCCACGCACGTAAGCAATTGGAAAAAGGAGGTAACCGCCGTGGGTTCGCGTCGTTTCGAGCAACTCCAGCGTCTGCGCTGAATTGCCATTGTGTAGTGCGAGCGCCGCCTGGATCAGGACGATGCGCTGTTCGTTAACCAGCGTGTCTGTCGGAAAACGCTTGCTCAGTTCATCGATGATTGAATTCGTTTGACCGGCGTCTCCACAGATGGCAAACGCATTCGCGGCGAACGACAGCGTCAATCGATCGTGTGAAAACGCAAGGGCTTGCGTCGATTGTTCTTTCACTTTTTCACACCGGCCGAACTGCGCGTCGCGCAGGGCCGCGCCGGCCGCGATTTGTGCTGCTACTTCATTCAAATTTCGTTGTTGCGCCAATTCGACGGCGCGCCGAGAAAATTCCTGCGCCTTGCGCAATTGACCGGAAAAAGCGGCGCTGTCGGCTTGCCACGTTTGCGCCGCGTATTCTTCGGACTTGCCCGTGGCCCAATCGATCTCCTGCTTCATCCCTGCCGCATCACCTTGCACAAAAGCCATGCGATAGAGGTTCTGATGCATGGTCAAGTTCTCAAGCTTCTGTGAGAACGCCTTGTGAATGACATCCTTCGCTTCGTCGAAACGATTCAGGCCGACGAAACAAGTCGCTAAAATCGAGTGACCCGAAGCCGAATTTGGATTCAGGCGAATTGCTTCGCGCGCCTCTTCGAGACCTTTCTCGAACTGCCTGAGTTCGGTGTATTTCACCGCGAGGTTGTTGTGCGGTGCACTGTCGCGCGGGTACGTGCGTTTCCATAGTTCGAGGGTTTGCAGGTACTTGTCGAGTTCTCCCGTGGTGTTGTCGTAATAGACCTGACTGATAACCAGTTTTTCATATTCGCCGACGCGGTCGCGCAAGTCGTACGCTTTGCGCGAAGCTTCAGCCGCAAGGTCGTACTGGCGAGTGTTGTAGTACATCGACGACATCGAGGCATAGGCACGCGCGAAGTTTGCATCGATTTCCGTCGCGCGCTTGAAAAATGGAATTGCCTCGGGGTACTTGCCCTTGAGTTGCTGCTCAACTCCCATTGAAAAGAATTTGAGCGCATCGAGCGAAGAAGTTGTCGCCTCGTAAATCGGCGCATCGTACCTTTGAATTGAGGCGAGCGATTCTCCGAGGTGCTCGCGCAACTTCGTGGCGGCCGTGCCGAGCGCCGAGATTACCTGCTCTTTTCCTTCAGCTTCGGCTTGGGCGATGGCGATGTTGTCGCCGGTTTGCGCGTTCGTCGCTTCCAGGGTGATGACGTAATTGCCTCCCAAAGGTGAAATCGTACCGCCCAGAAACGCTTTCAGGCCTTGTCGCTGACAAATCTCACGCGCAATCTCTTTCGTCACTCGCTCGTCGGGCGATCGATTCATGAAGCGCAATGTTTCGCGCACGCGCTGGTCGGAAAAGATATTTAAAAAAGGTGACTGTTCGAGTTGCGCGGCCAGCGCCTGTTTCAACGTTCCATCGAAGACGGGATCGCCGGTATTGTTGACGAAATCAGCCAGCACAATAGTATCGCGTTCAGAAAGTGGCGGTGACGGTGTCCGTTTGAAATACCAAAATGCGCCCACGACCAAGGCGAGCGCGAGCAAACCCAATACGATCGCGACGGCGCGTTTGTGACTCTTCAGCTGTTCGCCGATGGAGCCGAGAGGCGACTGCGGCGGAATTGTTTCGGGCAGCGCAGTCTTAACAGCCGGCGAAATCTCACGCGTCACGCTGGCGACTCTTCCATGCTGGCTGCGTTTCATTTCCGCATCGACATCCAGACGCTTCTTCAAGTGCCGCAGATCGATCACCAGTTCCTTGGCTGACTGGTAACGTTCATCAAGCTCCTTTGCCAAAGTTTTCTCGACAATTCGTTCAAGTTCCGGAGGCGCATCTGGTGCGTAGCGCGCGATTGGCAGCGGTTCTTTGTCGCTTAAAATTGACGCAAGAATTTCAATGGTGTCCGTGCCTTTGAACGGCAGACAGCGCGCCACCATCTCGTAAATGACGACGCCGAGACTGAAAATATCGGTGCGACTATCAACCGGAACGCCACGCGCCTGTTCCGGCGACATGTAAACCGCCGTTCCGATCACCGATCCCGGTTGCGACTTCATCGGAATCGAGGTCGGCGCTTCACTATCGACGAACTCTGAAGGCAGGCGCTCGACGAGTTTGGCAAGGCCGAAGTCCAAAACCTTGATGATGCCGTCGCGGCGGATCATGATGTTGTCCGGCTTAATGTCACGATGAATGATGCCCGCACTGTGCGCCGCCGCCAGCGCGCTCGCAGTCTGAGTGGCGATCTTGACGGTTTCGCTCAACTTCAGCGGACCGGCGTCCATGCGCTCGCGCAGGGTCTCGCCTTCGACAAATTCCATCGCGATGAAGTGACGAACATCAGTTTCGTCGATCTCATAGATCGTGATGATGTTCGGATGGTTCAAACCGGAAGCCGATTTTGCTTCTTGCACAAAGCGATGCATGCGGCCTGGATCTGACGCGACATCGGTGGGCAGAATTTTCAAAGCGGCTTTGCGATCCAGCCGCGTGTCCTGCGCCAGGTACACTTCACCCATTCCGCCTTCGCCGATCTTCGAGCGGATTTCGTAGCGGCCGAGTCGTGTGCCGGAAACGAGACTCATCGAGGAAACTGAGATGGGCGCGGGCATTCTATCGGAGTTGAGTCTCTCCGGCTACATGTTTGGCAAACGTGTCGTGGGAATTCTCGCGTGACGCAACGCTTTACTGAACCGAATCGTTGCGGTATTTTCATCGTCCAATCCTGGACCGCTTGGAGTTGCACCCTAAGCCATATGAACTCAAGAAGATTGCGCACACTGATAGCGCTGCTGTTAACGGCTACTGCAATCATTTTCGCAGCGCGGCGTCATTCCTATGTTGAAGCACAACGCCACACTGGCACTGACACGTACGCCATCACCAACGCGAAGATAGTCACGGTATCGGGCGCGACGATTGATCGGGGCACAGTTGTTGTTCGCGATGGATTGATCGTAGCGGTCGGCGCCAATGCGACAGTGCCGGCCGACGCGCGCACTATCGACGGAACCGGTCTCACGGTTTACCCGGGAGTCTTTGACGCCAACACCACGCTGGGAATTCCGCGCCCGTCACCGAGTCCCGGCGGCGGTGGTGGCGGTGGATTCCAGGGTCTGTTCGGGCAGAGCGCGCCCTCTGCGACCTCACCAAACTCAAGTCAACTGCCCGGCATGCAGCCCGAAATTCTCGCTTCTGATCTGATTAGGCCCGGTGGTAACGAGATCGAAAGCGCGCGCAATGCCGGCATTACTACGGCGCAGACTGCGCCGCGTGGAAATGTCTTTCTGGGGCAATCCGCAATCATCAATCTCGCGGGCGATACTCCACAGCAGATGATTGTGCGTTCGCCGGTCGCGCTCTATGTAGGACTGACGCCGTTGGGTGGCGGCAATTACCCGGGCTCGCTGATGGGGGTGTTTTCGTCGGTGCGACAGATGTTGCTCGACGCGCGCCGTTATCGCGAGATGAACGACATCTATGAACGTAATCCACGCGGATTGAAACGGCCGGCGCAGGACAAGTCTTTGGAAGCGCTGCAGCCGGTTATCGCCGGACGGATGCCGATCGTGATGCAAGCCGATAGTGAACGCGAGATCGATCGCGTGCTCGACCTCGCCAAAGAATTCAACGTCAAGATGATCGTCAACGGCGGGCGTGAAGCTGATCGGGTTGCCGCACGGCTGAAAGCGATGAACGTGCCCGTGTTGCTCTCGCTGAATTTTCCGAAGCGCACGACGGCAGCCTCACCTGAAGCTGATCCGGAACCGTTGCGCGTTCTACGTGAGCGCGTGGAAGCACCCAAGACAGCCGGACGTCTCGCCGCCGCGGGAGTTCGATTCGCATTTCAATCCGGCGGGATGGCATCGATTGGCGATTACTTCAGCAACGCCGCGAAAGCGGTCGACAGCGGGTTGTCGCACGACGACGCCGTGCGCGCGCTGACCAGTTGGTCGGCAGAAGTATTGGGCGTTAGCTCTCAGCTTGGCTCAATTGAAGTTGGAAAGATCGCCAATCTCACCATCACACGCGGCGACTTGCTCGCGAAGGATCGCCGCGTCGCGCAGGTTTTCATCGATGGCAAGCCGGTTGACTTGCGACCGGCCACGCCGAGCGGCGACCGGGGCTCAAACGTTTCGGGGACGTGGTCGCTGACGGTGAACCTGACCGGGTCAGGAAACGAGAAGCAGGAATTGACTGCAACTCTCAACCTGCGCCAGGAAGCGGATCGTTTGACCGGTTCGCTGCAAGGGCAATTGGGATCAGGATCGATTGCGAATGGAACGATCTCAGGGAGCGATGTGAATTTCACTGTGCCGATTACTTTGCCGGCGCCTGCGAGTCAAACGACTGACGCAATCTTCACCGGCAGCGTTTCGGGCAATCAGATGAGCGGCACTGTCCAAGTCGTCGGTCGTGGTGCGGGAACTTTTACCGCCACGCGCGCAGGGAGACCAACATCTTCACCCGCAGCCGCAACTCCATCGCCGAATGGCTGAATGAGGTCAGAACCGACTGCGTTAGCGGGCGGGTTTAATCTGCGTTATCTGCGAAATCTGCGGATAGTTCCTAACTTGAAACTCGAAACTTGAAACGGTAGTATCGACTTCCGCGTGGGGCAGTAGCTCAGTTTGGCAGAGCGCCGCGTTCGCAATGCGGAGGTCAGGGGTTCGATCCCCCTCTGCTCCACCAATTAGCAATTATTTGAATCTCAAACCAGCAGTCGTCGCCAACGTTTCTCCAGTTGGTCCCTCCTTGTCGCTGGAAGACCACCCCCAACCGGATTCAATAGTCGTCTAAGCAAGGGCGATTTATTGAGCGCGCAGCGCGAATAGATTTCGCCACAGAATAAACAGATTCACGCATATAAGTCTTTGATCCAATCTGCGTCAATCCGTGTTCATCTGCGCCTGATCATGCTACGCTCAGGACGTCAAACAATAGCCACAGACTAACGCAGATTCACGCAGATAAGTTTTCCTTCAGTCTGCGTTTATTCGCGTTGATTCGCGGCTGACTATGGCTCGCCCACTTTGAATCACAGGAAAAGGAGCATCAAGATGTTCGCGATTCTCGGATGGATTGTTTTTGGGTTAATTGCCGGAGTGATTGCCAAGGCGATCATGCCTGGCAGAGATCCCGGCGGCTGCATCGTCACAATTTTGATCGGCATTGCCGGATCACTTCTGGGCGGGTTTATCGCGCATTACCTGCTCGGGTACGGCACGGGCAGTCGTAATGATGTCAGTGAGTTCAGCAGACCAGGATTCCTGATGAGCCTGGTGCTGGCCGTTGTTGGAGCGATCATCCTGCTGGCGATCTATCGGCTGATCAAGGGCCGCGGCAGTTCCGTCTGAGCACGCGGCGAGGTGAAGCCGGCCCGCGTGATCACTGAGCTCGGCGTTGTTCCATCAGCTCAATAAATCGTTTGAAGTGATGCTCCGCGTCATGCGGACCCGGTGCGGCTTCGGGATGGTATTGGACGGAGATAATCGGCAGCGTTTTGTGACGCATGCCTTCGACACAGCGGTCGTTGAGATTGACGTGCGTCACTTCAACTTCGGGCGGAAGTGAATCGGCGAGTACCGCAAAGCCGTGATTGTGAGAAGTGATCTCGACATGGCCGTCGCGAAAATCTTTCACCGGTTGATTGCCGCCGCGATGGCCGAAGGTCAGCTTGAAAGTCTTGCCGCCAAACGCGCGGCCGAGCAGTTGATGCCCGAAACAGATGCCGAATGTCGGCGTGCCGGATTGCGCGACTTGCTTCACTTCCTCGACTTCTTTGTTCATCGACGCCGGGTCGCCGGGACCGTTTGAGAGAAACACGCCGTCAGGTTTCATCGCGAAAACTTCATTTGCCGGAGTTCCCGCCGGCACCACGGTGATGCGACATCCCTTTTGCGACAGTTCCCGGAGCGAATTCGTTTTGACGCCAAAGTCGTAGCAAACTACGTGAAAGCGCTCCGTGCCCGCGGCGGGAAACTCGTAAGGTTTGTCAGTCGTGACGACACTCGCAAGCTCGCGATTCTCCATTGGCGGCGACTGTCGGGCTTTCTCGATAACTGCGTTGGCGTCAGTTTCAACCGTCGAAAGACAGGCGCGCATCGCTCCCTTGTCGCGAATGTGACGGACCAGCGCGCGGGTGTCGATGTGATCGATCGCTACGATCTCCCAACGCTTCAGATAATCCGCGAGCGATTCTTCCGAGCGCCAGTTCGAGGCGACGCGCGCCGCTTCACGCACCACGAAGCCTTCCACCCACGGCCGCGCACTTTCGGAATCTTCTTTGTTGACGCCGTAGTTGCCGATGAGCGGGTAAGTCATGCAGACGATCTGTCCCGCGTAAGAAGGATCCGTCAGCACTTCCTGGTAACCGGTCATCGAAGTGTTGAAGACCATTTCGCCGCAGGCCTCACCATCGACAGCCCACGACCGGCCGCGAAATACCCGGCCATCTTCAAGGGCGAGAATTGCTTTGGATTTTGTCATTGCGATTTTGAATCGTTCGCACGCACGATTGTTCTGATTATCTTTGTAAAGCTGTCGTAATATTCAATGGCGTGTTGATTGCTAGCCGTAATCATTCTACGACGAACCTTTCGTAAGAGAGGAAGGTCTTGTGAGGTCATTGTCGCCACAACGTCCCTCTCCCCATCTGGAACCTTAGCGACCAAACCAAAAAACCAAGCTCGAATCACCATTCAACAAGCGGTTGAAGGCATCCACGAATTCCTGACGCGTATTTTTTGGCTTCGGCCGGGGCTCAAATACGTCAGGATGAGATAGTTCATTACGAATCATCTCCTGGGCCTTTGGGCTGAAGTTGGAAACATCGAGCGCGTTGACGACGCGCAGCGACTCTGACGTGTTCTCATTCAAAAGAATCCGTAACGCAACTTCTCGTCCGGGATGGTTCGTTTGATTTACGACTCTTTGCAAAGTTGGAGTAGCTTGGGCTTCGTCCATGCTGCCAAAAATGAACAGCGCACCTTGAGGCATTCCAACTTCGTAAGCGCCGTGTTCAGGCAGAAAATACTTGGCTTGCGGATAAGCTAGCCATCGCTCGGCGGGTTCCGAGACATCGAGACCTTCGAAAGCCAGGCGCACAAGAGTTGTCACCCATACTCGAAGATCGACATCATCCAAATTGGCGGCGGCATAGCTTCTGATCTGAAGTTTCTTCGACGTTTCCGATGGATCGATTGAAACCAACAAATTGCTGCCATCAAATCGAAACCAGGCATTGGCATTAGGATTTTCGAGCGCTCTACGAAGGCAGGGCAGAAACTGGGTCGGGTTTTGTTTGACGCTTTCCCAGACCTTATCCAGTTCCGCGCTCTTCTTATTGCGTTCGTCGTCACTAGCGAGCTGCGACGGACGAAAGTTGTAGGTCGCGGCTATCGTCCGATCAAAATCCGCGCACGGTTGACTGTGCTGACTACAAGCGAGCGCTGCACACAAAAGGCTGACAATGAGGCTTGGGAGAAATAGTCTCATTTGGAGACCGTACACACTGCGCGAGTAAACTTCCGCCGAGAGATTCTTTATCGAACGTTTCAAATCAGCATACAACCGCGTCCGCCAACGACAGCGCATCCGAGAGAGTATCGCCCCTGGTCATAAAAGAACCAGTACCCATGTTCCAAACGATCATGCTCTGAAATTCGCACCTCTGCTCACGGCTCACCGCTCACTGCCCACTGTCTTCTGCTTCTTTCCCTTCATGAACTGTTGCGCGTCGTGCAACCAACGCTTCTCAGCGCGGTACTTGTATGCCGGAGCCGTTTTGACGGCATCGATGCACGCCTGCATCGAAGTCGCCGCTTCGCGGTTGTCGCCCAGCCCCGCGTGCGCACGGCCCATCAAATAAAGTCCCTGCGGATCGTTCTCGCGGCGATCCAAAAATTTTTCCAGCGCGTTACGTGCATCCGCAAACTGTCCCGCGGCAATGTAAGTCGCACCGATCTCGCGCCAGATTTCGTTCTGGGCATGGTACTGATCACGCTGCACGACCTGCTCGAAATGGCCGATCGCTTCCGCGAGGCGGTTTTGCGCGCGCGCAATGCGCCCCAGCTGATAGTGCGCATCGACTTCGTCCGTGTCGATTTCAATTGCGCGTTGAAAGCGTTCGCGTGCCTGATCCAGTTCACCACGATTCTGATGAATCAATCCAAGATTGTAATGCGCAGAAGAGTCGCGCGGATTGATCGTGGCGGCTTCAAGGTTCTGTTTGAAAGCTGTGCGCGCGCGTTGGGTGCTGACGATCTCGGTAAAGTACCCGCGCAACAGGAGAAAAACGAAAAGGAAAAGAAACGGCGACCCCATGATATGTCCAAATAAGGGGTACATAATCCGTGCGAGAGGAAGACTGACAATGGCAGCCAGAATCAAAATGGCGAGGGCGCGAATGAGCGAGACGCGGAACAGTTCGCGAATCGCGCCAATGGCGCCGATGATGAACAAGGGAATGCTGGGCGTATAAAACAGCACGTAGGACATGTAAACGGGATCATTCATCTGCGCCCGGAACTGGGCCAGCTGCTCCGGAGTAAAGTTCCGGATCATCCAACGCATCTGTTCCGTGGTTTCTGCCTGGGCGGCGCTGGCTACATACGCGGCTTGGAATCCGCTGAAATGAAAGAAGGCAGCGATCACGACGATCAACACGGCGATGCCGCTATAAGCGTAAAGCACCACTGAGGCGATCGAGCCGTATTCCTGCTGCAGCACCACGCCGAAACTTCCGCGTCGGTCGAACAGGTTTGCAATCAAAGTGACGACGGGAACAACCACGATCGCGATCGTGAGGATCGGCGCCACGGCACGAAACAGTGCGCCCCCGAGCGCTAATGGGCCCTGAATCACGGACCGATCACCGGCAAGCAACGCCAGCACCACGCCGCAAATAGCCTGAATCAGATAGGTAACGATGACCGCGGGACCAAGTCGACCGCGATCCCGCACTTCGCGCATGCCCCGCAGCGGCGCGTAGAAAATCATCGGGATGAATCGCAGCCAGTCAATCATTGCAGGTAGTGCGAGCAAGATGCTCGCGAACCGCCGACAAGATATCGGCGCTCCAAAATTTATTGATCGTCGTCTGAGCCGTCTCCGTCGCGCCGAATCGCCGTCCCTGGCGGCACTGATGTGTTGTGCGTGTCGCGTGTGATGACCGTCGCGGTGCTCAAGGGCCAGTAGCGAAACAGCGCCTTTCCATAAATGTATTTCTTTGGCACCAATCCCCAAATCCGGGAGTCACTCGAGTTGTCCCGATTGTCGCCCATTACAAAGTAGTAGCCGGGCTTCACGTAAGTCGGCGGACGGCTCGAGTGCGACATGTTCAGTTGCGGATCGAGATAAGTTTCGATCAGGTCTCTCCCGTTCACGCGTACGTGCCCCTCGTGCACTTCTACCGTGTCACCCGGCAGGCCGATGACGCGCTTGATGTAACTCTTCGAAGGATCTTCGGGAAACCAAAACACCACGATGTCGCCGCGATAGATGTGCGGCGCCCAGTTGTAGTCGTCGTAATAGATGAGCTTGTTGACGAAGATGCGCTCGCCGTCGTGCAGATAGGGAAGCATCGAAGTCCCTTCAACTTTGACCGGCTGGATGATGAAGACCATCACCAGCGCCAGCACCATCAGCGCGAAAATAAGATCGCGAAATAGCAGACGCGATTCCTGCCAGAAGTGCTTGCGCGCCGCCTCTTTCGGGCGATGCACTTCGATGTCGCGATCGTCGTTAATGTCGATGGTGCCGAACGGCGGAGCTGAGGATTGCTTTCCAAACATGCTGACTGCTTTGTTGCGACAGCGCCGCACGTTGGCTGCTAATCGCGTGCAAATTCGAGGTTAGCCGCCACTTGCTTGCCTGTCAAACCTCTCCGCGTACGCTTCTGCCTGGGGATGAAGGCCGGCAATAACTTGACAGTGTTTGAGAGCGCTTCTTATCATCCGACACGTTCAATATTTCACTCCAAACGAACTGCAGAGCGTCGCCAGCGCGTGATCGGAGGTCAGGACCATGATCAAACTGGATATCATCAATCGTCTCGCGGATCAGACAGGCATTCCTAAATTGAAAGCCGAGCAGGCCGTTGACGCGCTGTTCAATTCGATGAAAGACGCGTTGGCGCGCGGCGATCGGATCGAGCTACGGGGCTTTGGGGTGTTCGTGGTAAAACCGCGCAAGCGCGGCATCGGACGTAATCCGCGGACCGGCGAAGAGGTCGCGATTCCGTCGGGCAAGACGATTCGCTTCAAACCCGGCAAAGAATTGCAGGCGCACGAAGAAGGATTGGCTGATACATGATTTGTCGCGACTGATAACTCGGTCGGACGTATGGGCGCCCGGTGAGACCTAGTAGCGCCGCTAGGCGCCGAATGTTTATAGCCTAGAGTAATTAAATGAGGCTACCCGCATGAGTGAAAGCGCGGCTTTCACTCATGCGGGTTTCGATTTGTAGATGTTCGTGGACTATAAACATTCTGCGTCTGACGGCGCTCGATTCAACTCATCAGAATGGCTGATTCAGACAACGGGCAACAGTTCGGTTTCTCGACGACGCTCACGGCGCCCACAGGTCGCTGTCAAAAACCGACGGCGCGTCAATGGGCACTTCATATCGGCTTGTTTCTTCTGACCGTCGTCACGACGACGTTCTGCGGAATCGTCATGTCGCTGCCGGATGCCGGCACAGCATCTTCGGCTGGAACAGGCGGATTCGCGGGGTCGCTGTGGCTGATTCCGTGGTACTACGTGCAGGCGGTATTCGAGATCGCCAGATTTGCCCTAACTAATCCGTCAGTCCTTGTTCAAGGATTGATCTTCTCAGGGTCGTTGTTGGCGATTCTTGCTTCCCACGAATCAGGTCACTACTTGTTCTGTCGCTACTACGGCGTAGATGCGACACTGCCGTTTTTCATTCCGCAACCGCCGCTGCTGATTCCGGGAACGTTCGGCGCGTTCATCAGAATGAAATCAGTCGTGCCGTCGCGACGCGC
>DASYPX010000040.1:0-21662 GCA_036006125.1 Pyrinomonadaceae bacterium | reverse complement strand
AAATCCTGGTTTTGCGAGAAAGAACTCGATGCGGCTGAAAGCGAGAGAATAAGAGCAAAGACAAGTTTCTTCATGAGACCTCCGGCGAAGTTCGGCCTTGATAATAAACAACAAAACTGGATTGCTTGGCTAGTCGTGCGAGGGCAGTGTCTTAGCTTGTCTTTGCGGACTTTGCGTCTTGGCGACTTAGCGTGAAACTGACTGCTCTTGATCGATTACCTTCACGCAAAGCGCCAAGGCGCAACGAAAAACCGCAAAGTAAGACACGACTCGCGCGAGAGGCAGCGTTATTTGAAGATGAGGTGGGCAATTCTGGTCTCGAGGCTCCAATAGATCATCGCATACGCCGTCAAATCGAAAGCGGCATGCGCAATCATCAGCATGAAGATTCGACCGGTGATCGCGAAAATTCCACCGAAGACCAACCCGACGATTGTGGCTTGCTCAACTCCGGTAAGGCCCTGCCGTGTGTAGTGTGCGAGCCCAAAGACAATCGAGGTGAGCAGCACAATCGCCAGCTTGGAGATCACGCTGGAGCCAAATAGCTTACCGAGTCTTTCAAACAAGTAACCGCGAAACAAGGTTTCTTCGCCGAAGCCCGCGCCGATCGTCAAGGCGTACAGTGTCATGGGAATCGCGGCTTTGTTTCCAGTCAGGTGCCGGTACGCTTGATTGATTGGATCGGCGCCGAGTAGCGGCATCACCACGGCCTTCATGGTGAACTTCAATAATGCGCCGAAGAGGATTCCGGCGGCGATCGTGCGAATCCAGCTGCGCGGCCGCACAAAACCAATAGCGCGCCAGGATGTTCGTGAGAGATGTCGCCACCACAAAACCAGCAGGGCGCTGAGCGGAATGAAAACGAAATTGCCGAGAAGAATAAGAACGATGGCGAGCAGTCCAATTGGGCCGAATCCACGCAGTCCACCAGCGAGTTGATTTTCGGAATGCCTGTCACCGGATCTCGCTGAACCAGCCATGCAGACTAATACGATCCACAGCATTCAAGGTTGCGGCCTGACAACTGCAATTTGGCTGGTAAATCGTAGCGGCGAATCGCGAGTAGGCAACTATCGCGGAGGGATCGGCCTTACCCGCCATCGACCATGGGCGACGAAGATGCACAGCATGCACGTCACGAATGGAATCGCGGCCATGCCTTTCATCGGGCCCATTAACGTGATCACAGTCGCACCGGCGGTGATAATTGCCAGACCTGCTGCAGCCAAAGGCGTGAGGCGCGGTTCGATGCGAAGTGCGGAAGGCAAAATCAAACCGACGCCGCCGAGTATCTCGCACACGCCGATGAAATGGAGGAAGATGCCTGGTAACACCACCGGTCCCTGGCTGTTCATTTCCTGAACAGACATCACGAATTTCATCGTGCCGCTGAAGATGAACAGCAGCCCCAGCAAGCATTGAATGATCCATAGGAGAATGTTCATTTTCGCCCCCCGTTCAGTCTGATTCGAGTCTTTACCAATTTTTTCACCAGCGCGGTCGACAAAGGATGCTCGGGCGTAAATTGGATCGTACCTTTTGAAGTTTGAAATGCCTTCAGATCGTTCGCGTGCATATCGATCGGACCGGCGCCCGGAAAGAAACTGCAATGATGCTTGAACGCGGCATAAGACACTAGCATGCGGCCGTTCAGCTTGAATGTGGGAATCTGATAGCTGATCACTTCGACTGCGTCTGGCACGATGGATTTGATCGCGCGTCGCAGTTTCTCGAGAGCGGCACGTTGCTCTCGCGGAACAGCGGAGAGGTAACCGCGCACCGTCTTAGGGGCAGTCTTCTTCATGACGCGTCACTGATGCGCTTCCGTATTGACCATCCACGGAATGCCGTATCGATCAACACACATGCCAAAGCCCGGCGACCAGAATGTCTGTGCGAACGGCATCGTGACGTTGCCGCCTTCCGATAACGCTTTGAAGACTTTCTCGCCTTTATCCTTGCTCTTCACGCCAATCGAGACGGTGATGCCTTTCGGCGGCGTGTAACGATCCGGCGGCGAATCGGCGCCCATAATGAAGTCACCGTCGACTTCAAGCGTCGTGTGCATGATGAGATTCTTCGTCTCGGGTGGGCACTGACTGCCCATTTCGCCGGGCATCTCGCCCCAAGTCATGCTGAATTTGATTTCGCCGTCGAGCAGCTTGGCGTAGAAATCGAATGCTTCTTTGCACTGACCGTTGAAGTTTAGATGTGGAATTATGTTCATGACTCTTCTCCCGTTCGATTCCTTGATCTGTCATGCCGTTTGGCGGCGCGGCCGGGCCATCACAAGTTTGCCACCCGCCCACGCACAGGGAAGTGTGGTCAGAACCAGCGCGACTGAAAACCATTTCGGCCCAAACTCCGGACCTTTGTTCCAATGCATCGCGACGCCGACGATGCTCAGCGCCAAGCCAATGAAGCCAACAATGAGCGCGTGCTTCATTGGCTTATTTGGCGCGAAGCGCCCGGCGACATACCCGCCGGCAATGCCGTAAACGATGCGATAAGCGAGCGCGAGCACCCAGAGCGGATCTGCCATTGGCTGGAACCATGGCGGGTAGATTCCAGTCGCGTGCAATATCACATCAGTGCCCAGTGACAGAACGATCACGGTCACCACACCGGTTAAAATTGCGCAGACGCTGCGGAGAATGCTTGTCGGGTTAGCTTCACTCATGATTTTTGCCTATGCGCCTGCTTTTTTCGCCGCCGCTTGTTCGATCTTGCTGAGTTCAATTTTCTTCATTTCCATCACTGCGGCCATCACGCGGTCGGATGTTGCGGGGTCACTCAGCAATTCGAACACTTTTACTGGCACGATTTGCCATGACAAACCATACTTGTCTTTCAACCAGCCACAGACAACTTCCTGGCCGCCGTCGCCGCTCAATTTTTCCCAGTAGTAATCAACTTCTTCCTGGTTCTCGCAGTTGACGACCAGTGAAATCGCTTCGGTGAATTTGAAGCGTGGGCCGCCATTTAACGCCGTGAACTTCTGACCGTCAAGTTCGAACTCCGCGACCATGACTGAACCTTTCGGACCCGGACCAGTGTCGCCGTAACGACTGACGTTCGTGACCTTCGAGTTCTTGAAAATCGAGACGTAATAGTTCGCGGCTTCTTCCGCCTGGTTGTCGAACCAGAGCATCGGTGTGATTCGTTGTTCTATCTTTGCCAATGTCTTTCTCCTTTGTTTGAGGCTAGAGACTGGAGACTGGAGGCTGGAGGCTGGTAAAACTGCTCCATCTGATTTCGTCAGTTTCCAGATGTCCTCGTCTTCAGTTCATTGGCGTTCGTCCAACTGATCTCAAAGCGCCTCTTTTCTAGCCTCTAGTCTCTAGCCTCTAGTCTCTAGTCTAGGCTCTAGCCTCTTCATCCATTACGCGCTGATCTGCTCGCGCAAGCGCGCTTCGCGTTGCTGCAACTCAGGCGTGAATTCTTCGCCGAAGTCCTCAGCCTCAAAGACCTGACGAATTTCGACTTCGCCACCTTCGAATGGGGCTTTCTTCAACCAATTGATCGCCTCGTCCAGCGAAGCGCACTTCCATAACCAGAAGCCGGCGACCAGTTCCTTCGTTTCGGCGAAGGGTCCATCGATAACGCTGGTCTTGCCCTTGGCATCGAACCGGACTCGCGCGCCTTTCGAGCTCGGATGCAGGCCCTCGCCCGCGAGCATCACGCCTGCTTTGGCCAACTCTTCGTTGTACGTCGTCATGTCGGCAAGCAGTTTCTTGCTGGGCAAATGTCCTGCTTCCGAATCTTTGTCAGCTTTCACTATTACCATGAATCTCATTTTTGCTTTCCCCTTTTCCAAATCTGATTTTTTGTTTTCCACTGGCTAGTCGAACGAGCAAGCGCCAGATCGACACTTGGTGATCTCAAATCTCAAATTTGAGATCGCAAATTTCACATGTCATGTTTTGGTTGCCAGAATCCCAGCGCCGCCCCAGTCGGATCGCCAATGATGGTGAGCCATCCCATGTCAGGCACTTCAATCGAGTCTTTGACGATCTTTGCCCCGAGAGATTTCGCTTTCTCAGTGGCGGCGTGGATGTCGTCGACGAGGACGTACGCGAGCCAAAACGAAGGGACGCCGGGCATTGGGTTCTTCAACAAGCCGCCGCCGGTTCCTTCGCCGACTTTTATGACGGTGTAGGTGTCGCTCGGACCCATATTCATGTCTTCCATTTTCCAATCGAACATCTGGCTGTAAAACCTCTTCGCCTTTTCGACGTCCGTGGTGTTCAACTCAACGTGCACAAATGGATTTGCCATTTTTCTCCCTCTCTTCCTAATTCTCAGGTAGTCCGGGGATTTCCATGAGGGGCCGAATTTCAATCGTGCCGTACTTTGCCGGCGGAATTTTTTCAGCGATGGCCAACGCTTCATCCAAATCTTTGGCGTCGACAATGTAAAAGCCACCGAGTTGCTCGCGTGTTTCCGCGAACGGACCATCCGTCACGATCCGCTTTCCTTCACGAACGCGCACGCTGGTCGCCGTTGAAACCGGATGCAGTGGCCCGGCCGCGACGTACTGACCTTTTGCGTCGAGATCCTGAGTAAGTTGCGCCGACTCGGCGTAACAATGCTGACGCTCATCGTCGGTCATGGCATTTTCGTTCATGTAAACGAGCAACATGTATTTCATTCGTTTGTTCTCCTACACTTTAGTCGATTGAGAAACGGCGAAATCGACATCGGGCAGATAAATTTTTTATGATTTGTGGTCAATGATGGTTTCCTCAGCAAATGCGGCCGTTGACGCGGTTTACCGGTCTGATTGGGGGCGGATAGTCGCCACGCTCATCCGTTCGTTCGGCGATTTCGACGTCGCCGAAGAAGCGGCGCAGGACGCCTTTGCAGCGGCCCTGAATCAGTGGCCCAGCGAGGGCGTGCCCAGTTCGCCGGCCGCGTGGATCATTCAGGCCGCAAAACATAAAGCGATCGATCGTTTGCGGCGACAGACTCGATTTCAGGAGAAAGTTGAATCCTACGCGTCCGAAATCGATTCCACAACGGAGCAGCCGGATCCTTTCACGAAGGAAATCGCGGACGATCGTCTCCGGCTAATTTTCACTTGCTGCCATCCCGCGCTGGCTGCCGAAGCGCAGATAGCTTTGACCTTGCGGACACTATGCGGTCTGCAAACCGAAGAGATCGCGCGCGCTTTTCTTGTGCCGACCACGACGATGGCGCAAAGACTGGTGCGGGCAAAAAGAAAGATTCGCGACGCGGGTATTCCTTACAAAGTGCCGGACACCGCAGAGATTCCAGCGCGCCTGGATGCGGTGCTGACGGTAATCTATCTGGTCTTCAACGAAGGTTACACATCGACGCAAGGCGCGAAACTAGTTCGCGGCGATCTCTGCGCAGAGGCGATCCGGTTAGCGCGTACTGTGCGCATGTTGATGGCGCCGTTGCCGCCGGCAGAAGTGGCGGGCCTGCTGGCCTTGATGTTGTTGCATCACTCCCGGCGCGATGCACGGGTCAGTGAAGCTGGCGATTTGATCGTGCTGGAAGAGCAAGATCGAAGCAGATGGCGGCAGGATGAAATAACAGAGGCGCTCGCGCTGGTGCGACAAGCTCTGATTTCACCTGACGCTGGGTCGTACACATTTCAGGCGGCGATTGCGGCAGAACATTGCCGTGCGCGGCAACCGGGAGACACCGATTGGCGCCAGATCGTCGCGCTGTACGATCGCTTGCAGATATTGCAGCCAACCGCCATCGTATCTTTGAATCGCGCGGTCGCCGTCGCGATGGCTGACGGGCCAGCTCAGGGACTCGCGCTGATTGATCGGATTGTCGCGAGCGGGGAACTTGACGATTATCATTTGCTGCCGGCAACCCGTGCGGAGTTACTGCGTCGCTCGGGATTGAATCGCGAAGCGGCGGAGAGTTACCGCCGTGCGCTTACGCTGGTGACGAATGACGCAGAACGACGCTTCCTTGAAAGACGCCTGATTGAAGTGGACGCTACTGAGTAACAGTTTGAAAGGGACGTTGCAAAAGACTCGATGACTGAAGTGTCAACCATCTCAATGCTGGCGTTTGGCTTCGTGCTGGGGCTGAAACACGCGATCGAAGCGGATCACATTGCCGCCGTTTCTACCATCGCAAGCGAACACGCCAGTATCGTGCGTTCGACATTTGTCGGCGCATTTTGGGGCATTGGCCACACAATTTCGCTGCTCGTCGCGGGCGCCGCGATCGTATTCCTGCACATTGAGGTCAGTGGCGGCCTGAGCCTCGCACTTGAGTTAGTTGTTGGAATAATGCTCATCCTGCTCGGCGCAAATGCGCTGCGAAAGATTCTGCAAGGCGGTCACCTTCACATGCACGTGCATCGTCACGGCGGCCGTTTGCACGCACATCCTCACGTTCACGAAAGCCGGCCACACGACAGCATGTCCAGTCATCACGGGCTCAAGTTGCATCGACGACCATTTATCGTGGGCATGATTCACGGGCTCGCGGGAAGCGGCGCGCTGATGTTACTCGTGCTGTCGACTATTCGTCAGCCGCTCATCGCGTTGTCGTACGTGCTGACATTTGGTGTTGGGTCAACGGGCGGGATGATGCTGATGAGCGCTTTGGTCGGTTTGCCGGCGATCCTGACAGCGCAACGATTTGCCCGCGCCAACATGATGCTGCGTCTGGCAGCCGCAGGGTTCAGTATCGTGCTCGGTTTCGCGATTACTTATCAGTTAGGTTTGAACGGAATTCTTGCTCAGTCGTAAGAGCCGTGGCTTAAAAGGCGAGTACGGTCTGAAGCATCGGCGCCCAGCCACTCATGCCTGCGGTGTAAGGAGTAAAAGCTCCACTGTATGGAGCGTGATTAACGCGCATCAACTCGCCCGTCATCCACAGACGTTCCGTTGGCAGGAAGTACCACTTGAATCCACCGGCGTACTCGTATGGATTCGCAAATTGTCCGAACACTTTTGAGCCGCGGGCATAAAGCACGAGCTTCTTAGGAACCAGAAATTTCCCGGCCGACAACTCAAAGCCATGGTCGAACGTTGAGGTGAGCGGCAGCGGTCCGTCTGCTTCAAAGTCGTTTAGCCAACGCATGTAGTATTGACCGTTGACCGAAAAACCGTTGTATTTCAGACCGCCGTCAATCGCCCACATTTTGTAAGTAGCTTTCTGAACCGTTACCCCGGGCGCAAACGCTCCGGTTGAGAATGTGAGGACGCCGTCGGAGTTGTAAATCGAAGTGTTGTCGGGACTCGTCTGATCGATATCGGAAAAACGATCTTCACGCGCTCGCGTGAAACTGCTTCCCAAACGGATGCGTACTTTCCGTGAAGCGAAATAATCGTCGTACATCTGGCGCGATTTACCGGGCTCGGAGTAAGCGCCCAGCGGTTCCCACCAGACACTGCCCGCAGTCAACAGACTCGTGTCGATCTTGTTTGCTGAGATATTCAGTGTGTTTAGCCCGTTGCCGACGAATACGAGGTAGTTGAAGTTCTTGAAGAGTTCGCCATTGGCCCAGACTCCCTGCGTGAACCCGGGGCGAAAGAAGTTGTCGGCCATGCTTCTGTCGGTCGGTTGAAAGAACGGAAATGTGTTGACCAGCGATCGGCTACCAGGAACACCCGTATAACCCCCGGTGAGGGTGAGTCGCTTATTGAACCGCCACCCAATATTCCCCGCAACAACAATTGAAGCCGCGCCTGCCGACGTCCAGACGGTCAGGCTGTATTGGAGCTTCTTGCTGAACATATAGCCGCTGAAGACGAACATCGAACGGTTTACGGTGATGTCATTACGTCTATGCACCTCGCGAACATTACCCAGATGGTCAGTGAAGGTTTCGGGGCTGTCCATTGTGTTCAGAAATCGAATCTGCGTGTTGTTGTTGAACCTCAGCAGGAACGGCACCTTCGCCTCATCAGAGTTCTGGTAAATGACAATTCCATCCTGATAACGATCTTCCTTGGTCGTCTGCGCGGGCGCTGGCGGCGAGGAGTTTGCATCGGAGCTTGACGAAGCGTCCGTTCCGCTCGCTGGCGCCTTCGCGGTGGCCAACTGAATTGTAGGTTGTGATGCTCCGGGTTGGGCATTCGCGAGCGTTGCGCCATCAAGTCGCTGCTGCAGACGATCGACCTGCTCAAGTAAAGCCTTCTGCTGCTCCTCCATCTTGCGGAGCAGTTCTCGAACGGCGGCGTTCTCAGCCTTTAGGGTTGTGATTTCGTTTTGCAGATCGTTCGGCCCAGTTTGTGCAGGAACGGTCTCTTTCGGCTTACTGTCGGGAGGACTTGCGGAAGATTGGGCTAACGCAGAAGTCGCGAGCAACGACAGGGCGAGCAAGAGCGTGATGTTCGCACAGCGTCTTAACATATCGGTCTTCGCGTACCGCTAACAAAGTACGGTGATTCGCGTTCGCCGAAATACTGTCAAAACTAACAGGCTCTTGGCTTTGCCTATTCGATGCCTGCAAACGGAATTGCCCACGGTTCCGGTATCGGCCGACCAACGCGCCGAAATACCGAGAGCGATTCAGGTAACCTTCGAGCGAGTTATGGCCTTCACCTGCCGGCATCACTTTGAATCGCTCGCTCGATATTTTCATTGGTTTAAACTGTTGGCGGGGAAGCTATGGAAGTCCCGTTCGAGTTAGTGCCGAGGGTGGGATTCGAGCCCACACGGGATTACTCCCAACGGATTTTAAGTCACGTGATAGCGGTGCTACCTGATCTTACCAAACGATACAAGCCAGTATTTACGCGCCTAGCGGTCGTCAAGGATCGCTTCGGCTGGCTTCGTAACAACCCGTCGCGCCACCATCTCAGCTCCATCTTAATGCTGACTGCGCCGATGTTATTCAGCTCTTTCTGGCGCGATGCTTTGCGAAGGACTTTACCTCTTTGCATCCTTCTGTCGCTTCCGCAAAATCCTTCTTCGGATCCATTCGCACCAATTCCTTGAGATCTTCGACTGGAGGACCAAAATATCCCGACCCCTTCAGGAGCCGGCGACCGTGGTAGATGAGACGGCCGCTTTCATCGAAATAGGCCCGATGCTGCTCTCGTGTGCCGTTGATGGCATAAGAAGTCATTAACACAAACCGCAATCTGCCAGCATCGTCGTAGTAGTAATTATCGTCCCACGATGAATCTTCTCCCTCCTGATAATGCTGGTACCACCTGACGGTCCCCTTTGGGTCGCGTGCGATTCGAAGTCGACTAAACCAGCCCTCTTCACAAATTCGATGCTCAGTCTTGAATGTGCCATTCCTGACTTCGGCATTGGCCGAATTGACGATTTTGCGGATCGCAACGATCTTGGAATTGTTCTGCCAGTTTCTATCATTGATTTCGGCTTCGGATTGAGCCGTGGTATCCAGCGACAGACGCGGACCGGCTAACGTCCGAGTTTGCATTCCAGTGACTGCTATTACCGAAATTACTCCGCTAGTTAAAAGAAAACAGGCAAGAATACGTGATGTGTTCATACTCTTTTCCTTTGGTGCCGAGGGTGGGATTCGAACCCACACGGGATTACTCCCAACGGATTTTAAGTCCGTAGCGTCTGCCATTTCGCCACCCCGGCATGGCCACAAGATAACATACGCTGTGAGCAGTGAGCAGTGAGCAGTGAGCAGTGAGCACTGAGCAGTAAGCAGTGAGCGGTAAGCAGTGAGCAGTAAGCAGTAAGCAGTGAGAGCCTTGCCAAAAGAGTCTGGGCCTGCGGATTTCATCGTCCGCGAAGCGGAGGAACTAAAAATAGCCCAACGCTGCCCACTGCCTACTGCCCACTGCCCACTGCTCACTGCTCACCGCACACTGATGATAGAATGCAGTTGCTTCGAACGGCATTCCTACGCAACTCATGACCGAAGAGCAGGAAGTTTTTCTAAAACACATCCAAAAGAAGGGGCTGAAGCGCACCGCGCAGCGTGATCTGATCCTCGCAGTGTTCCTGAAAACCGAGGGTCATATGTCGGGCGAAGACCTCTATCGTTTGGTGCAGGAAAAAGACCCAACTGTCGGTCAGACGACCGTGTATCGAACGTTGCGTTTGTTGACGGAAGCCGGCTTGGCTCGTGAGGTGCGGTTTGGCGACGGCCGCGCGCATTACGAACACAACTACAAGCATCAACATCACGATCATATGATCTGTTCCGACTGCGGTAAGATCATCGAATTCTATTCGCCTGAGTTGGAAGCAATTCAGGACGCAATGGCCGCGAAGCATCGATTTGAGCTGACGGAGCATCTCTTGCGAATGATTGGCATCTGCGCCGAGTGCCGGAAAGCGAAAACTTCGCGAAAGAAAACGGCCGGGGCACGCTGAAAACGCTCGGAATGTCAGCTCAAAATTTCCACGTCGCAATGCCACTATTTAAATTATTTACTCTCGCTTTCGCGCTTATTCTGCCGTTGTCGCTGTTAGGTTGCCCCAGCAATACGAATCAGCCGAGCGCGACAACACCTACCGCGAATTCACCTGCGCCGAAAACCACAACGGATTTCGATGCCGAGCGCGCTTTCGAACACGTGCGCAAACAAGTTGAGTTCGGGCCGAGGCCGGCCGGCTCAGCCGAATTGGAAAAGACACGGAACTACATCATCGATCAGTTGAAATCGTCCGGCCTTAGCGTTACGACTGATGAATTCTTTCCAATCACACCGCAGGGCGGAAAAAAGATGGTGAACGTGATCGCGGAACTACCGGGTGAGTCTTCCGATGTCATAATCATTTCCAGCCACTACGACACAAAATATTTCAAGGACTTCAAATTCGTCGGTGCGAATGACGGCGCTTCGTCGACCGGCACCCTAATTGAGATGGCGCGCGTGCTCGCGGCGCAAAAAACAAAACCGAAACTGACTTACTGGTTTGTTTTCTTTGACGGTGAAGAAGCCTTCTGCGCCGAATGGACGGACTGCAAGAACTTCACACGCACCGGTGAGACCGAGGCACTTCCTGACAACACCTATGGCAGTCGCTATATGGTCCAGCAGTTGATCACGAAGAACGAGTTGAAACGGGTTCGTGCGATGATCCTTCTGGACATGATGGGATTCAAAGATCTGCGGCTTGATCGGCCTGAATTGAGTAGCCATTGGCTGGTGGATATTGTCTGGCAGACAGCGCGCGACGCTGGTTATGGGAAGCAATTCACCGACGGACGCGAAGGTGTTGACGACGATGATCACCGACCGTTCTTGCGCGCTGGCATCGACGCACTCGACATCATTCAGCTCGGGACGTATGACTACTGGCACACAAAAGATGACACGCTCGATAAGATCGCGCCGAAAAGTTTGAAAGCGGTAGGTGATACAGTGATTCTGAGTCTGCCGAAGATTGAAGAGCGGATACGTCAGAAACCCGACCGTTAGGGAGGGTGCCCTAGTCGTCGAACTCAGGAATCTCTTCTCCTTGCTCATAAAGAACGTAGTCGATCGCTCGCGATACATGGTGAGGCTTCCAGAGATAACGTCGACTCCTACCGCGTGCCCACGGGCGCACATCTTTCCGAATTAATCCAGCTTCTTTCAGTTTTCGAGTTGAATAGCTTTTGAACGCGTCGGCGATTGGCTCAGGCTTCGATCGACCTGAAACGACGGCGTGTGCGTGATTCGTTCGGGCGTTCACAGCCTATAAATGGTAGCCGCGAAAATGGCAGACTTCTTTGATTGCTTGTTCAATGACACGACACTGTTCGCCTGAAAACACGATTGGTCCTTGACGGTTATTCCTGTTCATAATGTCTGTTAGTTTTGTGTTCGGAGTCCGACGCGGCGTGCCATAAACGTTAAAGCCGTGGCGATCCACGCTGCAACGTTCGTCGCCGTGCAGCCAAGTTCCGAAGGAACGAATGGTGATCAGATACGCGAGAGGGAATCGCGAGGAGTAGGAGTGAGGCTCCATATCGTTCTTTTACACCCTCCTTACGGTCGGGTTTCCGTTAATTATGCACCCTCCCTTACGGTCGGGTTTCCCTTACGGTCGGGTTTCCGTTAGTGCGCGCAGCTTTTTTTCCACAGCTGCGCCTACTTCACTGCATCGCGAGGCTTTCTCTTCACCGATTAAATCGTAAGTCAACGTCTTTCCATCACTGAGAAGCTCCTCCACTGCGGCTTCGACTTTCTGCGCCGCGCGTGTCAATCGGTCGTCCTCGTGCCGGGTGCCAAGCCAATCGAGCATCATCTGTGCTGAAAGAATCGCTGCCAGCGGATTCGCTTTGTCTTTGCCGGCGTGTTTCGGTGCGCTGCCGTGAATCGGTTCGAACATCGCGTTTTCGTCGCCGATGTTGCCTCCAACAGCGAGCCCGAGTCCGCCCGCGGTCGTCGCGCCATTGTCGCTGATGATGTCGCCAGGCAAATTCGGAGCGACAACAACGTCGTACCATTCGGGATTGCGAATCTGCCACTGACAAAACGCATCGGCGTAAGCGTAGTCGAGCTTGAGATCAGGGAATTCCTTCTGACCGATTTCGCGAAACACATCCCGAAAGAAGCGATGCGCGCCGATGATGTTTGATTTGTCGACACAGGTAACTTTCAACTGCTTGTTTCGGCGACGCGCGAGATTGAATGCGTAACGCACCACGCGCTCAGTCGCGCGCCGCGTGATCTTGATCGGCGTCATGCGACCACCTTCGATTTCATTGGTCTCGCCCGTGTAGGCGTCCTCGGTATTTTCGCGAATCACGATGTAATCAACTTTGCCCGGATCCCAAACCTGTTTCAGTTCGCCATGAATCTTGTGCTTCACGCCGGCGTAGAGCTTAACCGGGCGCACGTTCGCGTAAAGATCCAGTTTTTGACGGTTGCCGATTACCTGGGCGAATCCGGCCAGTTGAGGCTCCGGATATGGTTTGCCGGGTTTGGTGAAAACAGTCTTGCCGTTAACTTCGTGACCAACCGCGCCCAGCAGAATTGCATCCGCAGTCTTGCATTTTTCGAAAGAGCCTTCAGGCCATTCAACTTCGTGCTCAGCGTAATAATGGCCGCCGCACGGGATTTCTTCGATGCGAAAGTTGACCTGAAAAAGTTCGCCCGCCGCGCGCAACACGCGCAGAGCTTGATTGAGGACTTCGGGCCCAATGCCGTCACCGGGCAGGGCAACGATGTAATAGGATTCTTTTGCCATGTGTTGTGAAAAAGATTGACTATAAGCGACGCTCGGGAAGATCGACAAACTTAGGTCTTTGCGCGTAGTGACCTGGTTTCAGACTCTCTGAGGTCCTCTGCGAAGCCCTCGGATTTTCCTCTGCGGTTAACTAAAGCACACGAGACAACCGCAGAGGCGCGCAGAGGCTTTCGCAGAGGCCTCAGAGAAATCCAAAATTAGGGCGCTACTTCAACATCAGAAGTTTTCTTCCTCTACGCCCTCTGTGGTAAATATCCTCGCCAATGCTCTCCGCCGAAGTCATCGCCATTGGTTCGGAGCTTCTCTCGCCGAATCGCAGTGACACCAATAGTCTCTGGCTGACTGACCAACTCAATCGCATCGGCATCGATGTGAAACTGAAAACAATCGTCGGCGACGATGATGCGCGACTTGAAGAGGTGGTGAAAGATGCCGTAAAGCGTTCGCGTGTCGTTATTACTACCGGTGGCTTAGGTCCAACTGAAGACGACATTACGCGAAAGGTTGTCGCGCGCGCTCTGGGACGAAGACTGTCGCTCGATGAAATCGTTCTGGAAGAAATCCGGGCGCGGTTTCAAAGCTTCGGTGTGAACATGCCGGAACGAAACTCGCGCCAGGCGATGGTAATCGACGGCGCGGAGATTTTGCCGAATCCGAACGGTACCGCACCGGGTCTGTATCTGGAAGAAAAAGAGTGTGCGATTGCTTTGTTGCCGGGACCACCGCGCGAGATGAAACCGATGTTTGAGAATCACGTGCTTTCGCGTATCGGGAAGCTCGCGGGCGACACGCGCTTTGTGACGCGTCTGCTGCGCGTCACGGGCATGGGCGAATCCGCTGTCGATGAGAAGATTTCACCGATTTACACGAAGTACGAAAATCCGCAGACGACGATTCTCTTCAACAGCACTGAAATTGAAATTCATCTGCGCGCACACGGCCGCACGGAGAAGGATGCCGATGCCCTGCTGGATGATCTGTCTTTGAAGATTGAGAAGACCCTTGGCAATTCCGTCTTTTCCTTTGGCGGCGAGACGATGGAAGAGGTCATCGGACGCCGGCTCTCGATGACCGACTTCACTTTGGCGGTGGCTGAGAGCTGCACCGGCGGCTTGATCGCACAGAGGCTGACGAGCATTCCCGGTTCTTCAAAATATTTCCTCGAAGGTGTCGTAACTTATTCAAATGAATCTAAGACGCGTCTGCTCGGCGTCGACAAGAAGGTCATCAAAGAATTCGGTGCGGTGAGCCAACAGGTTGCGCGCGACATGGCGCGCGGTGTTCGTCACAAAGCGAAAACTGATTTTGGATTAGCAGTGACCGGCATCGCCGGTCCAGACGGCGGCACTAAAGAAAAACCGGTCGGTTTGGTTTACATCGCTCTCGCCGACGACGCGCACACTGAACACAAGCGGTTCGTGCTACCCGGTGACCGTGAACTCATTCGCTGGCGCGCATCGCAAGCGGCGTTGGATATGTTGAGGAGAAGGTTGATTTAGTCAGTCGCGTTCAACCAGCCTGCGGAGCAGGCGTCAGCGTAAAGCCTGGGGTGAGCGAAGCGAACCCCAGGAACCAAGGCCCAACGATTCATAAGCCCGCTTTAGCGGGTTAGGGGAATACAGAACCGCGACCGGCAGGGGGCGGAACCAAGATTCAAGATTCGTAAGACAATTCTTAGCTTAGTTGCGTCCTTATCCCGCTCGCTACCGCTCGCGGTTCTGTATACGTCGCTCCATCCTGGGCTAAATTCTGACGCCGCTCTGCGGCTCATTGAGTCCTTCGATAGACGTGAATGTTGGTAAACAGAAACTCTGTGTGTGCTTCGGTGATAAATTCATAGCCAGCGATCGGATCGCCGTATTCTGAATTAGGGAATAAGTGCTCAGGTTTGGAAGTCTCGTTCTGGATCGCCACCAAATACTCGACACGATTCTGATGCAGGTATTCAACAAACGCGTCCTGATCGCGCGGGGCGTTAGCGGAAACTAGAAAACGATCCTCTGAAAGCCCAGACAGTGCTCTCACCGTTCCCTCATCGCAGAAGATCTTTGCACCTGAGTCCCGGTCGAAATGGCTGCGCAGGTAATCGGCGACTTGCCTCTGTGCGGCGTAACGATTCAACTCGCCGACACCCCCGGCGAGCTGTGCGCTCATATTCAGCGCGCAGAGCACAATAATCCCAACGAGAACTCGCCGCGACATTTCAGGACGTCGCTTCTTAATCGCAAAGTAAGTCCACGCCAGAATCGGAATTCCCAAACTGAAGAGAATCACTCCATATCTCGGGAAGATAATCGGCTGTTGGTGCGTCAAGTAGGCGATTGTCAGCAGCGCGAAAAACGGAAAGAAGAAAATAAGGGGCGGAACAATCGATGCGACTCGCCCATTCCCGGTTTCGTCGCGATCCTTACTCGCCACGCTGCGCAGTACAAGCCATCCAGCCACGAACGCAGCGATCAGCACGGCGATATCGACGCCAGATAAGAACATCCCGGTGTCCTTTGTGACACCCGCAAATGTGAAGTGTCGGAGCGCCGGATTCTGGATCATCAACCAATCGTGATACTGCTGCCGCACTTTGAATGTCGCAAGCAAGTCGCCGGCTGCTTTCCACGACACCCAAAACCAGAACAACGGCGGTAGCAGCATGATGATCAGTGGGCCAACGGAAACTCTGCGCTCTTTCCAAAATTGAAGGGCAGGAATCAAGGCGATCAGCATCCAGCTTTCAACCCGAGTAAGTCCCGCCAGCGCAGCAAAGACCGCGGCGACGAGCCAGCGTCGCCGCAAAACAAAGTACAACGCCGCGAGAACGAAGAAAGCGTGCGGCACATCGGTCAGGGCAGAAGTCGACGTCAAGATATGCAGCGGGCTGAAAGCGAGCAGCATAAATGCCAGCAGCGCCGCCAGCTTGTGTTCGACTAACTGAAGCGTGATGGCATAAACCAGCAGACACACGCCAACGCCAAACAATGCGGCGACGATCTTTCCTGTGTAAAAGCCGTTCGCGACGATGACGTTGATGACCGCGGAGATGAACTGATATAGCGGCAACCAAAAGCCGTACAAATCCGTCACGGCCAGCGTTCCGGTCTTGAGCTTAATGCTGAGGTTGCCAATGTCGCGGATGTAAACGTAAGCGTCACCGAACGTATTCGGCAAAAAGAAAGCGCCGAATAGTCGCGGTGTCGCCGCAATCGCAAACAGGCCCAGGCCGACTCTAAATCGCCGATTCATTGCGAATTGCGCGAGGATACACCAACCCGTGAACGCGCGCCTGCTTGTTCCGCCCTGAACGCCTTGTTATAGTCACCATTCAAAATCCTTAATGGCAGCGGCAAAGGAAGAGAAGGTCCTGGCGACTAACCGGGCAGCGTTCCATGACTATCATATCTCCACGAAATATGAGGCTGGCGCGGCGCTGACGGGGACTGAAGTAAAGAGCGTCCTCGATGGTCGCATTCAACTGAAAGACTCTTACGTCGGCGTGCGCGAAGGCGAGGCCTGGCTGTTCAATGCACACATCTCTCCGTACTCGCACGGCAATCGTGAAAATCATGATCCGTTGCGCACGCGCAAACTGCTTTTGCATCGCCGGGAGATCGACAAGCTGGACCAGGCCGCGGCGACCGAGGGAATGACGCTCGTAGTAACTCGCGTTTACATCAGGGGGCGGCGCATAAAATTCGAGGTCGGCGTCGCGAAAGGCAAGAAGCTTTACGACAAGCGGGAAACAGAACTGCGTCGCATCGTTGATCGCGAAACGCGCGCGCAATTGAAACATCGAAATCGATAATTAGAGAGGCGAATAAATGGACGTACGAGGTAATGCACAACCAGTTAATAAAATTGACGCTGAGGCCTTAGCAGTGGCGGTCTTCAAAGGCGAAAAAGCCGACGACGGCGTACTGAAAACTTTTGACAAAGCGACGGACGGCATTATCAGTTCCGTAATCAAATCTGAAGAATTCTCTGCAAAGGAAGGCGAGACCGCCTACTTTCACCTCACGGACGGCACACTCAAAGCGAGACGTTTGCTTTTGATTGGGTGCGGCGAACGCGACGAATACAAAGCACGACAGATATCACAGATGGCGGGAAGCGCGGCGCGATTCTTGCGCAGTAAGAATGCAAAGACGATCGCCATCGTTCCGCGAAGCGACAGCGATGTTGAAAAGACTGCGCAATGGACAATCTCCGGCGCGGTCATGGGACTATTCGAGCCCGACAAGTACCGCACCAAAGAAAAAGAACAGCGAAAAGTTGATCGCTTTGAAGTCGTAATCGAAGGCGCTGATAAAAAAGCGCTCGAACGTGGCGCCGAACGTGGCCGCATCATCGGCGAATCGGCGAACTTAACGCGCGACATGGCGAATGAACCGGGCGGTTACATGACGCCGACCGCGATGGCCGATCGCGCAAAGAAAATGGCAAAGGAATTCGGATTGTCCATTGACGTCCTGGATCAAAAGCAGATCGAAAAGCTGGGAATGGGATCATTTCTCGGCGTGTCACGCGGTTCAGATGAGCCACCGAAGTTGATCATCCTGAAGTACACACCTGCGAAAAAGACGAAGTCAGACGGTTTGCTCGCTTTAGTCGGGAAGGGAATCACTTTCGATTCGGGCGGCATCTCGCTCAAGCCGGGCGAGAATATGGAGTTGATGAAGTACGACATGTCCGGCGCAGCCACGGTCATCGGGACGATGTGCGCCATCGCTCAGTTGAAACCGTCGGTCCCCGTGCTAGGAGTGGCACCGTGTTGCGAGAACCTTCCATCCGGCAAAGCGACCAAGCCGGGCGATGTGTTACGTGCCATGACCGGCAAGACCATTGAAGTTATCAACACCGACGCTGAGGGACGGTTGATTCTTGCCGATGCGATCGCCTACGCGAAGAAACTTGGCGCCACGCAAATCATCGACATGGCGACCTTGACCGGCGCCGTGTCAATTGCGCTCGGCGATGTGCATACTGCAATTCTCGGAACAGATCAAAAGCTGATCGATTCCTTCATCGCCGCGGGGAAGGAAGTCGGCGAAAATTTCTGGCAGTTGCCTTTGGACAAAGAGTACACAAACCAAATCAAGTCCGACATCGCCGACATTAAGAACGTCGGCGGCAAGAAGGCCGGCACCATTACCGCCACGGCATTTCTAAAGGAGTTTGCGGACGGCGTTTCGTGGGCTCACCTCGACATTGCGGGCACCGCGTGGGGCGATCCGGCTACACCATACCGTTCCAAAGGCCCGACTGGGGTGGCCGTCCGGACTTTGATTGAATTTATTGAGCGTTCTGCACAGTAATTACATATTAATGCTCGCAACCGTACTCCCAACGGTGCTAAAATTTTGCTGAAATTCGGATGCGGTCGTGGTGGCCCCAGAACGACGTCGCCTGAGTTCCCCTACCATGATTGATTATTATCAGGTACTCGGAGTTAGCCGCACGGCGTCAACTGCGGAGATTAAGTCCGCTTATCGCAAGTTGGCGCGCAAGCGCCACCCCGATGTCAATCGTGGCTCAGAGAAAGCTGCGCGCGAGTTCGCGCTGCTGTCGCTTGCGTATCACACCCTCATCGATCCGCAAGAGCGAGCTTTTCACGATCAGCAGCTGGACAAACCCCAGACTGCGTCCATTTTGCATTCCGACAACCCACACGCGCAGCGCGTCCGCGAAATGCAGGCGCGTTGGGATCGCGTAGTCAATCAGATTCTCGAGAACGACCGCCGCGACAGCGTGGCGCGCCAGCGCGCAGTGTTCACCACTGTGTCGCTTTTCCTTTCCACGTTTTTCGTGGCGATGATCAAGCCTCCGCTTTGGCAATCATTCGGACTGTTCGGCCGCGCGATTCTCGTGACATTGTTCATGACCGGCGTGTGGCATTTGATTCGGCGGCTACGCGAGTACTTTCGGTACTACACATATAGGCCTGACGATATTCATTACTCAATAACGGAAGAGAAAGAGCCTGCGCCGAAGCCATTCACTCGATTTTCCGCCTCGGCATTTCTCGTCGGCGGTTACGCGGTGAGCCTCGGTATCGGCCTGCTGATCGGTTGGCACGCGGAAGACTTTTTCTCAGATTTGACGTTACTGTTTCGACACGTTCCCTCGATCGGTGGCGGCTCATCTTCTGCGACTGCGATGCTCATTTCCGACCTCTTGTTATATCCTCCCATTGCTGTTCTGATTGTTGACACGATGCATGGGCTAGCGTCACGAATCGATGCTGGATAACTTCAAATTGAATCGCGACTCTTCCGCGTTAGGGAGTCGCAGATTGATTCTGCTCATTACGCTGCTGATGGTGGCTGCTTCCGCCGACTTGGTTAAGGCGCGTCCCGCGAAAACTCAGCAGGAGCGACTTACGCCGATTCAGCGCGAGATTGAGCGACAGCGGCAGCGGCTTTCGTCGACAGAAGTTGAAGATAGACGCGACGCGTTGATGCGTCTCGGAAATTTGAAACGTCCGGAAGCGTCACGCGCAGCGGCCGTGGCGTTGAACGATGCGAGTCCGACTGTGCGTGTTGCCGCCGCTCATGCAGTTCTGTCCTTGCCACCGAACGAAGCAGCCGCTCTGCTGATTCCGTCGCTGAAAGACAAAGACGAGTTCGTGCGTCGCGAAGCAGCGTTCGCGATAGGTAAATCACATTCGCGCGCTGCGACGACAATGCTTGCCGATCTGATGCTTCACGACAAGAAGCCATCTGTACGTGGCGCGGCCGCGGTCGCACTCGGCCAAATCGGCGATGAAAGTGCCTTGCCTGCGCTTTCGCAGGTTGTGACCGGGCAAGGTTCGAAAAAGAAGAAGTCAAAAAGCTTCGAAGAAGAGTTTGTGGTCCGGGCTGCGGTGCGGTCGCTCGGGCAAATCGGCAGTCGCGCGTCAGTGACCACTCTGATTTCCGCACTTCAGGATGAAATCAACTCGATCGAAACCCGACGTGAAGCGGCGGCCGCGCTCGGCTTAATTGGCGACCCATCGGCGCTGCCGGCGCTCCAAGCCGCATTTGCGACGAACGCCGATCCTTACTTGTCAGAAGCGGTCCGCGCCGCTATTCGCCAAATCAATCACGCAAATACAAAAGGCGTCGGAAACTGATTCCGACGCCTCAGCTTTCAGTGATGGAAAGCGTTTTGTGACTGCGCCCTTCCTCACGGTCGGGCTTCCGACACGTGCCTAGCTTTCAGTGGTGCGCTCACCGCGCCCCTGACCTTTCTTCGCGGCCTTTTCCTTGACCTGGGGAATGGGCACGCCGACGCTGCCAGACCGTGCAGCCAGTCGCTGATCCTGAACAGTCGTTTCCGGTATCTCGGCGATCAATGCGCCACCCGACTGTTTCGAGAAAACGAGGCGTTTTGTGTCCGTGTTCAGCCCGACGAACACCAGATCGCCCAGCCCAATCTGCCCAGTCGCCACCAGGTTCGAAAGCGGGTAAACGAGGAAGCGCTCAACTGCGCGTTTCAAGTGCCGCGCGCCGTACTTGTAGTCGATGCCCTCATCGAGCAGCATGTCCTTGGCTTCAGCCGAGCACTGGAACACGAACTTCGTTCCCGCCGACAGCATAATGCGATCCTGCACCGCCTGAAGCTCCAGATCCAAAATCGCGCGCAGGTGATGTTCTTTCAGCGAACGAAAGACCACGACCTTGTCGATGCGGTTCATGAACTCAGGCGAGAACTTGCGTCGCGCCGCTTCCACCGCCGTACGGTAAATCTTCTGATCGACTTCGGTGTCGTGCGGGTTCTTCGCGCCTTTTCCGGGTGCAAAGCCGATGCCGCCTGAAATCAACTCGGACATCTCGCGGGCGCCCAGGTTAGACGTCATGATCACCATGCACTTTGAAAAGTCGACACGACGATTGTCGCCGAGCGTCAGAGTGGCTTTGTCGAGAATGCCCAACAACAATTGCCACAACGCGTCCGAAGCCTTTTCGATCTCGTCAAACAGCACGAGCGTCAGCTTCAGATCTTCGGTGTGCATGCGATCCAGGTTCTCCTGCGTGAGCATCGGAGAAGTCTCGCGATGGCCGAGGTATCCCGGAGGCGAGCCGATTAGCTTGGCGATTTCGTGTGAGTGCTGAAACTCAGCGCAGTCAATCTTTACGATGGCATTTGCGTCGCCGAACAAAACTTCAGCGGCAGCTTCAATTACGCGTGTTTTGCCGGAGCCGGTCGGTCCCAGGAACAGCATCGTGCCGATCGGGCGATTAATCGGGTTCAATCCGGCGAGAAAAATTTGATAGAGCCCGGTCATGCGGCGCACAGCGCGCTCCTGGCCGACGATACGGGCTTCCAGACGCTCTTCGAACTCCTGTGCCCTCGGACTCTTTTGGTCGGGGTCAAGAAAAACTGTTTGCTCTAATTGTTTCTCTGGGGTTGCCATACTCTCTGTTTCACTTCCGTCGCCACGCCAAACTGTGAACCGCGCGTGGTCACCGGTGGATCCTCCGAAACCCTCTCATGCAAAGAACGATCCGCTACTGCAACTGATGCGCGCCGTCTTCTTTTGTGCGCCTTCGCACAAAACTGGAAAGACGCGACAG
>DASYPX010000039.1:0-6118 GCA_036006125.1 Pyrinomonadaceae bacterium | reverse complement strand
GCGACGTGAAGATTACGGGCCTGGATCAGGAGTTGCGGCCGGTGATTTATTACTCATTTCGTCAGAATTCTGCAGTGTTTGCGAACCTGGTGATTCGCACTACGAGTGGACCCGAAGCTTTATCCGCGACAGTGCGACGCGAGATTCAAGGAATCGAACCCCAAGCGGCGGTTTTCAACGTTCAGACCATGCCGGACTTGATTTCTGCCACACCAGCGGCGTTCATGCGCCGTTTCCCCGCGACGCTGGTTGGTGTGTTTGCAGGGCTCGCGTTGCTTCTGGCGTCAATCGGCATCTACGGCGTTGTTTCTGATTCGGTCGCGCAGCAGACGCATTACATCGGCGTGCGCATGGCGCTGGGCGCGCGGACTGCGGACATTATGCGGATGATATTAAAAGAAGGATTGGTGCTGGCGGCGATCGGAATCGGGATGGGGATCTTGACTGCGTTTGGTTTGATGCGATGGATCAGCACCCTCCTCTTCAACGTTCAGACTCATGACCTTTCGGTGTTTGCGATTGTTACAGGCTCGCTCTTTCTAGTGATCTTGTTCGCTTGTTATTTGCCGGCGCGACGGGCGACCAAAGTCGATCCGCTGATAGCGCTGAGGTACGAGTAGCTAACAAGGAAGAGACTCGGGTGGAGTTATGGACGCTTTAATCAGGGATATACGCTACGGACTCAAAAGCCTCTCGAAACGTCCGGGCTTTACTGCGATCGCGGTCATTACCCTGGCCATAGGCATCGGCGCTAACACGGCGATTTTCAGTGTGGTAAACGCCATACTAATAAGGCCATTGCCTTTGCCCAATGCCGAGCGTCTGGTTACGTTCTGGCATTCGGCTCCCGCAAGAAACCTCGAACACGTCGATCTTAACGACGCAATGTTCGCGTATTACCGCGACCGGAACCGTTCCTTTGAGAGCGTGGCCGCCTTTGAAGATGGCGACTTTGCCTTAACCGGTAGTGGCGAAGCTGAGTCTATCTCAGGCGCTGCCGTAACTTACGGCTATTTCGAGACTCTAAACCGGCAACCTCTGTACGGACGGACGTTCTCTCGGGAAGAAGATACGCCCAATAACAATCATGTCGTCATTCTGAGCTACGGATTATGGCAACGGAAATTCGGCGGCGATCTAAACGTGATCGGACAGTCGATCAAGCTCCACGATGTTCCTACAGCGATCATTGGCATTATGCCTCCCGACTTTGACTTTCCCGATCCGGCAGAACGGAACTCGAATCACATTCAACTTTGGACACCGAAGGGGTTGGATCCACAGAACGTTAATTCATGGAACCTATCGACCGTTGGCAGATTGAAACCAAAGGTCACTCCCGCTGATGCTCAACAGGAAATCTCCGATCTTTACGTCGGCTTTGTAAAGGATTATGGCACTCGTCTTGGCGAAGGAGCGCTGGGTGATCGCGTGTTGACGGTATTAATGCCGCTGCAACAGCGAATCGTCGGAGATGTCCGTACACCTTTATTATTGCTGCTCGGAGCTGTGGCTCTGGTCCTTCTGATCGCCTGCGCAAATCTCGCAAATCTTTTACTCGCCCGCGCGGTTTCGCGACGACGTGAACTCGCTTTACGGCATTGCCTCGGCGCAACCGCGTGGAGGATCGCCAGGTCGTCGTTAATCGAGAGTTCGCTGCTGGCATGTGCTGGGACTGTGGTCGGACTTCTGGTCGCGATATGGGTTGTGGCCGGGCTGAGGGGTTTGACGGCCCGGATTCCGCATATTGATTCAGCGCGGATTGATTGGACCGTGTTGTTGTTCGCAATTGGAATGGGATGCGTGACGGCAATTCTGTGTGGTCTCGTCCCGGCGTTACGCAGCGGACGTGTGAATCTTCAGGATGCCATCAAACAGAGCGCGCGTGGTTCGGAATCGGGCGCCGCGAAGCGAACCAAGCACGCCTTTGTTGTTTCGCAATTAGCACTCTCTCTGGTGCTGCTGATCGGTGCCGCTTTATTGCTTCAGAGTTTCCGGAATTTACTCGCGGTAAACCCAGGCTTCCGGGCACAGAACGTCCTCATGGCTTCGATCTCGTTAAGTGAAAGTCGCTACACGAAGGTTCAGGCCAGAACTTTTTATGAATCGATGCTGGAACGCGTTCGCTCGCTACCAGGAGTTAAAGCCGCCGAACTCTGTAATGTGATTCCGTTTAGCGGGGATGGACAAGGTGGCCCGTTCCGTGTTGAAGGCCAGGAAACCGCCCAGACCCAATCAGCAAAGGTCGCGTGGCTGCGAAGTGCCACTCCGGGATATTTCAACGCGATGGGCATGCCGATTCTGAAAGGACGGCAGTTTCAAAATCAAGACGATGAGAATTCTTTGCCCGTCGCAATCGTTGACGAGTCACTAGCGCGAACCTATTGGCCTGGGGCCGATGCAGTCGGCAAACGTTTGCGAATTGGTGGAGAAGCATGGCTGACGATTGTAGGCGTCGTTCCCAACGTTAAGAACCGTAAGTTGGACGAGCCGCCGAGGCCTTACATCTACCGGCCTTACGCGCAATGGGTGCGCCGCGAAATGCGCTTGATCGTTACTACGGTCAACGATCCGAACGGGATTGTCACAAGCGTGAGACAGCAGATGAGCAATGTGGACACGGAAGTTCCTTTGGCTGACGTTACAACAATTGAGCAGGCCATCGAGCGATCTCTCGGTACCACGAAGGTGACGAACGGGTTACTGGCCACTTTCGCGGGGGCGGCCCTACTGCTCGCGATGATCGGCATTTACGGAGTTATCTCGGTTAGCGTCTCGAGTCGGACGAATGAATTTGGAATCCGCATGGCGCTTGGCGCGCGGCGCGGAAACATTTTGCGAATCGTGCTGGCGCAAGGGCTCAGACTCAGCCTAATTGGCCTGGCCATCGGCGTTCCGTCCGCGTTTGGACTGACTCGGCTGATGCATGGACTCTTGTTTGGCGTGAGCGCAGCGGACCCAATTACTTTCGTCGCGGCCTCCGGATTGTTGCTGATGGTTTCGGTCTTAGCGTGTTACTTGCCGGCACGAAGAGCCACGAAAGTCGATCCGCTAGTGGCGCTTCGGTACGAGTAAGAGTTCTTAACCAGCGTAAGAGGCGAATCATGTTAAGTGTACTGATCCAAAATCTGCGCTACAGCATAAGGAGCCTGTCAAAGAGCCCAGGCTTCTCGACGATTGCGCTGTTGACGCTCGCGCTTGGGATCGGCGCGACCTCAGCAATCTTCAGTGTGGTCTATGCGGTCTTTGAGCCGATGCCTTATCCGAAACCGGATCAACTGGTGATGGTCTGGGCGACGAACAAGGGCAATCGCAACTCGGTGTCCACCGCGGACTATTTGGAGTGGAAAGAACGCAACTCATGTTTTCAGGGCCTGGGTGCTTGGACGGGGGGATCGTTCAACGTCGGTGCCGGCGATCGGCCGGAGCAGGTGCCCGGCTCGCTGCGCACGCCCGGGTTTTTCACGATGGAAGGTTTGCCTTTCCTGTTAGGCCGCGACTTTCTTCCGGAAGAAGGCCAACCGGGACGAGATCATGTCGTCATTCTTAGTAATCGTCTGTGGGTGCGCCAGTTCGCTTCTAATAAGGAGATCATCGGCAAAGAGATTCGGTTAAACGGCGAACCCTATACCGTCGTCGGGGTATTGCCATCGGGGATACACGATCGATTCAACTCGCAGTTGTGGGTGCCGCTGGTGATTACCCGCGAGCAGGCGAATCGCGTGATGCGCTCGGTTTCGGTGATGGGGCGTTTGAAGGACGACGTTTCGATGCCGCAAGCCCAAGCCGAAATGTCCTCCATCATGCAGCAGGTTCTGGCGGAACGGCCAAAGGCTAATCCGCTCGGGGTAGCCGTTCAGCCACTGCATTTGAACTTTCTTACGGATGCAACGCGCCGCAATCTCTGGTTGCTCCTCTGCGCGGTCGGTTTTCTCTTACTCATCGCGTGTGTGAATGTCGCTAATCTCTTGCTGGCGCGCGGGACAGTTCGTCAGCGCGAGGTTGCTTTGCGCGCGGCTCTGGGCGCTTCGCGTGGCCGCATTTTCTCTCAATTCTTGTCTGAGAGTTTGGTGCTCGCAGTTTTCGGTGGAGCGGGCGGTGTGCTGCTCGCGTCAGTGATCATCGACTTCGTAGAGGCCGTCATGCCGCCCGTCGGCACGATGTTGCCTTCGGAGGCGAACATCAGGATCAGCATTCCTGTTTTGATCTTCACAATTGCGATCACTGCGATCGCCGGCTTGTTGTTTGGGTCGATGCCGGCATGGCAGGCAACGCGTCTCGATCTGAACGAAGTGCTCAAGCTTGGAGGGCGGAGCGGCACAGGCGGGCACCGCAATGCTCGTCGCGTACTGGTTGTCGCCGAGTTTGCGTTGGCGCTCACGTTACTCGCCACCGGCGGTCTCGCGCTAAAGAGCTTTTGGAACCTCACTCGAATCGATCTTGGCATTCAAACCGATCAGCTTCTGACATTTCGTTTGCCGGTTCCTGAACAGAACTTGAAAGAAGCTGATCAGATCCGTTCGTACTACCGGCAAATGTTGGAGAGAATCGCGGCAGTGCCCGGCGTGCAGAAAGTTGGGTTGACTACCGGAACTCCCGGCGCCGGTGCGGGAATGGGCGTGAGATTTAGTATCGCCGGACAGCCGCTGCCAAATCCGGCGGACCGGCTCGCCTCTTCGCTGCAGCTCGTTACGCCCGGTTATGTCGACGCGCTCGGCATTCAAATCATTCGTGGGCGCAACCTGGCCGACTATGACAATGAGTCAGGCGCGCGCGTCGCGATGGTTAATGAATTTTTCGTCAAGCGTTACCTGCCTAACGTCGATCCGCTTACACGACGAATTGCGATGAATGAGATGAAACCCGGCGGTGGACCGCCAGGCAAGCCCATTGAACTTCAAATCGTCGGCGTGTTTCACAACGTGCGCGGCGCGGGCTTCCGCGAAGACCTTCCGGAAGTCGACGTCCCGTTTTGGCAGATGCCGGTGCCGCGCGCTTCCATCGCCGTTAAGACGGTTGGAGATCCGAAAGCGATCGTTCCGAGCATCGCCTCGGCAGTCAACTCGATCGATCCCGACATGCCACTTGCTGGTGTGAAGACCGTGGATGAGATCGTCGGCGAATCGTTGGCGATCGATCGATTCAGCGTCGTACTTTTCGGAAGCTTTGCGGCACTCGGGCTGTTACTGGCAGCAGTAGGAATCTATGGCGTGACCGCTTTTGGCGTCGCCCAACGCACGCATGAGTTTGGCGTGCGGATCGCTTTGGGCGCACAACGTGGCACAGTCATTCGGCTCGTGCTGAAAGACGCGACGATACTCGCGGTTACCGGCGGACTGATCGGTTTATTCGGGGCATACCTCGTAGGTCGAGCAATGCAGACTACTCTGTATGGTGTGCCGGCACTGGATGTTGGCGCGTTCGGGATGGTGTTTGTGCTGCTTCTGTTCGCCGCGTGGGCGGCGTGTTTGATTCCGGCATTGCGAGCCAGCCGAATCGAGCCGCTCGATGCACTCAGACATGAGTGACAGCGACTTTAAAGAAAGTGATTTGAGGGCAATATGCAGACTTTGATTCAGGATCTACGTTACGGCGTACGAATGCTTATAAAGAGTCCGGCGGTGACGATTGTCGCGATCATTGCTTTGACATTAGGTATCGGCGCGAACACCGCAATCTTCAGCGTTGTGCACGCGGTTTTATTACGCTCGTTGCCTTATGCCGAAGGTGATCGGCTGGCGATCGTGTGGGAACATCGCCATCGCGGCAAGGACAATCCGCAAAACGTGATCAATCTGGGCAACTTCTCTGACTGGAAGACTCAGAACAGCGTCTTCAGTGACATGGCGGCGTTCTTTGATTTGAATGTCAACCTCACCGGTGATGGTGAACCTGAGGAGGTTCCGGGACAGCTGGCCACGACAAATCTTTTCTCGCTGCTCGGTGTGAATGCGATTAAGGGCCGCACGTTTGCGCCGGATGACGGAAAGGATCAGCAGGCGCCGGTGATCGTCATCGGTTACGATCTTTGGCAACGACGTTTTGGTAGCGACCCGAACATCATTGGCCGCAAGGTAATGCTCAACAATCGGCCCAACGAAATCGTGGGCGTCCTCGG
>DASYPX010000038.1:0-24667 GCA_036006125.1 Pyrinomonadaceae bacterium | reverse complement strand
ACAACTTGAGCTAACGAAGAGGAGCAGAAGAAAGAGATGCCTGGTATGTCAGAAGACAGAATCGCAGATCGCAGTCGCGCCATTGAAGCCGCGCTGCTCAACATCGAAAAGCGTTTTGGCAAAGGATCAATCATGCGTCTAGGCGAGCGTGACGTTTCCGATATCCCGGCGATATCGACTACTTCGTTGTCGCTGGACGCAGCGATTGGCGTCGGCGGCGTGCCGCGCGGGCGCATTGTCGAAATCTATGGTCCGGAAAGTTCGGGTAAGACGACGCTCGCTTTGCACGTCGTGGCGGAAGCGCAGAGGGCTGGCGGCGTGGCCGCGTACATCGATGCCGAGCATGCGATGGATGCGGATTATGCCGGCAAACTCGGTGTGAATGTCGATGACATGCTGATCTCGCAGCCCGATTCCGGCGAGCAGGCTTTGGAAATCGCCGAGGCACTCGTGCGATCGAATGGTGTCGATGTGATTGTCGTCGATTCCGTCGCCGCGCTGGTCCCGCGCGCGGAACTGGACGGCGAAATGGGCGATTCGCTGCCGGGTTTGCAGGCGCGCCTGATGTCCCAGGCATTGCGCAAACTCACGGCGATCGTCGCGCAGTCGAACACCTGTTTCATTTTCATCAACCAGATTCGCGAAAAGATCGGCGTGATGTTTGGCAATCCGGAAACGACCACTGGCGGCCGCGCGCTGAAGTTTTATTCATCGTTGCGTCTCGACATTCGTCGCATTGGTGCGATCAAAGATGGCGATCGGGTCGTCGGCAATCGCACTAAAGTCAAAGTCGCCAAGAACAAAGTGGCGCCGCCGTTCCGTGAATGCGAATTCGACATCATGTACGGCGAAGGCATCTCGAAAGAAGGCGACTTGCTCGATCTCGCGAGCAACAATCGCGTGGTCGAAAAGAGCGGCGCGTGGTTCTCGTACAAGGGCGATCGCCTCGGCCAGGGCCGTGAAAACGCGAAGCAGACTCTGAAGGATCACCCCGAGCTGCTGCGCAAGGTTGAGACGGACGTGAAGAAGGCGTTGGGATTGCCGGTGCGTGAGGACGCTGCGGCGGCTGAAGGCAACGGGGAGCAGAAGAAAGCGGCGGCGGCGGGCGAGAAGAAGTAGTCCAATTGAGGAGCGGTTTCTAGATAAGCACAACTCAAAGAAGACCTCCGGGTAAGGAAGGCGGGCTTCTTGCCCCGCTCCGAAACTCAGTGCCCGACTCCCATGGGTAAGAAGTGGTCCAACCTGAATCTTGCTGGTGCCCTACATTTTGTCACGGCGAATGTTTCGGCACGTGCGCGAATCTTCGTCGATGCCTCATGCTGTCTCTTATTTCTACAGGAACTCGATGACCAAAATAACAAATGGCCAAGTAAACTTATCGCCTATGTGCTGATGCCGGACCACTTCCACCTGATCTGCAATCCGCGCGACGGGAGAATCCGTGAATTCATAGGGGCAGTAAAAAGTCTTGTTGCGCACCGCCTTGGCTGCGAGATCTGGCAACAAAGTTTCAAGGCGATGCCTCTGTGGAGTCATTGGATGGTTTGGCAGAAGATTAATTACATCCATGCGAACCCAGTAAGAGCTGGTTTAGTAAAGTCAGCCAAAGACTACGAATGGTCGAGTTTCCATTCGTACTATTCAACAGGTGTCCCGTCGCTGACAGTAGCTCTCGAATGGTGGTGGCCCGATGATGCTGAGAAGCTATCGCGAGCGGTTAAGGATCTTGGGATAAGCACTGTAACCAGCGGGGGCAAGCCACCCTTCCCTACCTCGAGGTAGGTATTCTATTGGATTCCTTTTCGGATTTGCTTTACACAGCCTTAGCAATCCTCTGATAATCCCGCGGTTTAGTGTTATTCAATGACCGATTCGATTCTCATCAAAAACGGCACGATTGTGACGATGGATGCCAAGGATTCCATTGTGCGTGGCGATCTGCTAATTCGTGACGGGCGAATTGCCTCGGTCGGCGAACCAGACGCGAGTAAGATCGAAGAAACGATCGACGCGAGCGGGTGCGCAGTGCTGCCGGGTTTTGTGCAGACGCACATTCATCTTTGCCAGACGCTGTTTCGCGGAGCGGCTGATGATCTTTCGCTGATCGATTGGCTGAAAAAACGTATCTGGCCAATGGAAGCCGCGCACACGCGGGAGTCGATCCGCGCATCTGCGCGGCTCGGCATTGCTGAATTGATTAAGGGCGGCACGACCTGCGCGCTGACGATGGAAACCGTGCGGCACACGGAAGAGGTTCTGCGCGTCGTCGAAGAAACCGGATTTCGCGCCACCGTCGGCAAGTGCATGATGGACAAAGGTGAGGATGTACCACCTGCGCTAGCCGAGAGAACACAGGATTCAATCGATCAATCCCTTAAACTGATCGCGAACTGGCACGGCAAGGCGGATGGCCGAATTCGGTGTTGTTTTGCGCCGCGGTTTGCGATTAGTTGCACGCGGGAATTGCTAACAGAAGTTGCCAAAGTGGCGCGCGAACGCGATGTGATGATTCACACGCACGCATCCGAAAACAAAAGTGAGTGCGAGATGGTTGAGGGCGAGACCGGCATGCGCAACGTCGCTTATCTCGATTCTCTGGGAATTTCAGGCAGGCACGTAATGTTGGCGCATTGCATCCATCTCTCCAAAGAGGAAATGGAGATGCTCGGCCGCACAAAAACTAACGTCGCGCATTGTCCATCATCGAATCTGAAACTGGGATCGGGAGTGGCGCGCGTCGCGGAAATGCTGGCACGAAAGATTTCGGTATCGCTCGGCGCCGATGGGGCCGCCTGTAATAATCGCCTGGACATGTTTACGGAGATGCGAACTGCGGCATTACTACAGAAACTCGCGCACGGCCCTGAGATTCTTCCTGCCACTCGGGTGCTGCGCATGAGCACGATCGATGGCGCGCGCGCGCTGGGACTTGCAGACGAGATTGGCAGTCTCGAAGCCGGAAAACGCGCGGATGTGATCTTGGTCGATTTGAATGAGCTGCACGCGGCGCCGGAAACCAATGTCGTTTCATCGCTTGTGTATTCAGCGCAGCCATCTGATGTGCGAACGACAATCATTGACGGACGCATCGCCATGCGAGAGCACAAGCTGGCAACCATCAATGAAGCCGACGTGATTACCGAAGCAAATCGAGAGGCCGGCGAGCTTTCCAAACGCGCGAATCAGAAGTAGTTACGGAACCGCTTGCGGTAGCAAGCGGGTGGACGACGAATTCTTACCCGCTCGCTACCGCGAGCGGTTCTGTACCGAATTGCGAGACGCCATTACAATCACCGCCTGTGCCAAGGTCAACTGGAGCTTGCGTGTCCTCGGCGAGCGTGATGATGGCTATCACGAAATCGATACCGTTCTTCAGACGATCAGCCTTCATGACACAATTACCTTTGAACGAACTGATGATAAAACCATTCGCCTGTGGTGCGACGATCATTCGATTCCTTCCGATGAAACGAACCTTGTCTGGCGTGCCGCCGCAGCTCTGCGCCAGCGCTATTCGATCGATTTTGGCGCGAAGATTCGTTTGGAAAAACGAATTCCAAGCGAGGCGGGGCTCGGCGGGGGATCATCGGACGCGATGGCGACTTTGACTGCGCTGACGCAGTGTTGGGAAATCGCAACAACAGCGGACGATCTGATTTCGATAGGAAAAAGTCTCGGCTCCGACGTTCCCTTTTTCTTTTTCGGCGGTAGGGCACGCGGAACCGGCCGCGGCGAACATATTGAACCGCTCCGCGACGTGCCCGAACAACATCTCCTCATCATCAAACCCAACGCGAGTGTTCCGACGGCGAATGCATACAACTCACTGAATTCGCGCGCCTTGACATCGTCGAACGCGAAACCTATTCTGTTGCGTTCGCAGGCGAGCGACGATTCCGTTTCATTTGATCTAAACGCTCTGCAAAACGATTTCGAAGCTGTAATTTTCCAGCTTGAACCGGAAATCGAGCGCGCTAAGAATGCCTTGCTGAAATCGGGAGCCCGCGCGGCAGTTTTGTGTGGCAGTGGCTCGGCAGTTTTCGGGATTTTTGAAAATCAGGACGCTCAGGAGCGCGCCATTCAGGCGATCGAACTCGAAACTGGTTGGCGCGCGTTTCCTTGTAAGACGGTTGGGCGCAGCCACTATCGACGCGCGATGGGTCCGGCAGGCGATCTTGTCGCGCGACTGTTCGGCGAGAATGCTGGGGCGTAGCCAAGTGGTAAGGCACCGGTCTTTGGAACCGGCATTCGTAGGTTCGAATCCTTCCGCCCCAGCCAAACTTCAAAGAAAAAGGAAAAAGTAAAAAGGCAAAAGCAAGTCCGCCGCTTTTTCCTTTTACCTTTTGCCTTTTTACTTGATTGAATGAGCACCACCGGCGGGATAAAAGTCTTTTCCGGAAATGCGAATCGCGCGTTGGCGAAGGAGATTTGCCACGAGCTCCGCTGCGATTTGGGCCGCGCCCAGACGGCGCGCTTTTCGGACGGCGAGTTCAATTTTCAGATTGAAGAAAACGTTCGCGGCGCCGACGTTTTCATCGTGCAGTCGACGTGCCCGCCGACCGACTCGCACGTGATGGAGTTGCTGGTGATGCTTGATGCGTTCATGCGTTCATCCGCCGAGCGTTTGACAGCGGTGCTGCCGTATTACGGTTATGCGCGTTCTGACAAAAAAGATCGACCGCGTGTGCCGATCTCGGCAAAGCTGGTCGCGAATTTAATTCGCGTTGCCGGTGCCGATCGCATCCTGACGATCGATTTGCACGCCGCGCAAATTCAGGGGTTCTTTGATATTCCAGTGGATCACTTGTACGCCGCCCCGGTGATGATTCGGTATTACCAGGAGAATCCGATGCCGAATTTAACCGTGGTCGCGCCCGATACGGGCGGTGCCGAACGTGCCCGCGCTTACGCTAAGCGCTTGGATGCCGAGCTGGCCCTGTGTGATAAGCGACGCGAGAAGGCGAACGAGGCCGAAATCATGAACGTTGTCGGCGACGTTGAAGGTCGTAACTGCTTGATTGTGGACGACATGTGCGACACCGGCGGCTCAATCACGAAGGTCGCGAAAGCCTTAAAAGAAGCCGGGGCGGAACGAGTTGATGCGTGCTTTACGCACCCGGTGCTTTCCGGACGCGCCGCGATGCACCTGGCCAATTCGGACATCGAGCAGATTGTAGTTACGAACACAATTCCGCTAAACTCTAAGGCAGCGGAACTGAAGAACATTAAGGTTCTTAGCATTGCGCCTCTTTTGGCGAAGGCAATTAAGTCGATCCATGAAGAGACGAGCGTCTCTTCGCTCTTCGTATGAAGGGCAAAAACTGAAAGCGTAGTAGCCGTCAACAAGTCGGTCGACAGCAATCAGCTGTCAGCTTTCAGCACAGAAGTTTGGAATCGTTTTGAAGCGGGCCACTGCCCGCTTTGCGTCGGGCAGTAGTCCGACTCTAAACCATCTGTTTTTCGGTTGGAGAGCAATCATGGCAGAGAAGAAAGAAATTGTAGTGCGCGCGACCTCGCGCGATGGACGTGGAAAGAATGACGCGCGCCGAGCGCGTCGCAATGGACAAGTGCCGGTGACGATCTACGGCGGCAAAGGCGAGACCGTGGCCGCGTTGGCGCCGGCCAGCGAACTGGCGGCGATTCTGCGATCGGACGCGGGGCGCAACACGATCTTCACCCTGGATGTCGAAGGCGTGGGTCCAAGCGAAGTAATGTTCGTTGATCGCCAAATCGATCCCGTGCGAATGCGTCTGGTTCATGCTGACTTCAAACGTCTGGTGAAGGGCGAGAAGATCGAAACGACGGTGCCGCTGCGCCTGGTTGGTGAGCCTCTGGGCGTGCGCGAACAAGCCGGCGTTCTGGAGCAGATCATTCGCAACCTCGACATTCGTTGCGAGCCGCGCGAAATCCCTGAACACATCGACGTTGATGTTGCCAACCTGGGTGTTCATGACGTGCTGCACGTCTCGGATATTCCGGTCAGTGCAGGTGTTGAAATTCTTAACGAGCCGGACACGGTGATCGCGACTGTCGGAATTGTGAAGGAAGAAGTGGTTGAAGCGCCGCCGGTCGAAGGCGAGGCGCCGGCCGAGCCTGAAGTTATCGGCAAGGGCAAGAAGGAAGAGGAAGAAGGCGAGGCCGAGGGCGAAGAGAAGTAAAGCATTGCCGATTGCCAATTTCAGATTGCCGATTGGCAGTTATTCGGAATTGTCGCAATTCTTTGGACCAGCGTTTTTCAATCGGCAATTGGCAATCGCAAATCGGCAATGTGGTTAATCGTTGGATTGGGAAACCCGGGCGCGGATTACAAGTGGACGCGCCACAACCTGGGTTTCATGTTGATTGAAAAGCTGGCTGCGGAAGCAGGCGCGACAGTGAAGCGCAAAGAATGTCGTGCGCTGGTCGGCTCGGCAACGATTGAGAATGAGCGGGTGCGGCTGGTAAAACCGCAAACGTTCATGAACCTGAGCGGAGAAGCGGTGTCGTGTCTGCTGGCCAAAGAAGACATCGAACAAGTTTCGAAGTCGTTAATTGTCATCAGCGACGACCTGGCTTTGCCGTTCGGAACGATTCGTTTGCGAGAGCGAGGCAGTGCTGGTGGACACAACGGCTTGAAGTCGATTATCGCCGCGGTTGGAACAAACGAATTCATCCGGCTGCGGATTGGAATTCAGCCGGAGCATCCCATTAGTGATGCGAGGGCCTACGTGCTTGATGAGCTTCCGAAGGTCCAGCGAGAAGAAGTGGAAAAGATCTTGGATACAGCCGCAGCGGCCGTGCATTCGGTTTTGCGGGACGGCATCAAGAAAGCGATGTCGTTGTACAACAAGTAAATGGTGAAAGGTAAATGGTAAATGGAGGCGAGGGCTAGAGGGTCCATTTACTATTGACCATTTACCATTCACTCGATTTGGAGGACGAAGTGGCAGAAAAAAGAACTTACGAAGTAGTTTTCATCATTGACCCGGACGCAGAAGACGCGGAAGTGATGCGCCTGACTGAAGCGGTGCAGAAGATCATCACCGATCAGGGCGGCAGCATTACGAAGACCGAGATGATGGGCAAGCGGCAGCTCGCGTACGAAATCAATCACAAGCGCGACGGCATTTACGTCCTGCTCGAGGTTGACGGCTCAGGCGCGGAAATCGCCGAATTGGAACGCCGCATGCGCGTGAACGATCGGATTCTTCGCTACATGACTGTGCGCGTCGACGAAGATCGTCGTCGTGCGGATAAATTGAAGGATCGACGCGCGCGTAAAGCCGAACGACGTCCGACCGCCGGCAAGTCAAAAGCACAAGCTGTTGAGAGTGACGAGGCCGAAGCTGAAGCGGCCGCTTAGTTGGATGTAGCGCAGGCTGGTCTGCGCTGTTAATTGAGCAGCCCGGCAGGCTGCGGTACAGAAGGAAGGTTTATGTCTACGAATTTTGACGAGCGCGACAGCGCATATGGTTTTGAACGTGAATACGAACGCGCCGGCATGCCCGGTCGCGCGCCGCGACGCATGCAGCGGCGAAAGATCTGCCGGTTTTGCATCGACAAGGTCGATTACATCGATTTCAAGGATGTGAAGCTCTTGCAGTCTTACACGCCGGAGCGCGGCAAGATTCTGCCTCGCAGAATATCCGGAGTTTGCGCGACACATCAGCGCATGCTGGCGGAAGCGATCAAGCGCGCGCGCAACATCGCGCTGCTGCCGTACGCGGCTGACTAACGGTTTTGCCACGGAGACACAAAGGCACAGAGATATGCACATCAAAAAGCAAACTACTCAGCCTGTTCTCTGTGCCTCTGCGCTTCTGTGGCAATCATGAGGAATCTAAGAAATGGCACACAAACAAGTTCTTTTACGTGAAGACATCGATAATCTCGGCGCGCGCGGTGAAATTGTGCGCGTCAAATCCGGATATGCGCGCAACTATTTGTTGCCGCGCAAGCTGGCAGTCGAAGCGACCGCGAGCAACGTGAAGCAGATCGAAGGCGAACGCGCCGCGCTGGCGAAACGTGAAGCAAAGGAACGCTCCACAGCGGAATTGCAAGCGAATCAGTTGAAGACTCTGACGCTGAAATTCGAGCGGAAAGTCGGCGAAGCCGGCGTGCTCTACGGCTCAGTCACTTCAATGGACATCGCGCACGAGTTGCAAAATCAGGGTTATGAAATTGATCGCCGCAAAATCGTTCTGCGCGAACCAATCAAACGGTTCGGCAATTATACGGTGCCGATGCGCCTGCATCGTGACGTCACTGTTGATATTCCGGTAAGCGTGCTGGGTGAAGGTGGCGTCGAGGTTGACGTCGAAGCGTTGCAGGCCGAAGCCGAGAAAATGGCGCCGGCCGAAGAACCTGCGACGACCGAAGCGGAGGGCTAGTGCTCGACCGCAGTCACCTTATCTCTCCCCGAATGAGATCCTCTAGGAAGCTGAAGTGGGCTACTCGGGCCTCCAGCTTCAGCATCTCAAAGTAGTGTCTTGCGAAAATGCGTTCGGTCGCATGCGGAAAGCGCCATACATCCTGATTGCGCTGACCATGACCGCTTCGCAATCGCTCGCGCAACAAACAAACGCGAATGAAATCCTGACCAAAGTGGCGGCGGTCTATGCGAATTGCCGAAGCTACTATGATGAAGGATCCATTAACGGGGCCTCGTACGGATTTCATAACGGTTATTTTCGCACCACCTTTGTGAGGCCTTCGCATCTGGCCTTCGAACTCTGGTCGAATCGTGACGATAAAGATCGCAAGACGGGTTGGGTCGTGTGGAAGAATGGCGACTCAATCAAGAGTTGGGTGCCGACCAACCTCGCGCCCGGTCGCAGCACCAGGAAGGAAACACCGCTCGATACCGCACTTGATCGGCTGGTAGCTCCATCCTCCGGAGCTTCTCTAATCATTCCGCCACTGTTGGTTCCCGATTTGTTTCGCACGAGCGATTTGCTGGCGTCTATGTCCGACGTGCGCCTCGCAGGCGACGACAACATCGATGGCCGCGAAACATTTCGGCTTGAGGGTAAGCTGTGGGGAGGTCAGGAGCTCAGACTGTGGATCGATAAGTCGCAGTACCTGATCCTCAGAAGTTCACGAAAAGTGATCGTCGGCGGCCAGAGCCTTGAATTTACCATTAACTTCAAACCAATTCTTAATACCGACATTTCGCCCGAGAGATTGTCCTTGAAAGTGCCCGGCGAAGGCGTTGCGACGCCTCGACCTTTCAATCAGCCCGCATTGAACGCCCCGAAATTGGCAGCTCGCCCAGAGTTTGGCTGGAGTCTTACGCAGGGTGCAACCGCAGCACGTGCCGTCAGTAAGCGTAACAACGACGAGGGCGACGTTGTTCGTGTGGACACGGATTTGGTTGTGACCTCCGTCCTGGTATTGGACCGCAGTGGAAAGTCGGTGACCGGCTTGACAAAAGACGACTTCGTAGTCAGAGAAGATGACAGTTTGCAGCAGGTCGCCAACTTCTCGTTAGGAACCAGCAAAGATGTCCCACGTTCGATCGTGTTAATCATCGATTACAGCGGCAGTCAGCTGCCTTACATTCAAACCAGCATCGAGGCCGCGCGGATGCTGGTTGATAAGCTGAATCCAAGAGACCGCATGGCGGTGGTGACTGACGACGTCAACTTGCTGGTCGATTTCACAAGCGACAGGGATTTGCTCAAAAGCCGCCTGGACGGCCTCAGACAAAGTGCGCTTTCCGGCACGCTGGGGGCGAGCGACCAATACGATGCGCTAATGGCCACGCTTACTGAGCTCTTTGATAGTGAGGATGTGCGCCCAATCGTGATCTTTCAAACCGACGGCGATCAACTTGAATCGCTGAAGGGTGGTACTCCGCAACCTTACACTCAGCTTTCACTGCCCCGAAAACACAGCCTCGCAGATATCCTGGTTGCAACTGAGAGAAGCCGCGCTACCGTCTATTCAGTGGTTTCCGGCGTCCGGTTTTTTGATGTACCCGAAGCTGAGTTGCTCCGGCGCGCGGAAGTGGATTGGCAAAACCGCGCGAATGCCGGCCGCCAACTCGCTGGTTCAGGCGAATCGTCGAGTCGAACTGAAACTGTGCCGCGGGAGGCGCTTCTAGAGATGGCCAATCGGTGGATGCGGCGGCAGATGGCGTTAGCGGCCCTGGCAAAGTTTACCGGCGCATGGGCTGAGTTCTTGGAGCAACCGAACCAGGCTGATGAAATCTACAATCGCATTCTGAACGACATTGATCGGCGCTATGTCCTTGGTTACTACCCAACGAATCGGGCGCGGGACGGCAAGCGCAGAAAAGTGCACATCGAGGTTCGGAATCATCCGGAATACGTCATTCTGGGACAAAAGAGTTATTTCGCGCGGGAAGAGCGTTAATGGCACAAATAAAACAGGATCAAATTCGGCTGAACAGTCGACGGCAAAATAAATCGCACCGCGTGTAGAATAAGTTTGTACTGCGTGTATCAACTGTCGTAAACAATTCCTTCAAGTTTATCGCTGCAATGGCCACACCCGAACCTATTCGCGACTCGATCCTCGAAAAGCCGCTTCCCAGCAGTCCCGAAACTGAGAAAGCAATTCTCGGCGCAATTATTCTCGACAACACGCTGGTCGCGCAGGCGATCGAGCTGCTAAAGCCGACGGATTTCTATGTGCCGTCGCATCGTCGCATATTCACTGCCATGATCGCTCTGTTCGAGCGTGGTTCGGAAATCAATCCAATCCTGATCGCAGAAGAGTTGCGGAGAGACAATTCCCTCGATTCGTCGGGCGGCGTTCTGTTTCTGACGAATCTGACTTACGGGTTGCCGCACGTGACGAGCATCACGCAGTACGCGAAAGTCGTTCGCGGAAAGTCTCTGCTGCGACAACTCGTAAAGGTCGCCAACAAGATCACGTCCGAAGCGCTCGAAGAGGAAGACGAGCCGCAAAACATTCTCGATCATGCCGAGCACGCCATTTTCGCTCTGGCCGATGAGCGCATTCGCCAAGGTTTTGAGCATATCAAGCATCCGGCTGAGCGCGTCCTCGAGAAAGCCGAAGCCGTCGAGCACCGCGATTTGGTAGTAACCGGGGTGCCCACAGGCTTTCGCGGGCTCGATTCGCTTACTTCCGGGCTGCAAAAGCAGGACTTGGTAGTCATTGCCGGGCGACCATCGACGGGTAAAACGAGTCTGGCGCTCGCCCTCGCGCAGCACGCCGCGATTGATGGCAAAGCGGTCGTCGGCGTGTTCAGTCTGGAAATGTCGGCGGAAGCGCTGGCGATGCGTATGCTCTGCTCGGAAGCCAACGTCGACGCACAAAAGTTTCGGAGTGGATTCTTGTCAAATGACGAGTGGGCGCGACTGGGAAAAGCGCTTGGAAAACTCGGCGATGCGCGTATCTTCATCGACGACACGCCGGCGATTTCCGTGCTCGAGATGCGCGCCAAAGCGCGTCGCCTGGCGACGGAGCAGAAACAACTCGACTTGATTATGGTCGACTATCTTCAGTTGATGTCGGGTTCGACGCGACGTTTTGAATCGCGCCAGCAGGAAGTCTCGCAAATCTCGCGCGAGCTGAAAGCTCTGGCCAAGGAATTGAACGTGCCGTTGATTGCGCTTTCGCAGTTATCGCGCGCGCCTGAGAACCGGACAGACCACCGTCCACAGCTTGCTGACTTGCGCGAGTCGGGAGCGATTGAGCAGGACGCCGACCTCGTCGCGTTCATCTATCGCGAAGAGGTTTACAACCGCACCGACGACAACAAGAATATCGCGGAACTGATCGTGGCGAAGCAGCGCAACGGTCCCACCGACACAGTCTATCTCGCTTTCCTCAATCAATTCGCGAAGTTCACCGACCTTGAACGGGAAGCATTGGGTCAGTACCTCAGCCGCTTCGATCGCTCGAAGGGTTCGCCGCGGATCAATCGCGGTGGCGACGAGTTCTAATCGCTGAAATTAATCACCACTAAGGCACAAAGACACAAAGCAGCCATAACGGCAAACAATTTTCTGCTGCTTTGTGACTTCGTGTCTTTGTGGTTAATCTCTTCGCTTTAATGTCGGCTATTAGGGAAATGAATCAAGCCGGTCGTCCAACTTGGGCAGAAATAGATCTGGACGCGCTCGCACATAATTATCGTGTGATTCGCGAACGTGTCGGTCCGGACGTAAAAGTCCTCGCTGCCGTGAAAGCGAACGCGTACGGTCACGGCGCCGTTGAGTGTTCACGTCGGCTGGAAAAAGAAGGCGCGGATTGGTTCGGAGTTGCGTTGCCGGAAGAAGGGGTTGAGCTACGCAATGCCGGGATCGGCAAAGCAATTCTTTGTCTGGGTGGCAGTTGGGAATCTCAGGAAGGCCTGTGTATTCAACAGAATCTTACGCCGGTGCTTTACCGGCTCGACGTTGCAGAGGCGTTGAATTCCGCAGCAGCCGATGCCGGAAAGACAGTCGCTATACACGTCAAGATTGATACGGGAATGGGCCGACTGGGCGTCCCAGTCGACGATGTCGCAGAGTTTTGCGCAACGCTGAAGCGGTTCACCAATCTTCGGTTGGACGGGTTGATGACTCACCTCGCCTCAGCTGACGACGAACGGCAAACGGAATTTACCATGCAGCAGCTTCAGCGATTCGGCGCGGCGGTCCAGGTTTTTCGCGCGTGCGGGTTTACTCCTGGTCAGGTTCACGCGGCCAACTCCGCCGGACTGTTTGCATTTCCGGAATCCCGATTCAACCTGGTGCGGCCGGGAGGTTCGCTCTACGGTTTCAAGCGCGACGTGCTGCCCGCGAATTTCGAGCACCCCAATCTGCGACCGGTAATGTCGTTACATTCTCGGATCGAGCTTTTGAAGCACGTCAAGAAAGGCGACAAATTGGGATATGGTGGGACGTTTGAAACGAAGCGCGAATCCGTCATCGCCACAATTCCAATTGGCTACGACGACGGTTATCGTCGCGCTTTTTCGAACAAGTCGCGCGTGATTGTGCGCAATCAATTTGCGCCGGTGGTCGGTCGAGTATCGATGGACCTGACAATTATTGACGTCACCGATGTGCCTGGTGCCACTGTCGATGATCGTGTGACGTTGCTCGGAAGCGCAGGCGACTGTTCAATTACAGCAGAAGACTTGGGTCAGCTCGCCGGAACAATCTCGTACGAAATCACGTGCGGCATCAGCAATCGAGTGCCGAGAATTTATCGCGGTCAACTTGAAGGGGAATCGTGAGTGTCTGGGAGCGGGACTTGTCCCGCCAGGGCACCGGCGGACAAATCCGCCCTCTAACGTATGGCTTCAACTGAATTCAAAGTCAAAGTTAATTCATCGGACAGCGTAACGGCGGTTTTGTATCCGGCTGTGAAAACGAAACGTGCGGACGCGACGCTAATTCTTGGTCACGGCGCGGGCGCAAATCAGTTGAGTGGCTTCATGCGCTTGTTCGCGGCAGGTCTGGCGGAACGCGGACTCGATGTGGTTACGTTCAATTTTCTCTACACCGAACAAGGTCGCAAGATCCCCGATCCCGCGCCGCGGCTTGAATCGTGTTATCGCGCGGTCATTGACGCAGTCGTCAAACACAAAAAGTTGAAAGGCAATCGGTTGGTGATTGGTGGCAAGTCGATGGGCGGACGGATAGCTTCACAAGTCGCCGCGTCGCAGCCCGCCGACATCGATGGCCTGGTATTTCTTGGATATCCCCTGCATCCGCCCGGAAGGCCAGACAAGCTACGCTCGGAACATCTGCCGAAAATCAAAGCGCCGATGTTGTTCGTGCAAGGATCGCGTGATGCGTTCGGTTCAAAACAGGAGATTGCGAGCACTATCAAGAAACTCAAGTTGCCGGCTGAGCTTTTTGCGGTTGAAGGCGGCGACCACTCGCTGAAGGTTCCGAAGAGTGGTGGCATCTCTCAAGCGGACGTTTACACAAGTGCGATGGATCACATTGCGGAATGGATAAAAGGGAATGGCTCGTAAGGTGGTTTGCGCGGTTTGCAAACTCATCGTTCTATTGACATTTCCTTTGTTCGCTAATATCTTGCCCGCGCTTTCGCGATCTAGTTTGACGCTCGCAGTCAGCCCAAGCTAACGAGCCATCTTCGCCCGCGTCTGTACTTACCGTTCAGGCGCTTCTTTACTTAAACCGTTCCCACGGAGGTTCCATGCCGGATCCCGCGACGCCCGGTCTCGACTACAAAAAGGAAATCCGCTTCGCCGTAGTGATGTATGGCGGCGTGTCGCTCGCGATCTATATCAACGGTGTCGCGCAAGAACTTCTGCGCATGGTTAAGGCGACTGCGCCGAGCGCTGAGGACGAGAACGTTGCGAGGAATCTTGAAGAGTGCGGGAAAAAAGGAACGGAAGCGGTTTATCGCAAGCTCAGTTACTTAATGGACGATCCGGCGAACCGGGATGCGTTTCGGAAAGCGCTGGCTGTGGACTGGAAAGCTGCGCATACGTGGGAACCGCAAGGGAACATTCGCGTGCGGTTTATGGTTGACGTCCTGGCAGGAACCTCCGCCGGTGGAATCAATTCGATCTATCTGGCAAAGGCGCTGGCGAATGATCAGAAGATCGACAAGCTCAAAAATCTCTGGGTCACTGAGGGTGACATTCATTCCCTAATTAACGATAGACAATCGCTAAAAGACACCAGCCTTAGCCGGCAGCGGCCGCCGCATTCGCTTTTAAACAGCCAACGAATGTATTTGAGGCTGCTCGAAGCCCTCGACGGAATGGACGATGAAGAGGAGGCGCAGTATCCGCCGAAAAAACGCTCGCCGTTGGTGGACGAGCTTGATCTCTTCATTACGGCGACAGACATTCGCGGGTTGGCGCTGCCGATTCGGCTCGCAGAATCCGTAGTTTGGGAACGGCGCCACAAGAACGTGTTTCGCTTCAAGTATATGATTCCGAGCGCGACCGGCAGCGATGCAAACGAGTTTCGGCGCGAGCTGAATCCGTTTCTCGCGTTTGCGGCTCGGACTACATCGTCCTTCCCATTTGCTTTTGAACCGGTGCGACTGGCGGACATCCGCGACTTGCTCGATCACTCCGAAGAACACCGCCGGCACAAAGACGATTTCAAACCAGATTCGGAACTCATCAAGCGGTTCTTCCAGGAGAACCTGACACATGAAGTGGAATTCGGATCGGTCGAATACGACACACGGTCGTTTGCGGACGGGGGGTACCTGGACAATAAGCCATTCAGCTACGCGACCAGCACGCTGATGCGGCGCACACCCAACGTTCCGGTCGATCGCAAACTGATTTATGTCGAGCCGTCGCCTGAGCACCCTGAACGCGACGTACAGCCGAAGGACCCACCGGATGCCATTCAAAACGTCCTGGCGGCCCTCGACCTTCCGCGCTACGAAACGATTCGTGAAGATATTCAGTTGGTGCTGGAACGCAACCGGTTGATTGACCGGGTCAATCGCCTGACGCGCTTTATTGAACGCGACATTGAGACTTACGAGGGTCGCCAGGAAGACGCCGAACAATCGCGGAAACGCACGGCGACCGATCCTAAGCAGCAGGAAGCGATCGAACAAAAGGCCGAGCTTGAACTTCTCTCTACGTCGGTTAAGGCGGCCCTTAAAGACGACCCGAAAGCACAGGATGAACTGGCCAATCAGATGCGGGCGGTGCGGCCTGACATTCCACGCACTGTTTGGGACTCAATGCAGATGTCGGACATGGCAGGACTATACGGGATCTATTACCTGCCATATCGCCGCTTGCGAATTGCCAAGTTGACCGACGATATCGCGGCCCTGACGGCTCGGATCGCCGGTTTCGACGAAGAGTCAGACATGTTTATTGCGATTCGGGCTCTTGTTAACCAGTGGCGCGACACCGCCTATTCAGATGACCAGCCGAAGGATGGCAACACTCTCAATCGCTTTCTGAATACTTTCGATCTGGATTATCGGATGCGGCGGCTCAACTTTCTGGTCGCGAAGATCGATGAGTTGCTTTCCGTCATCGACTACCTGATCCGGCTGCGGAATCAGGAAAATGTTCGTCTCAACAATCCGGACAGCGCCGAGACCTCAAAAACTGAAGAATCAATCTCTTCAATCCGCTTTATCCTGCGGGTCGAGAAACACCGACCGGTAGATTTCGATTTTCGTAAGTCCGTTTTCGAAAACCCCGAGCAGGCGATTCAAGTCTTGTTATACCTGAAGTGCGAACTGAATCAGCTATTCATCAAGCTAAGGAAGTTTGGCCGTAATCTGGCGCGCGCCGGTAACATCGAATCAACGGAACGTTCACCGGCAGTAGGAGCTGCCAGAACCGATGAGCAAGCGAAGCCCACACCAACGATCGAAGATTACCGTGAGAAGGTCCGCCATCTTGGAATCGACATCGACGATTTGAAACTGATTCTTGGAGAGTCGGTAAAAGATAAACAACCGCTGAAGATTAAGGATCCACTTGCAGTCGAGTGCTTCCATAGTGATGACGTGATGGCCCGCGCAGAAGACTTTTGGAACAACGCGGCCAAATATGAGGTGCCTGACTTGCAGAGCAATTTCGAAGCTGCGGCGAAGGACCTGCGGAGCGTCCTCGGCTCGGTGCTGCAACCAACTCGTGAGCTTTCTGAAGCTTTACTTAACGCGCAGTACGCGCCGACGCCATCGAATTCACAACCGGAGAAGACGTCCTGCCAAGAGAAACCGGGCGCCAAATACCTGGACACGCCGTTCGGACTGACCGTGCGCGCGTATCTCTGGGACTACTTCAAGCATTTTGACGATTACGATCAGATCAGCTTTCCAATCTTCTTCGAAACTGATGTTGGCGAAGCCGACGTGGTCGAAGTCATCCGCGTCAGTCCCGAAGACGCTCCGAGTCTGATCAACGAGAAGACCGACGCCCGCCGCCGGAAGAAACTTGCGGGCACCAGACTTGGGAACTTCAGTGCGTTTCTGGATGCGTCGTGGCGTGTCAACGACATCATGTGGGGGCGGCTGGACGGCGCGGAACGGCTGATCAAGTCGTTGCTTCCCAACGACAACGATCGGGACATTCGCGACGCCCTGACGCGCGAAGCTCATCAGATCATACTTGCCGAAGAACTCTCGCCGGCGGCGCAGGCTGATCTCGCGCGACTGTTGGGAGAGGCCGTAGTGAAGCGCAAAGGCGGCCTGAGTGTTTCTGAGGCGATTGAGAAAGTTCTGAAACCGGTCGACGACGAGGTCGTGAAGCAACGTTTGAGCAGCGTAATGACCAACTGTTTTCGAGATGATGAGCTGTACACTTTCATACGCGACCATTACGAGGTGGATCGCCGGTTCGAGCCCGAGCCCACGCTCAAAGTGTTGGGGCGCGCCACGCGCGTGATTGGCGACATCCTCGACGACATTTCCCGGAAGCGAAACGTCGAGAGCAAATTCACGCAATGGATCTCGCGTATCGGCCAGATCTTTTTGGGGCTCGTCGAAGTCGCCGTGCCTGACAGCATGATGTCGCTGCTGTTTCGACACTGGCTGAAGCTGCTCTATGCGTTTGAAGTCCTATTACTCGTCCTCGCGACGTTCGTGTTGTCCACGCCGGGTGTTGCGAACTTTGCCTGGAAGTTACTTGCGCTGACGTTAACGGCCAACTTTGCCGTCCTGGTACTGCGCGACTTCATGCAGGCAAAGAGAGGCTGGATGAAAGCCGGAATGGTGCTACTTACCGCAATCCTGCTGTTCTTTGCGGCAGTGGGATTTGACAGCCTGCTGAATCTCGGTGTGCGTAGCCGAATGTCAGCGACTTTAAATCGCATAACGAGGGGAAGGCTTGGCACGGCTGAACCGGCGCCTACTCCGTTCCCTGTCCTGGTTACTTTTCCGCCATCGCCGGCTCCGGAGAGCACGCCCGGGCCGTCTCCCCTGCCAACCTCACGTGTCACACCTAGTTCGACTCAAACGCCATCGCCGCATCCAACGGCAAATCAGCTTCCACCTTCCACGCCAACTCCGCCTCTAGGAACGGCCGCGTTAATCCGCGAAGCCGAAAAGACCTTGGTTCCCGGTACGTGGGCTTTTAACGTACCGGATCAAATGGTTCAAGGAATGAGTGAAAGGATAAGCGCAAGGATCTCTCAACAGGATCTTGCCGTAATTGGACCGTTCATAGCTAATCAACTAAGAGGTAACGGCGTGCCTCAAGTTGAGTCCCTTAAGACTAGCAAACTAATGAAGGTGACTTTGTCCTCTACATTTCGAGAGGCGTTTGACGTCACGATTCAGGGCAACGAGACGAAAGAAATCCGAGACAATCCTCCTTACACAGACTGGGAATGGGATGTCGTGCCTAGAGAGTCAGGTAATCAAGAGCTGCATCTGAAAGTAACAGCCATTCTGCTTTTACCTGGCGGTGGTCAGGAGTCTTACGAGATACCCGTAAAGGACAAACCGGTGTTGGTAAGAGTGAGCTATAAGTACATTGTTTCGAAATTTGTTTCTAATAACCCGGCGTGGGTGATTGGTGCAATTCCCGCCATTGTCGGCGCTATCATAGGGTTTATCAATCGCAGGAAAATTCTACAGAAGATATTCCACAGAAGAAGCGGGGCTCTTACAAGAGTTGACTAACTGCGCACCACAAACCGCCGCGCTTGACCCTTGACCGCCGCTGACTGATGATGGCGTTCTTTTAGGGGAACGCCATGCCTACTTTTCGATTCGTCCAACTCGACGTGTTTACTGATGAGCCGTTTACCGGCAATGCGCTTGCGGTGTTTCCCGAATCTGAAGGTCTCACCAGTGAACAGATGCAGCGCATTGCACGCGAGATGAATCTGTCGGAAACCGTGTTCGTCTTGCCGTCGGAACACGAGGGTGTGTTGCGACGTCTGCGCATCTTTACGCCGACAAGTGAGTTGAAATTTGCGGGGCATCCCATTGCAGGCACATGGAATTGTCTCGCGCGGGAAGGTGTCGTGCCGATACCCCAAGGTGGAAGTGGCACGGTTCAAATCAAACATGAAGTTGGCATCGGCGTTTTACCGGTCGAGATCGAATTCAAAAACGGTGAGCCGGCTCGCGTCGTGATGACGCAAGGTCAGTTCGAAATCAAAGCTGAAATTGAAGATTGGCAAGACCAGGCGGACATTGCGCGCGGCTTGGGCTTGTCGCGCGAAGATTTGGACGAGACGTTGCCGATTCAGGCTTGCTCCACCGGCAACACCATGTTGATTGTGCCGATTAGATCGCTCGCGGATCTGGGAAGATGCCGTCCCAATTTGTCCTTGCTGGAAGAGGTTTACGCGCGTCACACGTTTGCCGATTCAGGCGCGACCGGATGTTACGCGTTTACACGCGAAACGATTGAAGTGGGCGACGCGCGCGCCCACGCGCGATTTTTCGTGGGTCAGAATATCGGTGAAGACCCGGCAACCGGCAGTGCGGCCGGTCCGCTCGGCGGGTACCTGGTCCATCACGACGCGACGGGAGTTGATCCGATGGATGGCGTCTATAAATTTGTGATCGAACAAGGCGACTTCATCAAGCGGCCAAGCCGGATCGGTTTGGAAGTGAAAGGAGCTCCCGGGAAGGTTGAAGAAGTGCGTGTAGGTGGATCGTCAGTGGTCGTGGCCAAAGGGACGGTGGACTTTTGATGCCGGTGTACGCTCCGTTAGGAGCGAGATATTTATAGAGCCGATGATTCAGTTTATGTTCTCGCAATCGAGCGGCATTTCGCCGCTCGATTGCGCTAGTGGTAAAAATAACCTGCGAACTATAAAGACTGGGCTCCTACGGAGCCTTATTAAATGAACGAAACTTTCGATCTTCTAATCATCGGCGCCGGCCCTGCCGGATTATCGGCAGCTGACGCTGCTGCCCGCGAAGGTTTGTCCTACGTAGTCATCGAGAAGGGGACGATCGCGAACACGATCCGCCAGTACCCGGTCGGTCGCACGATGTTCTCGACGCCGAACGAACTGGAGATGCGTGAAGGCTCTCTGCAGCCGATTCGCGAAAAGCCGACGCGTGAGGAACTGCTCTCGCACTACATTCATTTTGTTCTCGACAACAATTTGAAAATCAACACGGGCGAGGAAGTCTTTGAAGTTCGCGGCAACTTCGACGATGGCTTTGTAGTGCAGACGCGTCGAGATCTTCACGCGCACGAACAGGAACGAACCTATCATGCGCGGGCAATTCTGTTTGCGATTGGCGCAATGGAATACCCGCGCCATTTGAATGTGCCGGGCGAGGATTTACCGAAAGTTCATCACCGATTCGTCGAACCCTATCCATACGTGCGCAAGGAAGCGCTGGTCGTCGGCGGCGGCAATAGCGCAGCGGAGGCGGCGTTGTTCTTGTCGGAAGAAGGCGCGCGTACGACGATGGCGATTTGGCGTGAAGACTGGGAGAACCGCGACCCAAAAGCCGGTGCAATGAAACACTGGGTGCGGACTCCGCTGGATCGGGAAATCGCCGAAGGCCGCCTGCGTGTGATTCTCTACAAGCACATCGAAGAGATTACCCATGACACAGTACGGATAGCCACGGAAGAAGGGGAGTCGCTCACTATTCCGAATGATGTCGTCTTCGTGCTGGTAGGGAGCGATGCCGATCTCACTTTGTTGAAAAAACTGGGCGTCAGAACAGAACCGGGAAAACTGACCGAAGTTCCCGCTTACGACCCTGAAACGTTTGAGACGAATGTTCCGGGGATTTTTGTCGCCGGTCATTTCACCCACGCACGTCACATTAAGGCGGCGATTGATGTCCCACGAAAACTTGTGCCGCTGCTCGCCGAAAAGCTAAGGGTTGAGGCTGTGGCGCGGACTTGAGGCGCTGCACCGTCCCGACAATGGCGCTTGCCGCCCTTCGCTGACGCTGATAAATTCTCGCCGACTTTTCCTGGCCGCATTCACTGGGATGGAAACACCGTTGACCCCGATCGAATTTGCTCGGCGCGCGCGCAAACTTTACGGCGAGCGTGAAGCCGTAGTGGATGGCGACCTGCGCTTAACTTACAAGCAGTTCTTTGATCGATGCGATCGTTGGTCGTCAGCGCTGCAAGCGCTCGGCGTCGCGCAAGGCGATCGGGTCGCCTACATTGCGCCAAACACGCATGCGCAACTGGAATCGTTCTATGCCGTGCCTCAGATCGGCGCGGTGCTCGTGCCGATCAACTATCGTCTGACCGCAGACGATTTTGCCTATCTCATCAATCACAGCGGCGCGCAGGTGGTTTGCGCGCACTCTGATTATCTTGAGTCCGTGGACAGCGTGCGTTCTCAACTTTTCAGTGTGAAATATTTTGTGGCGCTCGAAGGATCAGGTGAAGGCTGGCTCGATTACGAAAAGCTGGTTGCAGAAACGGGAAGCGAATACCGTCGCCCTGAAATCAAAGAGACCGACTTACTGACGATTAATTACACCAGCGGCACGACGTCGCGGCCAAAAGGCGTGATGATTACGCATCGGAATGCTTACATGAATTCAGTGGGCACGTTGGTGCATGAACACATGTCGTGCGCTGATCGTTACCTTTGGACGCTGCCGATGTTTCATGCAAACGGGTGGACGTTCGTTTGGACGGTGACTGCGGCAGGCGCGACGCACATCTGTTTGCGAAAGGTCGATTCGTTTCGCGTCTTTGAGTTGCTGAAGAGCGAGCGCATCACGATGCTATGCGCTGCGCCTACGGTGTTGATTGGCCTGGCAAATGCCGATGAGAGTGTCCGGCGAAGCGCTCCGCGTGACTTGAGAGTACTGACTGCCGGTGCGCCACCGGCGGCATCCACAATTGAACGACTGGAAGGCGAGCTCGGTTGGGTCGTGACGCAGGTTTACGGGCTGACTGAAACCACGCCTTTCATCACCGTGTGTGAAGGTCGCGCGGAACACGAAAATCTGTCACTCGCAGAGCGCGCAACGATCAAAGCCCGACAAGGCGTCGAGTTGATTACTTCGGGTGAGACGACCGTCGTCGATGAGAACGGAGCAGAAGTTCCGCGTGATGGCGAAACCTGTGGCGAGATCGTCGTGCGAGGCAACGTGGTGATGGCCGGTTATTACAACGATCCCGAAGCGAGCGCACAGGCGATGCGAGGCGGTTGGTTTCATACCGGAGACGCGGCGGTCATTCATTCCGACGGCTACATTGAAATTCGCGATCGACTCAAAGACGTAATCATTAGTGGCGGTGAGAACATCTCGTCAGTCGAAGTTGAAGGCGTGCTTCTTCGTCATCCTGCCGTGCAGGAAGTTGCCATCGTGGGGTTGCCTGACGAACGTTGGGGTGAAGCGCCGCACGCGTTCGTGGTGCTGAAAAACGGCGCGACGACGACCGAAGAAGAACTTCGTGAATTTGCGCGTGAGCATCTCGCCCATTTCAAAGCTCCGCACCGAGTCAATTTTGTTTCCGAATTACCAAAAACTGCTACCGGCAAAATTCAAAAATATGTCTTGCGAGGCGGCCGCGGCGCCATTGCTACGCAGTAGGCTTGCCGCCGCGATTGTGTTTGTGATAAACGCGGCGTGATTTTCCAGTTCGTTCACCAGGAGACGTCATTATGGCGAGATCAATCATTGGAGTAATCGTCGGTTACGTGACGATGTTCATACTTAACTTCGCTGTATTCGTTGGACTTTATGCGATCGTCGGACCGAATAACGCGTTCAAGCCGCGCCGTTATCTCGCGTCGAATCGATGGATCCTAATGGCGGTGGTAGCCACTTTCATCACGGCAATCATCGCGGGCTTGATCTGTGCGGCAATCGCGAAGGGTGGCAAGGCGCCATTAGCGTTGGCGATTCTCATAATTGTGCTGGGATGGCTGCTCGCCGTGCCCGCGATGATGAAAGCCCGAACGAACGCAGACATGGTTCGCCTGGGAGATGTTCCTGCGGTGGAAGCGGCGCAAAAAGCCTACTGGCCGATTTGGACGCCATTTGCCCTTCCGGTCATACAGGCCATTGGGGCGGTGATTGGCGGAAAACTAAGACGACGCTCTTAATTCGGAGGAACTGATGGCGAGAACGATTGTCGCAATTATCGTCGCCTATATCACGATGTTCGTGCTCGTGTTTGCGACGTTCACGTGCGTCTTCCTTTTGATGGGAACCGAGTGGTCGTTTAAGCCGAACTCATTCGACGCATCGAATCGATGGATAGTAATGTCGTTAGCTGCGAATTTGATTATCGGCATTATCGGCGGACTGGTTTGCGCGATCATTGCCAAAGGAGGCAAGGCGCCGACGATTCTTGCGCTCGTGGTATTTGTGTTGGGACTGTTGTTAGCAATCCCGTCTTTAATGGCCCAGCAGGCAAATGCGAATCTCGTACGCACCGGAACGGTGACGCAAACGGAGGCCATGCAGAAAGCCCGCGAGCCGATTTGGGTACCGTTCACTTTTCCAATTATTGGCGCGGTTGGCGTGCTGATCGGAGGAAAGCTAAAGAAGCGATAGTGTCAGAAGCACGACCGTCAGGGAGGGTGCCTTGGCATGAAATTCTTCAGAGGGAATTGCCATTCAATACAGTTGACGCTACCGATAGTTGCCTTTCCTGAGGGTTGGGCTTCTGACAAAAAAGGCGAGTCCGATGAGACTCGCCTTTCGTTGATTTTATGGTGCGGATGAGAGGACTTGAACCTCCACGATGTCACCATCACAGGCTTCTGAGACCTGCGCGTCTGCCAGTTCCGCCACATCCGCGAACGAGAAACTCAATATACGAATCGCCCTTCAACGGTGTCAAGAAACGCGGCGCGATCCGTTGCAGCGCGCGGATCTAAAACGTTCTATGTCAGTATCGACGTCTGTTGCTCCGATATTGCCAATTCGTGTCAGAGTTTCGCCGATATGTGAGATGCCGTCGCCGCCAATAATCGTTGGTGCTGTAGGAGCGGTTACGATAACCAACGCGGTTTCCAAAGATAGTGTTTCTTCGATAATCCGCATTTCGTCGCGGTCCGCGACCGTCCCACCGCCCATCACGCGCGTCGTGGCAGTTCACAAACTTTGCGCACTTCTTATCCCCATCGGGTCCACGTCCGCGTCCTCGACCGCGTCCCTGCGCCAGTGAAATCGCGGGCATAGCCAACAATAGAACTAATCCGAAAAACATAGCGGCCAAAAACTTGCTCTGATGTCTCGCTCTTCTCATTCATTTACCTCCTGACACGAAACTTTATGTCTTGGAATTGCTGAAAAGCTGGAATAGCGCCGCTTAATCAAACAATCATCATGCCAACGAATTCGCGGTAAGGAATAGCGAAGATGCGGGCGTTCATCGGCGTGTCACAGAAGTGTCCGCACGATATCGAGACTTTCGGTTACGATATCGGATCGGACCTATAGCGACCGGATGCGCTGTTGCCGCATTTCAAAAGCGATTGTTATAGTGCCGTTGCGTTACGTACTGCTGAATGACGAACGACACTGATGTTTTGCAACAGCGACTGGCCCAAGTGCAATCGCGCATCGAGACCGCGGCGAAGCGCGCCGGTCGGGCGAGTGAAGATGTGCAGCTAATCGCGGTCAGCAAGACGCATCCGGCTGAGATAGTTCGCGCTGCGATTGCCGCCGGTATCACCGATCTCGGTGAGAATCGCGTGCAGGAAGCAGATGAGAAGATCGCCGATGTCGGGCGCGAGGCTGCGCATTGGCACCTGATCGGACACTTGCAGTCGAATAAAGCGCGCCGCGCGGTGCAACTGTTTGACGTCATTCATTCGCTCGATTC